>JAHBTG010000099.1 GCA_019638695.1 Bacteroidota bacterium | reverse complement strand
TCGAATTCATGTATGAATAAATCCTCAAGTGCTTTTATAATGTAATCTTTGCGTGACTCATATAATATATACATGTCATTATAGCTATTTTTACGATGATAACCAACTCTATTTAGTAAACTATCCTTGCTAGAACGTCCAATATATAATACACTGTATCTTTTCTTCAGTTGTTCAATTGATTGGTTTATACTATTAATTTTATCAATATATAAATCACCAGACTGCATATAACTATAGTTAATATGCGATTCTAGTTTCTCTTTTGATTCTAATAGAATATAATTCTTCCATGAAATAATGTGGTATCCTCTGGTCTTTCTCATACGATAGGTACTCCTTTAGGTGTTATACTATCCATTGCAATATGTGATGCATATCCTGCACCAAATCCTATTATCCCTGCTTTAGCTATAGGATTATCCTTAAATTGCTTATATAAGAACCTGAGTATTAAGATTATAACAAGTAAAACTAATATACTATGTGCTAGACCCCTGTGATTAGGATGAGTAGCAGGTTCTATTACATCAGGTGCCATACCTCCTAATATACCCACTGCACTACCTATACCAATAGCTGCACCTAACTCTGCAAAATCAAATCGCTTCTCCCCATCTGAGGATTTTAATTGCTCATATACATTCTCTACCCCAGCAGCTAATCCACCACATACCACGCCTGCCTTGATGTGTTGTCCTAAATTTGGCATATCTATTATCATTAATTAAATAATACTAAGATACACATGTAAAATTCCCTTGTCAAGTGTTTCAAATGTGCTACTGTATATTTGTACTTATAGATATATAACATGTATTTACCACCATAAACATGAAGTCTAAATTCAATACACTTATATGAATGACTCATTAACCAGCAAAGATTTGCGTGAATTCCAACAAGAGTTCACTGATTTCATTAAAAATGAGATTTCTAGCCTTGAAAATGGTATTAATGCAAGATTTGACAAAGTGGAATCAAGGATTCATGGTGTGGAAGTAAGACTTGATACCCTGGAAGCAAGGGTGAGTGGTTTGGAATCCAAAGTGGATATTCTCAATGTAAAAGTGGATGGCATAGAAACAAGGCTTGAAGCTAAAATTGACCAAGTTCAACAAAGTCTAAATACTATCATTGAAAAGAACTTCTTAGACCCACTTAAAGACGACCACTTTCTCAATGAGAAATATGGTACCCCTTTAGCATTGAAACGCCATAACGATAAATCATAACTTATTGATTATCACCTAGTTATAATCTAGTGTAAATTCGTATATCAGTGCCAACGAGTTCGGGGTGACGATTCTCGCTCCCCTCCTTTTTAAGGAGGGGCCGGGGGTGGTTCTGCTATAAATACTTGCCCCACACTTGCGCACCTGCCGTCCCCCCTCCCTTATTTCGGGGTCCGCTCGCTCCGCTCAGGATGACAGCATGCGTTGTAGCGGCTCGCTGGTACGTCCCTCCCACGGAGAGAGGGTAGGAAGGCTTGCTTACACTCCCCCCTGTAAAGGGAGTCGTGGCGGGCTTAGAAGTAAGGCGGGGCGGACCATGATATGCCTAAATGGGCATATCATTACCCTATTTTGAAGGTTACCTAGTACCTTTGAAAGCAATAGCCTTTATCCCTATGGCAGAAACCGCAAAAGAGCAAGAAAGCAGTCCCGGGTATTTTGCCCTTACCCGCCGCAACTCCTACAATTTTGTGCTGGCAGGCATCCTGCTGGGCTTGTATGAACTGAGCAAGCTCTTCAATAGCGGGGACGTGCAGGTGGTCAATGCCATCGATAAGCTCATGAAGTGGTTCTTTGAGCTGATTCCCAACGGTACCCTCTATGTGAGCGCCGCACTGGCGGTCATAGGGCTCTTCTATATCGTGCGGGACTTCCAGCAAGGCTACAAGCTGCGCACCGGTATGCTGGGGTTCATGTGGCTGGAGGCCCTGGTATGGGCCGGTGTCATCTACTTCAACC
Source organism: Bacteroidota bacterium (assembly GCA_019638695.1). GTDB lineage: Bacteria > Bacteroidota > Bacteroidia > J057 > JAJTIE01 > JAHBTG01. The sequence continues at coordinate 5,131 of JAHBTG010000099.1, read as the reverse complement.
TGTCCATTGTCATCAACTGGATACCGGCCATGAGCGCTGGCAAAGGCGTCACTTTCTGGCAGGAGCTCAGCCTTTCGCTGGGGGCGGGGTTCTACGAGGAGTTCTTTTTCCGGCTCATACTGGTCAAGCTTACCGTCTTTGCGCTGATGATAGCGGGTATGGAGCAGAATGGTACGCCTACGCGCATCCTTACCGTTCTCATTACCGCCGTCATCTTCAGCCTGGTGCACTTTGACTTTATTCTGGGCAGCATGGGCGATCCCTGGAGCTGGTATGCCTTCTTCTTCCGCACGGCCTTCGGCGTGCTCATGAGCCTGCTACTCATGCTGCGCGGGTTTGGCATCACCGCCTGGGCACATGCCCTCTACGATGTGCTGGTGGTACTGTTTAATTAGCTGCTTACCCTCTTATACCGGTTTGAACTGCTCAAAGGTCTCCTGGCAGTCCAGGCACTGGTGGATGGCCCGGCACAGAGTGGGGCCAAAGGGGTTCTTCAGCACCGTGCGGGTACTGCCGCAGTGCGGACAGGTGGCCGCTTCCAGGGCGTAATCCTGCGTATTGGGGTCATAGTGGGGCGGGGGAGACAGGCCGTGCTCCAGTAGCCCTTTGCGCCCTTCTTCTGAGATCATATTGCTGTGCCAGGCCACCTGCTTGTTCATGGCCACGGTCACCGGAGCAAAGCCCGCTTTCCTGAGTACCTGCTCCACCTCCAGCGCCATCACGCTCATGGCGGGGCAGCCCGAGAACGTGGGGATCAGTTCTACGTGCACGCCTCCGTTGGCGGGCAGGTCTATACGGTGCACCACTCCCATATCCACCAGGCTGACAGTGGGGATCTCCGGGTCCTTTACCACCCGCAGCAGGTTGCGGATATGGGCCTCGGTTACCATGCTGCGGCAGGGTCTATGGCAAAGACCTCCGTCATTTCGGTTAACAGCGGCTGCAGGTGTTCGGAGTGACGGCCCTGGCGGCCGCCCAGGTAGGGCCGGATATCCCCTGCCGTGGGCTGTGGAAGCTTCAGCGGGGTGCCGGCGATCAGCGCCGAGATACCGGCCAGCCAGCGGTCCCGCAGTTCCTGCTCATGCGGCTGGATGCCCTCGGCAACCAGGCCGGCGGTATGAGGTGTTTCCTCAAAGATACCGTAAGCCATCGGCAGCGCCTCGTTGAGGGCAGATTGCATGCGCAGGCGCGCTTCCTCCGTGGCGTTGCCCAGCTGGGCCACCCAGGTGCGGGCATGGAGGGTATGGTATTTCAGTTCCCGCAGGAAGCGCTCGCTCAGCGCCGCCAGGGGCGCATAGCTGCCGGACTTCAGGGCTTCCAGCCGCGTGGTGTAGGCATAGTCGAACAGGAAGTGCCGCACCAGACTGAAGTCATATTCGCCGATAGGGTACTCCACCAACTGGCAGGAGCGGAAATCGGCCGCCTGGCGGGTAAAGGCCAGGATATCGGGTTCCGGCTCGCCCAGGCTGTGCAGGAGCTCATAGAAGGCCAGCGCATGGCCTATCTTGTCCTGTGCCATGGAGGCAAAGGCAATGTCCTCCTCCAGCACTGGACCCATGCCCGTCCATTCCGAGTTGCGGTGACCGATCACCAGCAGGTCGTCTGCCAGTGAGAGAAGGAGGGATTTGAGGGCTTCCTGCATATTGCCTAATAGAGAGTGAGCGGGTGTTCTTAGGGGGTTACGTATGATTAGGAGAATTTATAGCTGTTATCCTCCACCAGCTTCTTCGCAATACGGCGGCGGGCGGCTACTACGTTCACCCCGTCCACCTTGGTAAAGCGCTTGAGGCCCATCAGCATCATGCGCTGCTCATCGCCGGTGGCCATGGCGTTGATGGCCAGCTTGCCTGCCATGTGAATGCGGTCGGCACAGTCGTTCACATACACCTGCAGCATATCTGCCAGCAGGTCTTTGGCGGGGTGGGTGCCCTGTATCTTCTGCACACGCAGCAGCAGGCTTTCGGCCGTATAGGTATACATCACCATATCCGCAATGGCCATCAGGATCTCCTGTTCATCGGCCAGCTTCTGCATATACTTCTGCGCCGCAGCGCCTGCTGTCATCAGGATAGCCTTCTTGAACTGCCCCACCGCCTTGTGCGCTTGGCCGAAGACGCTGGTGTCCGTTTCCGCCCCGAAGTCCGGGATGCTCATCAGCTCCTTCTGCACCGCCATGGCGGGCCCCAGCAGGTCCAGTTCGCCCTTCATGGCCTTGCGCACCAGGTAGTCCACCGTCAGCATGCGGTTGATCTCGTTGGTGCCCTCAAAGATGCGGTTGATGCGGCTGTCGCGGTAGGGGCGGTCCATGGGATACTCGGCGCTGAAGCCGTAGCCGCCCAGCACCTGCACCCCCTCGTCCACCACGAAGTCCAGCATCTCGCTGCCCAATACCTTGAGTAGGGCGCATTCGGCCGCGTATTCCTGGGCGGCTGCCAGCAGTGCTTCCTCGTAGGATTTGCCCGTCGCCTGCAGCTGTTCTTCCATCTGCTGGATATAGTCGCTGGTGCGGTAGAGGGCGCTTTCGCAGGCGAACAGGCGGATGGCCATCTCGGCCAGTTTATGCTGTATAGCGCCAAAAGTGCTGATGGGCACTTTGAACTGCACCCGCTCGTTGGCATATTGGATGGCATCGTTGATCACCTGGCGGGCTGCCCCGGTGGTGGCTGCTGCCAGCTTGATGCGCCCGATATTCAGGATGTTGAAGGCAATGAGGTGGCCCTTGCCGATCTCCCCCAGCACGTTCTCCTTGGGCACGGCGCAGTCCGTGAGGAACACCTGGCGGGTAGAGCTGCCCTTGATGCCCATCTTCTTCTCTTCCTCGCCCAGCGACAGGCCGGGCGTGCCTTTTTCCACGATAAAGCCCGTGAACTTGTCCCCGTCTATTTTGGCAAAGACAATGAACACATCGGCAAAGCCGCCGTTGGTGATCCACATCTTCTGGCCGTTCAGTATATAGTGCGTGCCTTCGGCGTTCAGCACCGCTTTGGTGCGGGCGCCCAGCGCATCCGAGCCCGAGCCGGGTTCGGTGAGGCAATAGCTGGCCATCAGTTCGCCGGTGGCCAGCCTGGGCAGGTACTTCTCCTTCTGGGCGGGTGTGCCGAAATACAGGATGGGCAGCGAGCCGATGCCCGTGTGCGCCGCCAGCGCCACAGAGAAGCTGTGTCCCGCGCCAATGGCGTCGGTGGTCAGCACGCCGGTGCTGAACTTGAGGCCGAAGCCGCCGTAGGACTCGGGGATATTGACCCCCAGCATGCCCTGTTCACCGGCTTTCTTCATCTTCTGCAGCATGATGTCCGCGGGCTGGAAGCTGTCGATAGCGTCCAGGTGCGGGCGGATCTCGGTATCTACAAAGTCCCGGAACATCTGGGCAATGGTCCGTTGCTCCTCGGTAAAATCTTCGGGCACCAGGATGTCCTGCGGCTGAGAGGGTTGGATGAGCCACTGGCCGCCGCGTAATTGTTGAGTCTTCACTTCCATTATTTAGGGAAAATAGGATGCCTACTGGTAAGAATATGAAATAGCGCTTAGTTCAGCCGCTCGATCACCCCGGCAATGCCTTGTCCGCCGCCCACGCAGGCCGTCACAAGGCCGTAGCGGCCGTTCTGGCGGCGCAGTTCGTGGATCAGCTTCACGGTGAGGGCTGCGCCTGTGCAGCCCAGCGGGTGCCCCAGGGCAATGGCGCCGCCGTTGGGGTTCACAATGGCCGGGTTCAGGTCCAGCTCACGCATCACGGCCAGGCTTTGCGAGGCAAAGGCCTCGTTCAGCTCAATGGTGGTGATGTCCTTAAGGCCCAGGCCTGCGGTTTTCAGCGCCAGCGGCACGGCTGCTACCGGACCTATGCCCATGATTTCCGGGGCCACACCGGCCACCCCATACCCCGCCAGGCGGGCAATGGGTGTCAGGTTATATTCCTTGAGGAAGCGCTCCGATACCACCAGCACAAAAGCGGCGCCATCGGATGTCTGGGAGGAATTGCCTGCCGTGGATACGCCCTTGGCAGTAAAGGCCGGCTTGAGCTTTGCCAGCGCCTCGGGCGTGGTATCTGCCCGCGGCCCTTCATCCTGCGCCACGGTGAAGGTGCGTTCCTTGCGTTTCATCTGGTCATCTACATATACCTCTTTCACTTCCACCGGGACGATCTCCTCCGTAAACCTTCCGGTCTGCTGGGCCGCCACGGCCCGCCGGTTGCTTTGCAGGGCAAAGGCGTCACAGTCTTCCCGGCTCACCTTGTATTTTTCGGCCACGGCCTCTGCCGTCAGCCCCATGCTGAAGTACCATTCGGGGTGGTTGCGGGCCACCTCGTAGTTGGGCACTATCTTGTAGCCACCCATCGGGATAAGGCTCATGCTCTCACTGCCGCCGGCCACAATGGCGTCGGCCATGCCGGCGTGGATCTTGGCGCTGGCCATGGCGATGGTCTCCAGCCCGCTGGCGCAATAGCGGTTCACCGTAGCGGCAGGCACCTTTTCGTTGAGCGCCAGCAAGGCCACCATGCGGGCCATGTTCAGCCCCTGGTCGGCTTCCGGGATGGCGTTGCCCACCAGCAGGTCGTCCACGCGTGCCCAGTCAAACTGGGGGAGCTGGGCTTTCATATGGCGGATGACCGTGGCGGCCAGGTCATCCGGACGGGTGAAACGAAGACCCCCCCGGCCCGATTTGCCAAAGGCCGTGCGATAGCCGGTTACGATATAGGCATTCATAGATTACGAGCTTGTCTCTCCTTAACGCAAGGAAACGCTTACAAGTTACAAAAAGCCCCGTTTGCCGCAAGCCGAAAGTGCGGCCTGCGGGTATCTGCTCATCCCTCGTTCTGCCGAACTCGTTTCGGGGGGGCAACTCCGGCTCCTCTCCTTCTTAAGGAGGGGCAGGGGGTGGTTTTCTGCTGCCCCCCCCCCGCTCGCACCGTTCCGCGTCATCCTGAGCGGAGCGAAGGATCTCTGCCCTGCCGGAATAACCCTCCCCCAACCCCTCCCTCAGGGAGGGGAGCCCCGCCTGTTAGTTCTCCCCCTGTGGGAAAGAACGGCCTAAGCGAAAAGGGCGAAATAGCGGGTGCGGCCAGAGGCAGACAGCCCAAAACACTGTCTGAGCCCCCTTGTGGGGGCGAGTTTGTTTTGGGTCGCCGAAAGGCCGT
>JAHBTG010000098.1 GCA_019638695.1 Bacteroidota bacterium | reverse complement strand
GTGGGTGGATGGCATCATAGACCCGCGCGAAACCCGCAAGCACATCTCCCTGGGCATTGCCACAGCCAACGGCAACCCGGAGATCCGCCCCTTTAACCCGGGCGTGATCCAGACGTAGGAACTTACCTACAGATTAAGTGTTGACAATAGACCCTTATGGTTCAAAACTTTAGAAAAAGGGCACGAACTATTATACTAGTTTTGTTACACATTGGATAGGCGTGTTATTCTCTTGCTATGCATCACCCCAATCATAAAATAATAGAAGCTATTTTTCTTGTTCGATTTGAAGAGCAAGAGGAATCCGTACTATTAAAAATAAATGAATTCACAGAGAATCTGCAAAGCATTGATCTTGTATTTGATAAAAAACAAGCACCTGTTTCTTTAAGCTTCAAGTTTGAACAGGACCTTAAAGTTTCTCAATCAATTGAAAATGGACGCCATCAGCTAGTATTCCGAAATGAAGCAAAAACAAGATATTTAGTCATTGCAGATGATTTTATTAGTATGCATTGCCTAACACCTTATTCTGGCTGGGATATTTTTCTAAATGAATTTATTATCCCATGTTATAAGAGCTATCAAGAGAATGGATTTGGCTCAAATTTCACAAGCATGCAAATGACATATATAAATGAATTCACTCTAAATAGGAAAGATGATCTTGTTGCAGATTGGTTGAAGTATACAATGCCTGCAAATATAATACCTGGTGGTAGGGACTGGATTCAGAATCATCAAACCGCTCTACATATAGAAGATTTTGCAGAGCTCAATGTTACCAGTCACCTCCTCATTAAACAGAAGGAGGACGAAGAATCCATTTTGCGTATTGTGCCTACAGCTGCGATAAAAACAACTAGTAGAAACAAAAGATTTGAAGAAATGGCGAAGGAAGCTCATGACTATGCCAATAGATTATTCATTGAGTCTATAACAGAAAAGACATTGAATATCATTAGTCAACCTAAAGATTAAAAAACATGGAGCCCATATATAACAACAGCTTTAGACTGCCAACAATAGGTTTCTCTAAAAGCTTATTAGCGGTAGCAGCTTTTTCAATGCCCGCTCAAATAAATATCTATGAAAATCGGCTACTGACATTACAAATGTCGGCTACTCTTTCTCCATCTTCTACTTATAATGACCTGGAAAATAATCGCATTCCAAGTTTTAGTTGTGCATTAGAAAACAAAGAACGACTAGAATTTAATGATTTTATACAGCGAGGGATCTTATTAATTTCAAAGGCTACTGACATTTTTAAAGAATCTCGTACAGCAACCAGAAGTGAAATAGACGCTTTTAATTCTGCACTAGAATCGGAATCTACAGATAATCCTCCTTTTGATTGGATGAGTTAAAAGCTATGCCTTTTACTTCAGAATCATTCGAGAATTTACTGCCTTCTTATCTAGTAGAACCTAGAAGAAGCTCGTTTTCTGATGCACTAAAGCAATTTAATAACGAAAATGATGAGATTAATTATGGAAATTTCTATAGTGCAGATACGTCTGTAAAACAATGGTTTCAAGGCGATATTATTGCAAATATACGATATCCATACTGGGACAATAAACAGAATATATATAGTAAAAAATACGCATCACTAGGGATATTAGTTACAAATACCTGCGATCTTGATCCTAGCAATTCAAGAATTTCAAATAAGGAAGCTGTTTTTGCTCCCATGGTTTCTATAGAAGAGTATCTCAAAAATCTCGAGATAGAATCCCAGAAGAATAATCAAATAATATTAGAGCTCAAGAAACAAAGAATTTCAAATTTATTGTTTCTTCCTGGATTTGGAGACCATAGTGGATATGTTGCTCGTTTAGACAAACTCTTTAGTTTCCCTTCAAAAGAATTAAATTCAGACCTGTATTTCTCACAAAGAAATGCTCTTTTAAAAGCTCGGCTCTCTTTATTTGGCTTATATTTATTTGTACTAAAAATCTCTTATCATTTTTGCCGCTTACCAGAAGACAACTACAGATCTCTGGATTGACCTGACACATTAGGCCAATGTTTATCTGTATCTACGCCAACACCAAGACCGGCACCTTTAACCCGGGCGTGATCCAGACGTAGATCCCGGAACCGCTTACTTGCGCTTATCGTCTATCTCGCGCAGCAGGTCAGGCAGTTTCTCCACGGAAGCGATCTCGCGGAACTGGCGCTTGCTCTCCTTGGCCGGGCTACCCAGGTAGGTCTTGCCTGCAGGCACATCCGCCATCAGGCCGCTCTGCGCCAGGATAACGGCGCCTTTACCTATACGCAGGCTGCTGGCTATGCCCACCTGGCCCCATATGATCACATCATCCTCGATGACACAGCAGCCTGCAACAGCGGCCTGGGCGGCTATCAGCACACGTTTGCCCAGCACGGTATCATGGCCTATCTGCACCAGGTTATCTATCTTGGTATGTTCACCTATACGGGTCTCTGCGCTCACCCCGCGGTCTATACAGGTATGGGCTCCTATCTCTACATAGTCCTCCAGCCGCACAGAGCCTTTGCTCAGCATCTTCTCCCGGCCCCATTCCCGCTTCTTGTAATAGAACGCCTCGGCGCCCAGGCTGGCGCCCTGGTTGAGACAGCAATGCTTACCTATGGTGGTATAATGGCCTATGGTCACCTGGGGATAAACGATCGTATGCGCACCGATATGCACATGAGAGCCTATCACCACGTGGTGGCCTATCTCCACGCCTTCCTCAATGGTCACATGGTCTCCCATGACCACATGCTGCCCTAGCCGCACAGAGGGGTGTATGCTCTGCTTCCTGCCCACGGTATCCATGGACAGACGGGGCTGAAAATGTTCTGTCAGGCGATTATAGTCGCGGAACGGGTCATCCGAGATCAGGAGCGCCTTGCCCAGGGGAGGGGTCACTTCCTTATTGATCAGCACGGTTGTGGCCGCGCTTTGCAGGGCCTTCTTATAGTATTTCTCCACGTCCACAAACGTGAGATCGCCTGTTTCCACACGGTGAATCTCATTAATACCCATGACCAGGTGATCAGGGTCTCCCACAAAACGAATGCCCAGGATGCGGGCCAGTTCTGAGAGCGGTTGGGGGGAGGAGAGTTTCATCTATTGACTCAAAAACGGTTCTTCCACATCATGGATTCCACGGGCTTGTCCGTGCGCTGGTTATACTTGGCGCTGGATTTGGTGTGGTACAGCGTATTCACTTCTCCGCTGAGGGCAAAGTAGATCAGCTGGCCTATGGGCATACCCATGTATACGCGCACTGGCAGCGCGGCAGAGATCTCCAGCGTCCAGGTATTGCAAAAGCCCACATCGCCCTTACCGGCCGTGGCATGAATATCAATGCCCAGCCTGCCGGTAGAGCTCTTGCCTTCCAGGAAAGGCACATGCTTATGGGTCTCCGTGTATTCCAGCGTTACGCCCAGGTACAGGGTACCGGGTCTCAGCATAAAACCTTCTTCGGGTATCTCAAACACCTGGATAGGGTTGTGCCGGCGGGCATCCAGCTCGGCATCCACATAGGTGGCCAGGTATTTACCCAGGTGCACGTCATAGCTGTTGGTGCCCAGGCATTCACGACGAAAAGGCTCTATCACGATACTTCCCTCTTCAATGCAGTGCAGTATTTCGGTATCGGAGAGTATCATGCGCAGCAGCGGAAATTAGAGGTCCCGGGAAAGATCCAGGACAATGGACGATTGGGTATCCTGCGTAGCTTCATCGAAAAACGAACGCGGCGTTGCAGGCAAAGATACGGCAGGGGTTTCAACTTTGGGGGGCAGTGACCCGGTTTTTTCGGCAGGCGCCGGCGCTGTCTCCGCAGGGGGCATAGGCGCAGCTTCCACCAGCGGGAGCACAGTCTGCGCCGCAGGTTCCGGTGCTTGTCCGGCAGGGACAACAGGCGCCTCCGGAGCCGTTCTTTTCTCCGGTTCTATCTTTTCCGAAGCTCCCGAACGGGGTGCTGCCTCCGGTTCCGCGGCGGGCTTGCGGGGTGCCCGCTGCATTTTGCGGGCCAGGTTCTGTTCATAGTGCTCTATCTCCGTCAGCTCGCTTTTGAGGAACGCCTTCAATTCTCCCACCAGTTGCTGTTTTTTGTCCAGCAACTCCTGGGTGCTGTGCAGCACCTGGTTGCGCTCCATTTCCGCCTCTGCTATGATGGCGCCGGCGCGCTGCCGGGCTTCTGCCAGGTTGAGCTCTGCTTCCCGCTGGGCGGCCTCCTGGGTGCTGCGGGCGGTCTGCTCTGCCTGGTGCAGGGTCTTACGCATGATGTCCTCCATCTCCGTATAGCTCTTGAGGCGCTCAGTGGTCTTATCCAGCTCGCTTTTGAGGCGCTTGTTATCATCCAGCACTTTTTCCCATTCCTGGGAAAGGCTTTGCAAAAAAGCCCGCACCTCGTCTGCATTATAGCCACGCATGGCCTTGCCAAAAGCTTGTTGCCGTATTTCCAGCGGAGAGATCATAGTGCAAAAATATCAGGATGCCCGGGGCATATGCCACCAAGCAAGTTTACGCAAGAAAACAGCCAGGGATGGGCTAACTTATTCAGAGGGCTGCGCGCGCAGCCAGAGGGGCATGTGTCCAACCGTGTCCGGGCGATAGTGACGGTACAGCCAGTAGATCCGCTGGCGCATCTCGGCAAAATAGCCCTGGGGGTCCAGCACGGCATCCGGGGGGTCCTGGATAAAAGCGTCATAGACCTGCTCCAGGGTTTCCTCGCCGGAGAAAGGTGCCCGTGCCCGCAGGTTTTCCTCCAGCCACAGCATGCGAACCCGCGCCATATTGAAGTTGACATAGGGAGTAGCCGGTGCAAAACCCAGGCGGATATACCACTGGGGCTCAAAGGCAGCTACCCATATACTGCGCACGCCCTGTGCCTTCAACGCTTCCCTGAGCGGTGCAGGATCGGTCTCCAGGGTCTGGTGCAGTTGCTGAAGCCAACCGCCGGGGCGGATCTGAGGCTCCAGCCGGCTATACAGCTGGGGCACCCTGGCCGCATAATAGCTGGCATGCGTAAAGGCAGGTACCAGCAGGGAAAGCAATACCACCACTGTAGACAAGATGCGGGGCAGCTGGTCTCTCACAAACCAGTGAAAATAAAACAGCACCGGAGGAAGTAGCAGCAGGAAATAGTGCAGGTACATGCGCTGGCCGCCCTGCAGCAGGGCCAGCCCGCCCCCCACCAGCCAGAAAGCCATGAGGGTCTCCTGCCTGCGCTCCCGGATAGCCAGCCCGAAATAGAGGCCGCGCATGCGCAAAAAGGCAACGACGCACACCAGGATGGGCACTCCCCATATTTTCAGGTATTCGAGGAAACTCCACCAGTTAGTACCGTCGCCGGGGTTTTTCCCCATCAGCCAGTAGTCCAGGTTAAACAGCAACCCCAGCTGCCACCAGCCCATGAGATTACCGCCCAGGTGCAGCACCAGCACTACTACCAGGCTGCCCAGCATAAAGCCGGCAAACAGGGTAAACAACACCTGCAGCCGCAAAGGGGTGATGAGCACAAAGCCCAGTATGCAGGTGAGCACAATGAGCAATGCCTGGTATTTGGTCCAGAAGATAATGGCAGCCAGGAGGCCCACCCAAAAAAGCCGCTGCCAGCGGGTAGACTCTTCCAGCGCATAGTCCGACAATAGTTTGAAGAGCAGCAGCAGCGGCACCAGGAGCAGCAGCTCGGCATTCAGCTCCTGCGTATACCAGGGCTCGGATGCATAGACCAGGAACAGGAAAGCCGGCCACAAGACACGGCTGCTGGTGTTGCGAAAGCGGTTGCACAATGCAGCGGTGAGCAGTGCGGCAAACGTGAGCAGCACCATACCCAGGATAGCCACCACCTGCCGGGTATATTCTCCTGCCAGCTGGTAAATACCGGCATAGAGCCACAAAAGTAGGGGGGGCTTGTGCTCCCAGGTATCGGTATACAGCGCATGCCCTTCTGCCAGGCGCATGGCTACGGCATGGTAAACGCTCTGGTCCTGGGGCAGGAAAGCGGCATCGAGACTCGGGAGCCGGAGGATCACTGCCGCCAGCAGCAGCAGCAACAGGTGCAGCGGACTCAACCGGGCATCTCGAAGTATCAACACATCTGTGCGGGCCTAGAAGTTATAACGGTAGTCTTCCACTTCAGCAGCTTTGAGGAGGCCCTGTATGGCGCGCTCCGGGTAGGAGCTGCGCAGGCGGTTCTCCAGCATCTTGCGGTGGCTTTCTACCAGTTCATTGGTGAGCTCTGCGGGCGCAGTGATCTTGCGCATACGCACCAGGTATACGCCTGACTTGCCTACAATGGGCTTGGAGGTCTGCCCTTCCTTCAGGCGCACCAGGTTCCCGATCAGTACCGGGTCTGGCATACCCTGGATACCGGGAGAGTTGAAGGTGAGTCCTTGCGCAGAAGCGGCAAACGCACCGGGGCCATAGGCTTGTGCCATGCGGGCAAAGCTGCTATCGGCACTGATCTTACTGAGGCGATTAAGGATATCCTCGGATTTTTTCTGCTCAATCACCCGGGCCTCCACTTCTTCACGCACCTGGTTCAGCGGGCGGTATCCGGGTTCATAGCGGTCTTTGAGGCAAACCACCACAAAGGCATTCTCAGTCTGCACCACCTCGCCCTTGATCTCGCCGGGATTCTTGGCTTTACCCAGCGCCCAGTTCATCACTTCTTTGGCAGAAGGGCCGCGCAGGCCGCCGGAGATGAAGGTGGATCCGCTATTGATAGGCTGGGAGGTGATGACACGGTAGCCCAGTGCTTTGGCCAGTTCTTCAAAAGGCTTGTTCTCGCGCATAGCGGTACCAATCAGGCCGTCTGCCAGGCGCTTGAGGCTATCCAGGGTAGTGCGCTCGGGAGTTACATCCTTAAAGATGGCGGCCAGGCGAATAGCAGTGGTGCCGCGGGACTGCACCTCAAACACATGGTATCCCTGCGGAGAGCGCACAGGGCCCACAATGGTGCCGGGCGCGGCGTTGCGCAGGGCATTATCTACGTCCGGTCCCAGGGCGCCGTAGGGGTACCAGCCCATTTCTCCGCGGCTGTACATTTTGTTGGGGTCATCGTTGCGGGGGTCCATCACCATCATCTCAAAGTTCTGGGGGGTGAGGGCGCTGCGCAGCTGGGCGGCACGCTGAACGGCCTCCAGGGAGTCTTCGGGGCTCTGGCTGCGGGGACGCACCAGGAGCTGGCGCACTTTGACGTAAGGGTTCTGGGTACGCTGCTCTGTGGGACCCACCTTGACCATACGGAAGGTGTTCTCC
>JAHBTG010000097.1 GCA_019638695.1 Bacteroidota bacterium | reverse complement strand
AGCATGCCGGGCTTGGCGCTGGCCAGTAGCGTGTCTTCCAGTTTGCTGGCAAACTGACGGGCTTTGATACCCATTTTCTCCAGGCTGCCCAGCCACTTCCAGGCTTCATCGCGCAGGCGGTTGTACGTGCGGCTGGTACTGATGTCCGTCAGATATTCCTTGAGCGCCCCTACATTAGGGTCTATGCTCATGCAGTTGTCGTTGAGGATGACCAGCATATCCGCACCCTCGGCGCCCGCATGGTTCAGGGCCTCAAAGGCCATCCCCCCGGTAAGGGCACCGTCTCCGATCACTGCCACGGCATGCCGCTGGATGCCCTGGTGGCGGGCCGCTATGGCCATGCCCAGCGCTGCCGATATACTGGTGCTGCTGTGTCCCACGCCAAAGGCGTCATATTCGCTTTCGCTACGTTTGGGAAAGCCCGAAACTCCCCCGTAGAGGCGGTTGGTAGAGAACTGGTCCCGCCGCCCGGTAATGAGCTTGTGCCCGTAGGCCTGGTGGCCTACATCCCACACAATCCGGTCGTGCGGGGTGTTGTATACATAATGGAGCGCCGTGGTCAGTTCCACCACACCCAGGCTGGCCGCAAAGTGGCCGCCGTGTATGGATACGTGTTCTATAATATACTCCCGCAGTTCCTTGCAGAAAGCCGGTAGCTGCACCTCCTCCAGCTGGCGCAATTCTTGCGGGTAGTTTACCTGGGCAAGCAACTCCTCTGCGGGCGTCTGGGGCATGGCAGTCTGATTAAACTATTGGGGCAAATTCCTGGATCCGATAACTACAAAGATAACGGAAACATTCCGAAAGGGCAGCTACCTCCAGGTTAACGCAAACAAAGCGGGCCAATGGGTGCGCCTGCGGTGTTAAAAAAGCTTTTGGGTATCCGCCTGCGCGCACAAAGGCAGAGGAATGCCGTAATTTGTAACATGCACTATACCCTGGCAGAGATCTCCGCCCTTACGGGTGCGCAGCTCACCGGCACGGGCGACTGCCTGGTGCAGGAGATTGCCTACGATACCCGGCGGATTACGCAGGTGCAGGGCTGCCTTTTTGTGGCCTTGCCCGGCGAATGGCGCGATGGACACAGCTACCTCCAGGCGGCGTATGCACTGGGTGCAAGGGCTTTCTGGGTGAGCCAGCCGGTGGAGTTGCCGGCCGATGCGCAGGTGCTGTATAGTCCGGACGTGCTGGCGGGGCTGCAAACCCTGGCCAGGCATCACCGGGAGCAGTACAGGGGCCCGGTGGTGGGTATCACGGGCAGCAATGGCAAGACTACCGTGAAAGAATGGGCGGCTATGCTAATGGGCGACCAGCCCGTGCAGCGCAGTCCGGGTAGCTGGAACAGCCAGCTGGGGGTGGCGCTCAGCCTGCTGCGGCTGGATATACAGTCCGATGCCCCGGCGCTGATAGAAGCCGGTGTATCCCAGACCGGCGAAATGGTTGCTCTGGCCCGGATGATCGCTCCGGAACTGGGACTGTTCACTCACCTGGGGGATGCGCATGATGCAGGGTTTGAGAGCCGCCGGGCCAAGCTGGCGGAGAAACTGATCCTATTTGCACAAAGCGACACCGTGTGGATGCCCCTGGAATGGGCCGGAGAAGCCCGGCATTTAGGGATCCGCGTCCGCACCTTTGGGCTGGCGGCTCAGGCCGATCTTTTTCTGGCCGATTGTCAGGTCACTTCGCAAGGCTGGCAGGCCGTTTTGCACTGGGACGGTCAGGCATGGCCGGTACAACTTCCGGTACCCGGAGAAGCGGCCTTGTACAACCTCCTGGCGGCGGCGGCTCTGGCCATTAGCCTGGGAGTGCCCCCGGCCCGGCTGGCAGAACGGGTGCCACGGTTGCTGCCGGTATCCATGCGCACGGAGCTGATTACCGACAATCCCGAGATTACCCTGATCAATGACTGTTATACTGCCGATGCCGAGAGTGTGCGCAATGCTTTCAGCCTGCTACGGCAGGATGCCAGTCAACCACGCAAGCACCTGATCCTTACTGATCTTGCAGAGGTGGGCCCGGACCAGCTGCAGGTGCAGGCCCGGTTGCTGGATGATGCCTTGCGGTTGTTTCCCGGCGCCGTTACTTTATTGGGGCCGGTCTTTGGCCGGTTGGTGGCAGATATGTCCCTGCCGCCGCCTCATTATTTGCATGCCGAACAGTTACTGGAAGCCCTCCGCTATGAGGACTTTCTGCATACGACCGTGCTGCTCAAAGGCGCTCGCCGTTTTGCCCTGGAGCGGGCTATCCCCCTGCTTACCCGGCGCCCTGCTCAAAGCGAACTGCGCATACACCTGCCTGCCATCCGGCAAAACCTGGATCGTATCCGGGGGCTATTGCCCAAGGGTACCGGCGTAATCGGGATGGTGAAAGCTGCCGCTTATGGAAGCGGGAGCTGGGAAGTGGCCCGCATGCTGGCCGATGCCGGTGTGCAATGGCTGGCGGTTGCGTTTCCTCAGGAAGGTATCCAGCTGCGGCAACGGGGGATAGAAACGCCTCTGATGGTGCTGAACGCACAAGGCGCTTCGCCCCGGCAACTGCTCCAGCACCGCCTGTTCCCCTGCGTGGGCAGCTTGTCTGAGTTGCAGCGGCTGCTGCGTGAAAGCCCCCGCGGACAGGTGCTGCCCATACACCTGGAGGTGGATACCGGCATGGGCCGCATGGGGATATTGCCGCAGGAACTCCCTCAGGCACTTGCCTTGCTGCGGGATGCGGAGCACCTGGAGCCGGTCACCCTGTTTGCGCACCTGGCCTCAGCAGATGATCCTGCACAGGATACACTTACCCGGGCTCAGCTGTCCCTGTTTCACCAGTGTCTGGCATTGGCCCGGGAGCGCTTCCCCCTGCTTAGGGGGCATATCCTCAACTCTGCCGGCGCCCTGCGGTTTCCCGGCCAGGCAGCCGATTATGTGCGCCTGGGAATAGCGCTGTATGGGATAGACCCTTGTGTTCCGCATCCGGATACCCCGCTGCAGTTGCAGGAAGCCATCAGCCTTTCTACCCGCATTATCCGCGTGGCTGAGTATCCTGCCGGCAGCGGTATCAGCTATGGCCACCGCTATCATACCGCGCGCAGCAGCCGCATTGCCACATTGCCGCTGGGGTATGCCGATGGCCTGTTCCGGAGCCTGAGCCAGGCGCATATGGAAGTGCTGGTGCATGGCAGGCGCTGCCCGGTAGTGGGTACCCTGTGCATGGATATGTGTATGGTGGATGTGACCGATGTCCTGGATGTGCAGGAGGGAGATGAGGTCATTGTTTTTGGCAGGCAGGGAGATACGTTCCTTTCTATACAGGAACTGGCACAAAAAGCGGATACCATCCCCTATGAAGTGCTTTCCCGCATCAGTCCGCGGGTGAGGCGCGTATTCCTGCAAATAGAATAAGCTGTATTTGCTTGACATTATTTTATAATCATCTTAATATTGAACAACTGATAATCTAATTGTATAAGTTATCTTTTGCTTGATAAAGAGATTCTGGAACAAATACGCCTGCTAGGAGCAGAGGACAGCTCGTTTCAGGAAAGCCTGCTGAGCGCGTTTCATGAACAGATGCGGGCCGGACTGGCACGCCTGCAGGATTGTGCCGAGGCAGGGCATATGGGGGAGCTGCAGGCGATAGCGCACCGCCTGCGAGGATCCTGTCTCAATATGGGAGCCGTTGCCCTGGCAAGCCTGCTGGAGCAATTGGAGACCCCTTTGGTAGCCCCTAATCCCCGGGAGTGTGCGCGCCAGCTGGCAGAAATTGCCGCCACCTGGGATATGACCCGCGATGCGCTTCATGCCTATTTCAGCTAGTCACATCTCCGGCCGGCAGGCCGGTAATACATGTGAAATAATACTGGTATTGCAGTTGTTCTTACTTATTCTAAAGTTTTTACCTTTGTTGGCTAACTCTTGAATTATGCAAAACCTAAGGGCATTCCTGCTGATTGGCTTTCTCGCATTAACTACCCATGTGTCTGCACAGAGCAGCCGCTCTTATGGCACGCTGTTCGTGGGTTCCGGGGCCAACATGATGAATTTTGCCAGCCTGAACCAGCGCCTTACAGATAATGACCTGCCGCCTGTCAGTAATATTGCCATGAATGCCAATGTGGGTGGTTATGGCGTACTGGATGGCCGCGTACTGGTGGGTGCAGAGGGGACCCTGTACTTTAGCCGGAACAACCAGGAGGGCATTATCAATGATATGGTGGGGGGGTACGGCATCTTCCAGGTAGGATACAGCATTGTACGCAAGCGCCGCCTGGAGTTTTATCCCCTGGTAGGCGTGGGCTTTGGCAGCCTGGCCATTCGCTTGCGCGATACGCGCCCGGACGGCTACTTTCAGAACTACTTTGACGAACTGCCCAATGTGCGGGAACTGATAGGCCGTGGCCCCATGATTCAACTGGCGGCCGGGGTGCAGTATCGCCTCAGCCAGCGCAACGGTTATTTTATCGGTCTGCGCGGCGGGTATGTAAATATGGGCAACAGCGGCTGGCGTTTTAGCGGCGGCCAGCTTATAGACGGCCCCGCCACAGCAGGAAGCAACTTTTTCCTGAACCTGACCTTCGGTATGTTCCTGCACGACCTCTACTAGGCTATGGGAACAGCAGTGCTGGTATTGGGCAGTGGCGGACGAGAGCATGCCCTGGCATGGTCTATTGCACAGTCTCCACAGGCAGGCAAGGTGTGGGTGGTCCCCGGTAATGGCGGCACCCACTCTCCGGCACAATATGCCCGGCTCAATATATCCGATGCCCAGGAAGTGGCCCGTTGTGCCCGTGAATTAGGTGCGCAACTGGTGGTAGTGGGCCCTGAAGCACCTTTGGCTGCCGGTATTGTAGATGCGCTGGAAGCACAGGGGATCGCCGCCATAGGCCCCGGCAAACAAGCTGCCCAACTGGAGGCCAGCAAGGCGTTTGCCAAGGCTTTTATGCACAAATACCAGATTCCTACAGCCCGGTACCGTGATTTTACGGCGGATCAGCTGGGCGAAGGGTACGCCTTTATAGATGAGTTGAACGGCCGCGCCGTGGTGAAGGCAGACGGGCTGGCCGCTGGCAAAGGCGTGGTCGTGTGCACCGAGGCGGAGCCTGCCAGGCAAGCTTTGCGCGAAATGCTAATGGAGCACCGCTTTCAGCAGGCTGGCGCGCGGGTGGTGGTGGAAGAGCTGCTGCCCGGTATAGAGATGAGCGTTTTTGTGCTTACAGACGGCAAGCATGGCTTGTTGTTGCCGGAAGCCAAAGATTACAAGCGCATTGGGGAGGGCGATACCGGCCCCAATACCGGCGGCATGGGCTCCGTATCCCCGGTGCCGTTTGCCACCCCGGAGCTGATGCAGAAGATACAGGCCCGTGTGGTAGCGCCCACGCTCAGCGGGCTGGCCGCCGAAGGCTGGCACTACAAAGGATTTGTGTTTATAGGGTTGATGATCGTAGACGGAGAGCCCTATGTGCTGGAATACAATGTGCGCATGGGAGATCCCGAGACGCAGTCTGTCATGGCCCGGCTGGATGAGAGCCTGCTGGAGCCGCTCCTGGTCTGTCATGCAGGAAAGCTGGCCGGGTATTCCCTCCGGGTAAAACCCCAGACCGCGGTTACCGTGGTGCTTGCCAGTCAGGGCTATCCGGATAATTACGCTGTGGGGGAACCGGTCTCCGGGTTGGATGTGCTGCCTGCGGGCGTGGTGGCTTTTCATGCCGGCACCCGCAGCCAGGAAGGGCAGTTGCTCAGTGCAGGCGGCCGTGTACTGGCGGTCACGGCGCTGGATGCAGATCCCCGCCGGGCGCGCGACCTGGCACGGCAGGCTGCGGAGCAGGTTATCTACACCGGTAAGTATTTCCGCCAGGATATCGGGCGGGACGTGTTGGCAGATTAGTCTGTGCCGGCACACGTTTGCCTGTTAGCTTGCCAGGAGCGTGTCGCCTGTTGCGCACGCCTTTGTACATGCGCCATATTGTCTATGCTATGGATATATCCACCCTGTTTGCCCAGCTGCAAGGTAAGTGCCTGCAACTGCTGAACCAGCCCCAGCCCCTGGACCGCAACTTGCGCAGCATCTGCCGTTTGTTGCAGGAAAATGTCCCCCATTATGACTGGGTGGGGATCTACTGGGCGTTGTATGGAGAGAGCCCTGAACTGGTGCTGGGTCCTTATGCCGGCGCGCCCACGGAGCATACCCGCATTGCTTTTGGACAAGGCATCTGCGGGCAGGCGGCCGAGCGACAGGCTACTTTTGTGGTGCAGGATGTGGCAGCGGAGCAAAACTACCTGAGCTGCAGTCTGCTGGTGAAGAGCGAGATCGTAGTGCCTATCCTGCAGGGTGGCAAGGTGATCGGAGAGCTGGATATTGACAGTCATACCCCTGCTCCTTTTATGGAAGAAGACCGCGGGCTGCTGGAATGGCTGGCCGCAGAAATAGCCAGCCGCACCCAGGGTCTGCCACTAGGACTTCAGGAATGATTCCTTTTCGAGCCCTGATGCTTCGTTCTTAATTGGTCACCAGGTTGTACTGGCAGACGCTGCATGTGGTGCCAAGTGTGCCGGTGAGCACCCGCGCCTCTATAAAAAGATCCTGCCAGTTCGGATCCGGGTTATTGAGCGTAATAGAGTACCATTCTAATGTGCCGGGATTGACCATGACCGTAGCAGAACTGCTACCGATACGCAGGCGGATCTCGCCGGCTGATAGCAAGCTCATCGACCGTATCCATAGGGTTACCGAAGGAGTTCCCGGGGGTACGTATATCCGGTTGCTGAATATACCCTGAAAGGTAACGATATTGCCGGTATTGACGCATTCGGCCCCGCCGTGGCTGAGCAGGCTCATGCCCCTGGCCGTGATGCCGCCGCCGACGTGCAGTTTGTTCTGAGGTGTGGGTTCATTGATCCCCACGTTCCCCGTGCTGCGAATATTCACCTGGTTTAGCCGGTTGACTACAAAGTCTGCAAAGCCGGAGTTTCCGCTGGCCACGGTGGTGTTGGAGATGCGCAGGGCTGTGGCGGTATTGGCCGCGGTGCTGTTGGAGCGCAGATGTAGCAAAATAGTCTCTGTGCCGCCGGTGCCGCCCACGATATCTGCCAGGTAATTGGGCGTGGCTATACCTATACCCAACGTGCCCATGGAGCCGTTGCCCGATAGCCGGAAGCTGCCGGTTTGCGCTATGGCGGATTGATTCTGAATAAAGTTGGTGCCGGAAGCCACACCGTCTACGTATCCCTTGGTGGCGGCATCCGTAGCTGACGTAGGAGTGCCTACCGCCAGGATACGGTTGCCGGACAGGTTGAGTGTGCCCACGACGGTGGCGTCGCCTCCCAGCCGGGTGGTGCCCGCTACGTCCAGCTGATAGGCAGGTATTGCGGTGCCAATGCCCACATTGCCTGAAGGGAATATCGCGGCATAATTGGTGCCCGGACCATTGGCCGCAGCGTTAAGTCCTATGGCAGTGGTGCCTGCCGCCGAAACGGCTGAGAACTCCGCCGCGGTATTGGTTGTGGCGTTGGATGCCTGTACTTGCAGGGCCAGGTTGCTGGTCTGGGGGCCCACCTGTTTGCTGATGCGCACGGTGGGTTGCGCGGTCAGCCGGTTGTCCGATACCCACAGCAGGTAATTCGCAGAAGGTGCGGTATTGATGCCTACACTGCCGGCGGTCTGGCGCAGGGCACTGGATGGAATCCA
>JAHBTG010000096.1 GCA_019638695.1 Bacteroidota bacterium | reverse complement strand
TTTAACGGCGAAGGCGCCTGTCCCGATACCAATTATACCCAGAGCACCTGGCACGTATTCACTACGGATGCGCATATCGACTTCCTCCGGTTCGAGGTGCTGCAGAACTCTCCCTGGGATGCTGTTACCCGCAACTGGGGATACCGGCTCTACAGGGGAGATGCCCGCATAGACAGCATTGCGGACGGCGTGCCCGTGGGCGGCCAGAACCTTACCCAGGTGACCGGCTGCCGCACGCTCACCCAACCCAATATCTTTAATCCCAGTACCAATCCCCAGAACCAGCCCGGCCCTCCCGGTGCGGTGATCTATCCCTGCGACCTGCTGCCCAATACGACCTACAGCATTCAGTTATATTCCCCTTATAATTATAACCGGTTTATTAATGTGCGATTATATGAGCTGGGCAATACCGCTTCCGTGGCACCCCATTTTAATGCTATAGCCCCCGCCCGCCAGTTGGGGGTACTGGGTACCACACAAAGCACAACGGACCTCTTCTCCTGCCAGGGCCGCCTGAACCTGCACCCTGCCTGCGATACCGTAATCCCTGCTGCGGGGCGCATCCTGCTGCCTGACGGGGTGGATGCCGATAACCAGCCGGATACGCTGGATCTGCAGACCTGGTTCACTTTTGAACTGAATGCCACCACCAACGTTACCCTGCGGAACAATGTGCCGGGCAATACCCCCAACGTGCTGATGCGCATTTTTGAGGGAGATGTGGTAGCCGACGGCTGCAATGCCCTTGCGCTCTTCCAGCAAGCGCGGCCCAATAACAACACGGACCATATCATTTATTGCATGCCTGCCGGTAAATACTCCGTGCAGTTGCTGGGGCAGTCCAACATGCACCTGGCGCACCGCAACGATGTGAACAGCACCAACCTGGCCCGTAACGTCACCACCACCATCAGCATAGGCAGCGAGTTTGAATCGCAGTTTGGCCTGCATGCAGACCTGGAGGTGGATATCATTAACAATGGCAATCCCCTGGCCTATGGAGTGACCTATAATGCCATGCAGGACACCTTTGATTGCCGCACCACCACTTTGCCCCAGGGCTTTACCACCTGTGCGGCCAGTAACGACCGTGCCATGTATCGCCTCATACAGGTCTATGAGGACGGGGTCTTGTACGTAAGCGGCGGGCGCCGCGAGTTGTACTGCGAGGGCGTGCGCTACCGTCTTTTCCGTGGCGATGCCAATGCCCTGGCCCAATCCGGGAATCATTATGGTCCAGGAGAAGAGATCCCCGGCCTGGTGGACCAGGCCGGCTGCCAGTCGCTGGTCAATAATTGTACCTTCGGTACCCAGATACCTTTCAAGGTGTGTGTTACCCCTGGCTGGTACACCCTGGTCACCTATGGCAGCCCCAATACGGTGGGCATGTGGGATCGCCCCTGGGTGCGCTTCTATCCCCATGAGAACACAAACTATACCGATTCCCTGGCGCCGGAAGCGGTACCGCCCCTGAGCGCCAGCAGCGGTCCCCGTTCGGCTACGTTCACCCGCTTCTCCTGCATGGACAATGCCAACACCTTTGGCGGCGTAGCACCCTGCGGCAACTATACCAAGGCGGTGTATCGCGAGATAGAACTGACGCAGGCCCTGCTCGTTTCCTTTATAAATAACTACAGCCAGGTGCTGGGTACGGACGGTGGCGTGCAGCACCGCATCTATAATGGCTGGAAGAGTGACGGTTCGCTGGGTACGGTCTTCCGCAACTGCTTTGGGAATTTTAACGACCTGTGTATGCCCGCAGGTAAATACACCGTGGTCACCTACGGCTGGGGAGAGACCTTCCCTTCTCCCACTTATACCGGCAACCGGGGCGGTACCGTGTATGACCAGACGGGTTTTACCCTTACCTATAACCCCAATGTGCAGAAGTACAGCACCTTTGCCACCCGGGACACCGCTCACCGCGACAGCCCCGTTTTCTGGGAGCCCCGCACCGGGCATACGGCGCAGATCCCTCTGCTGCACAAGACCACCAACCTGGATATCGAGTATTTCGATTGTGTAAATAATCTGCCTTTCCCCACAGGCATTACACCCTGTCAGCCTGCACATAACCGCATCAGCTACCGTGTCTTCACCCTCACCAAGTCCAGCCACGTATACATCTATAATACACGCCCGGCTTTCCGTTCCTACCAGAGCCGCCTGTATGCCGGCGATATTGCCCTGCTCGCTCCGGCGGCCATAGCCGGTGCTATAGTACCCGGTGCCAACTGTTTTGACAACGAAGTGCGGCTGTGTCTTTCCCCCGGCACCTATACCCTGGTCACCTTTGCCGGAAATGCAGACATCGGCGCTTCCCTCTCCCCGCGTATTTACGTGGACTCCCTGGGCACGTCCCAGTTTGATTTTGCTAACAACGCCTACAATTTTGGCGATATTCCCAATGACAATACCTGGTATGGGGGCAATCCTTCCAGCCCCACGGATGCGTTGGGGCGTCCGGCCAGTACGGATTTCTTCTTCTGCAATACCGGGCGCCATACCAGCGATCCCCAGTCCAGCGCCGGGCACGGTTGCAACCACGATACGCCCCGTCGTAACCTCTGGTACACTTTCACGGTGACTGGCCCTGGAGAGGTCTTTGTGGACGCCAAGAACCGCACGATAGACAAACGCGCTACCGACCAGCGCAATGCCTATACCGTCTACCAGAGCCTGAACAGCACCTTCCCCCTCACGGAAGGAGACCTGGCTCCCGCTCAACTGGTAGAAGTCGCCCGCAGCCAGGCCACCACCAACTGGCCGTGTACCAACAATGAGGTATCCAACTTCTATATAGACCCCTGTAGTACTCCCACCACCCGCCGTTATTACGTTGTGGTGGACATCGGGGTGAACGAGGTGAATACCCAGCTGGACGTTGCCATCCGCTTTGCGCCGGCGCCTCCGGCTTTTGTGCTGTTCGATGACTTTGCAGATGCCAATATCATCAATGGCAATCCTACGGCGGAAAGCGCTGCGCCCTATACACTGACGAACCTCACGGCCGGTAACTGGCGCGGCTTTACAGGTAACCTCAACTGTGCCACGGAAGAGGGCAATGAACCCTATTTTGCAGTGACGCCGGTGGTCAAACCCTGTGCCAGTCCCAAGACCCTCTGGTACGGTTTCGATGTGGGCATTACCGGGTTCGTCCGTATCAACTATGACCGCCCCTCTGCCACACCCACTCCCCTGGCTGGCCAGTACAATGCCAATGAACTGCGCCTCTACCGCCAGACAGACCCTGCGCTGGGTATTGCAGGGCTGGTGCCTGTGCCGCTGACCACGGAAGGCGGTATCTCGGGTAACCCGGACCTGCCCGGCACCTTTACTTATGGCCGCAGCTGCGTATCCCCCGGGCGCTATTACCTGATGTTTACAGGTTGCGGTTTCCCCACGGAAACGGTAGTGCCCCGCCTGTGGCTTCATAACCAGGTGGGCGACCTGTGTACTGACCCGCTGAGCTTCTCCGCCGGCGGTGCGCCCGGCACTTTCTTCAGCCCCACAGCTATCGTAGACTGCCATACCTACGGCGAAGGGCCCGGCGAGTCCCTGTCGGGCTTCACCTGCGGGGTGGATATTCCCTTTGCGGGCAAGAAGACCACCTGGTTCCGGTTCAACATAGACACCACCGGTATCGGCCGCACAGACCTGGATATTCGCCTGGTGAACAACACTACGGCGCCCAGCACCATGCTGGCCTGGCGCCTGGGATATGGAGACTGCGCCGGGCTCACTTATGAAGCCTGTGTGCCCAGTGCAGATGTGGACCCCAACGCCGGGGGTGCGTTTATTACCCAGAACCTCCGCTGCCGCATCCCTTCCACCTCCGGGTATTACTGGGTGCAGGCCATTATGCCCGAAACCGCCACCGGTACCCTGGGCCTGCGGCTGGATATGAACGCTTCTTCCGACCAGGAATGCGAACCCATTAACCCCGACCTGCCTCGTGCCGGCTTCAGCTTCCCGCTGGTATGTGCCGGAGACTCTGTGGTCTTTAATAACCTGAGCACTACCGGTGCGGATGTGACCTATCTCTGGGATTTTGGCGACGGACATACCAGCGGATTGCAAAACCCCCGCCACCTCTACACTACCCCAGCCGCCTGGGGTACCTGGCCCGTGAAGCTGGTGGTTACCAATCTCTATGGTTCGGATTCCATTACGCGCACGGTGACGGTGTACCAGAAACCACAGCCTGCTTTTGCAATGTCTGCGGATAACGTTTGTATCAACCAGGCAGTTACGTTCACTCCCAACGTTACGGAGACCACCCCGGACGTTACGTACCAGTGGAATTTCTGCGCTGCGGGCACAGAGGGTGTGTGCGGCGCCAGCACCATTATCTATGACGGCCTCACTCCTCCGGCCGTGAGCTGGTCTATTCCCGGCCGCAAAGTGATCTCGCTTGCCGTCAATAACCTGAACGGTTGCGACAGTACCCTGTACGACACCGTAGAGGTGGAACCTTTCCCGCTGGCGTTTGCCGGTCCGGACAAGGATATCCAGTGCGGAGACAGCACCTATATAGGCATGTGGGATCCCCAGTACCGCGTATACCGCATGGGGACTGCTGCCGGCAGCACGGCCATCACCTATGCCCGGGATGGTCTGCTGGTAGACCATGGCGGTATCAACTTCAATGTACCTACTGGTTCCGTGGGGGTACGTTCATACACCCTGGCGCCTGTGGCTGCCGACAGTGTAGAGATCGTGTTTACAGACCGCCACACCGGCGGCACCTTCTGCAGCGACCAGATCACCATCTATGCCGGTCCGGATGCTACCGCTCCTGTGATCTATGGGCCTGTCAATGTGTCCGCCATCCCCCTGAATCACCGGGTGGTTTCCCATACCGGGGTGATGACCGTGGCGCATAACATCAACAGCGGGAACTGCAACGGCCGTGGGTTTATCGGCCGGTTCCATGCCTTTGGCACAAACCCCAATACCTATACCTGGAGTCCGGCTACCGGACTTTCCGGTACCAATGGCCCGGTAGTGCGCGCGGCGCCCGCCGCCACCACTACCTATACGCTCACGGTAACCACCCCGCTGGGTTGCCAGAGCACTACCCAGGTGACGGTCAATGTGACGCCCAATATTCTGGCCGGTGCCGACAAGAGCATTGTGTGCGGAGACAGTGTGTACCTGGGCGAACGGGTGCTTCCCCACGGTATTGTGACCATGCCGCAGGCCGCAGGTGCGCGCGATACTACCCGCAGCCAGGCAGGCAAACTGCGCGACCATGCCAATCACCTTAATGTGAATGCCGTTATCCCGCACGTGGGTACCCGTTTCTTTACCATTGCGCCTATAGGGGCGGATAGTGTGGAACTGGTCTTTACAGACCGCCACACCAGCGGTACGTTCTGCGATGACCAGCTTACCGTATTTGAAGGGTATGATGAGCATGCAGTAGCTGTCTATGGCCCTATCAGTGTATCTGCCATTCCCCTGGGCCACCGGGTGGTATCCCGAACGGGAGTCCTGACGGTGCGGCACTTTATCAACGACAATAACTGTAACGGACGCGGCTTTGAAGCCGATTTCCGAAGCTGGGGCAACTTCCCCGACCACCTCTACGAGTGGACGCCTGCCGCTGGCCTGAGCGACCCCTTTGCCCCCAATCCCAAGGCTGCGCCTGCTGCCACTACGGTGTATACCCTGACGTTTGGCGGTGCCGGTGGCTGCACGGACCAGGTGACCGTCACCGTATTGCCCAATGAAATGGCCGGGCCTGATGTGACGATCGTCTGCGGAGACAGCACTTACCTGGGTGTGAAACCCATGCCGCATGGCATTGTACACATGCCTGTAACCCTGACCTCCGGTGTGGCCCGGGACACTACCCGCAACCGGGAAGGTAAGCTGCGCGATCATGCCAACCACCTGAACGTGAATGCTGTTACCCCGCATGTGGGCACGCGATACATGACCATTGCCCCCGTGGGAGCAGACAGTGTGGCCATTGTTTTCCGCGACCGGCATACGTCCGGCACCTTCTGCGGCGACCTCATGACCATTTTTGACGGGTATGACGAGACGGCTCCCATCCTTTATGGACCTGTCCAGGTGGGCAGTATTCCTGCCAATCACCGGGTAGTGTCTACCTGGGGCGTGCTGACGGTGCGGCATATGATCAACGATAACACTTGTAACGGCCGTGGTTTTGAGGCGGATTTTAACAGCTATGGGACCTATCCCACCGACTACAGCTGGTCTCCCACTACGGGCCTGAGTGATCCCACCTCGCTGAGCCCGCGGGCTGCCCCCAGTGTCACCACTACGTATACCCTTACCTACGGTAACGGCTGTTCAGACCAGGTGACGGTCTTCGTAGATCCGCTGAACATGGCCGGTCCGGACAGGATTGCCGGGTGCGGGGACAGTGTATACCTGGGCTTGCGGCCTATGCCCGAGGGTATTATCCATATGCCTGTCACCCTGACCGCCGGTCTGGCACGGGAAACCTTCCGTAACCGCAGCGGCATCTTGCGCGACCATGCCAACCACCTCAATGTGAACGCCGTCACCCCGCACGTGGGTACCCGGTATACCACCCTTGCGCCTGTGGGTGCAGACAGCGTGGAGATCGTATTTGTGCAAAGAGGAACTTCCGGTACGTTCTGTAATGACCAGATCACCATCTTTGACGGGTATGATGAAACCGCCCCTATCCTCTACGGACCTATCCAGGTAGGTGCCATACCGATCGGGCAGCGGGTGGTCTCCACCTGGGGTGTCATCACAGTGCGCCACTTTATCAATGACAATAACTGCAATGGTATTGGCTTTGAAGCCAACTTCAGCAGCTTCGGTAATTTCCCGAACTATTACAGCTGGACACCCGCGACGGGCCTGAGCGATCCCACGGCCCTGAACCCCAAGGCCGCGCCTAATGAGACAACGACCTATACCCTGACCTACGGCAATGGCTGTACGGATGAGGTGACCGTCTTTGTAGCCACCACTCATATGGAGATGGCCGGTCCGGACGTCACTATTTCCTGCGGAGACAGTGTCTACCTGGGTATGCGGCCCATGCCGCACGGTATCCTTCATATGCCGGTTACCTTGACTGCGGGTGTGGCCCGGGACACTACCTTTAACCGTAGCGGCAAACTACGCGATCATGCCAATCACCTCAATGTGAACCAGGTGACACCTCATGTGGGTACCCGTTTCATGTCCATTGCCCCGGTAGGAGCGGACAGCGTAGCACTTGTTTTCCGCAGCAGGCATTCTTCCGGCACGTTCTGTGCAGACCGCATCACCGTATTTGACGGGTATGATGAGACCGCTCCTATTCTGTATGGGCCTATAGACCCCAATCTCATTCCGATAGGCCACCGGGTAGTGGCGTATTCCGGGGTGATGACGGTGCGGCACATGATCAACGATAATAACTGTAACGGCGCCGGCTTTGAAGCCGATTTCAACAGCTATGGCAACTTCCCGGATTATTTCCGATGGTCTCCCACCACTGGCCTGAGCGATTCTACCGTGATGAATCCCAAGGCTGCGCCCAGCGTGACCACCACCTATGTGCTGACCTATGGCGGGGGCTGTACAGATACCGTTACGGTCTTCGTCAATCCCCTGGAGATGGCCGGACCTGATGTGACCATCAGTTGCGGAGACAGCGTGTACCTGGGGCTGAAGCATGTACCCCACGGTATCCTTCCCATGCCCTTGCTGGCGGCTACCAATGGCACGTCCCGCCAGACCATCCGCACCCGCGAAGGCAAGCTGCGCGACCACGCCAACCACCTGAATGTGAACCAGGTGACACCCCACGTAGGGACGCGGTATACCACCCTTG
>JAHBTG010000095.1 GCA_019638695.1 Bacteroidota bacterium | reverse complement strand
CGGGATTCACTACGAGAAAGCGTGGCTGGGGACTGGGCCTCAGCCTGGCGCGCCGCATTGTAGACCGTTTCCACCGGGGCCGCATCCAGGTATTGCGCACGGAACTGGGCCGCGGCACTACCTTTCGCATACAGCTGCGCCAAGTTTCGGATGCCTGAGCGGATATGCGGTTTTGCAGACTACCTTTGCATCCATGCCGCAGTTAGAGCTCAGCAAAACTTTTCACTTTGAGGCCGCCCACTGGCTGCCGTGTTTTCCGCAGGGTCATAAGTGCAACCGGCTGCATGGCCATAGTTTTGTGATGGATGTGTATGTCAGGGGCCGGATGGATCTGGACCTGGGGTACTTGCAGGATTATGCAGATATCAAAGCCATTGTTGCTCCCTGGGTGGATATGCTGGATCACCGCCTGATCAATGAAGTAGGCGACCGCCTGAATGAACCCCTGTTGCAGAATCCTACTAGCGAGAACCTGGCCATATGGTTCTATAACATGCTCAAGCCGCATTTGCCATTGCTGCACAAAATTGTGGTGCATGAAACCTGCACAACTACCTGCACCTACGGGGGAGAATAAATTTTTGCCTAGATTAGCATCGCTAATCCAAAACCATATCCCGTTTAGCTAACTCAACGCCTATCCCTTTAAACGCAGAATCCATGAAACTAGAGACCTACGAGAAGATTGTAGACCGTTCCATCGAAAAGATGGGAATGAACCTCAAAGAGTATAAAGTAGCCGATAACCAGTGGGTATATATCAAAGGCAGTGCCTTTACCCTGGTAGAAATCGGCAACTATATGCACGAGGGCAAAGAGCGGGGTTATATCCAGGCTTTTGCGCCCATTTGCATGCTGCCCTCCAACAAAGAGACCTTCATGAACGAGGTGTTGAAATACAACCATCAGCTGAGGGGCGCTTTCTTTGGCCTCTATCGGGATATTGTAGTGCTCAAAGTCATCCGCGACCTGGTAGGCCTGGACGATTCCGAAGTGGAGAACATGATTACTTACCTGGGCAAGATGGCTGACAAGCTGGATAATCCCATCATTAAGATACATGCTGCGCAGCGTGTGGATGTGACCATGAGCTTGCTGCGCGAGATTGCCAATATCAAGCCCATGGAGGCCTAGATAAATTTTTTCCAGGATATACCCAGGGGTTTCCCATAAAAAGGAAACCCTTTTTTTATTTATTCGTACAAAAGAACACTTCCCCTCTTTTATCGAATTCCGGAAAATGGTCAAACTTAAAGGCGCGCCCCTCAGTCAGCCCATAGAAGCCTATTGCCAGTTGGTGGATGAAGCACTTTCCAGTATGGAAAATGTGCGGGCTTATCGTATTAAAAAGGTATCCGTTAACCAGTGGGTCTCCCTAAAAGGCAGTGCCTTTACGCTTTCTGAAGTAACCGAGGCCCGCATGAATGGCGCTACTACCGGTTTTCTCCAGTCTATCAGTCCTTTCTGCCACCTGCCGGCAGAGAACACCACCCAGATATTGCTGGAGCTTATGCGCTATAATCATACCCTGCCCGGTGCCTTCTTTGGCATTGCAGACGGCTATATCGTGCTCAAGATGATACGGGAGCTGCAGGACCTGGACAAGGGAGAGATCATTAACCAGTTGCAGACCGTGGCCTATGTATCGGATATGCTGGATAACCAGCTGATCCCCGAGTTTGGCCTGGTCAAAGTGGATGTGAATATAGAGCTGGTGCGCCAGCTGGCCCATTTGCCGGAGATAGACCTCTGAATGCAGGGCTAAGCGTTCTCTACCAGTTCGGCCAGCTTACGGGACAAGTCCCCCTGCTCCTGCGCAGTGATCAGCGCACTTCCTATGATACCAAAGTCGGCAATCTCCCCGATAGCCTTCAGATGCTCTGCAGTACTGATGCCAAAACCGATGCCTATACGTGCATCACTATAGTTTTTTAACTTCTGAACCAACTGAATCAAATGGGGATTCAGTGTAAAATCCTGGCCGGTTATTTTGAAGTCCGCCATCAGGTACCAGTAAGCAGGTTGCAGCGCCAGGTAATGATTCAGGCGCTCCTCCGGGATATTGGCTGCCAGCACGGGTACCAGTCGCAACCCTGTGGACAGCAATGCCTGTGCCTGCAGACTATCCGGCGGCAGATCGGGGATGATCACGTCCGTAATGCCTATGTCCAGTAGTTGTCTTGCAAAGGCTTCTATGCCATAACGGTATACCTTATTCGTGTAGGTCATCACGATGACCGGCAGCGCGGGATAGGTTCTGCGCAAGTCTGCCAGGGCCTCCATACACTGTGCTACCGTGGTGCCCTGTGCCACAGCCTTGTGGTTGGCCGTGGAGATCACAAAGCCGTCTGCACTGGGGTCAGAAAAGGGGATCTGCAGCTCCAGGATAGCCACACCCGCATCTGCATATTGCCGTGCTGTGGCCAGGCTGTTTGCCAGGGTAGGATAGCCCAGCACCAGGTGACCCATCAGGGGGAGCTTAGGCATGGGTTGTCAGTGAGGTGAGCTTCAGTTGCATAAATTCGGTCATTTGGGCGGGCTGCAGGTGTTCCATGGCAATAAACAGGTCCTTCTCACCCCTTCCGCTCATATTAATGACCACATGGGTATCCGGACTGAGGGTGGGCGCCAGCGCCAGTGCATGGGCAAAGGCGTGCATGCTTTCCATAGCAGGCACCAGGCCCTCGGTGCGCAGCACTGTGCGGTAGGCATCCAGCACCTGGGCATCTGTAGCTGCCGCAAACTGTACACGGCCCTGATCGTGCAGCCAGGCCAGTACGGGGCTTACGCCGCAGTAATCCAGCCCGGCGCTGATAGAGGCGGTGGGGGCTATATTGCCGTCGTCATCCTGGAGGAAATAGCTGAAATATCCCTCGAAAATACCTTTCTGCAAAGAAGTAAAGCGTGCGGCATGCTCGCCCGGAGCGGTGCCGTGCCCCCCGGCTTCTACGCCCACCAGCTTCACGGCAGGTTCATCCAGGAAGTCATAGAAAGCGCCCATGGCATTGCTGCCCCCGCCCACACAGGCCAGTACATAGTCCGGCAGCTGGCCGATGGTGGCCAGGCTCTGCGTCCGCACTTCTTCACCTATGATTTTCTGGAAGTAGGTGTTCATTTTGGGATAAGGGTGGGGGCCTACTACGGTGCCTATCAGGTAATGCGTGTCCAGGGGATGGGTCAGCAGGTCCTTCATAGCGGCTACTACCGCATCGTTGAGGGTTTGCTGGCCTTCCTTCACCGGGATGACCGTAGCGCCCAGCATCTCCATCCAGAATACGTTAGGGCGCTGGCGCAGGTAGTCCTTGTACCCCATGTAGATGACGCATTCCAGCCCGTAGCGGGCGCAGAGCGTGGCGGTGGCCAGTCCGTGCTGCCCGGCGCCTGTTTCGGCTATGATGCGCCTGCGCCCCATATGCCTGGCCACCAGTACCTGGCCCAGCACATGGTTGATCTTGTGAGCGCCCGTATGGTTCAGTCCTTCATTCTTGGCATAGAGCTGCGCACCGCCCAGTTGCGTGCTCAGGCGCCGCAGCGGGGTGAAGGCTGTGGGCCTGCCGCTTACTTCGCGGTAGGCCTGCTGCAGCTCTGCCCAGAAGCCGGGATCTTCCTTCAGCGTTTCAAACGCTACTGCCAGCGCATCCGTATTGGCGCGGATGGCCTCCGGCACATAGGCGCCGCCATATTCGCCGAAGTATCCCTCACTGCGGGCAATCTGTTCCTTGAAATCAGGCATGGGCAATGGCTTCCGGTGAGTAGAGGTCTGGCAAAGCTGCCGCCAGGTGGCGTATCTGGCGCATCAGGTCGCGGAACTGGTCAAAGTCCAGCTGCTGGTTGGCATCGCTTAGGGCCTTGGAGGGGTTGGGGTGTGTTTCCACAATGAGGCCATGTACACCGGTGGCTATGGCCGCACGCGCCAGGGGAGGCACCATATCATGCCTGCCGGCGGCATGTGAGGGATCCACGATGACCGGCAGGTGGGTGAGGGTGCGCATAAGCGCTACAGAATTGAGATCCAGCGTGTTGCGCGAGCTGGTCTCAAACGTGCGGATGCCGCGCTCGCAGAGCACTACGTTGTGGTTACCGCCATCGAGCAGGTATTCTGCCGCCATAAGGAATTCCTCCAGGTAGGCGGCGTGCCCGCGCTTCAGCAGCACGGGCGTCTGGATGCGGGCCAGTTTCTTGAGCAGATCGAAGTTCTGCATATTGCGGGCGCCTACCTGTATCATATCCACCTCGTCCTTGTAGAGGTCTATATCTTCGGTGGCCATGATCTCCACGCAGATGGGCAGGCCGGTCTCGGCCCGCGCTTTTTGCAGGTGCTTGAGGCCCGCATAACCGATACCCTGGAAAAAATAGGGACTGGTGCGGGGCTTGAAGATGCCGCCGCGCAGGATATGCACCCCTTCGCTTTTGAGCATATGTGCCGTGCTCAGCACCTGCTCCTCGCTCTCTACCGAGCACGGACCTGCGATCATCACCGGTTGTCCGGCGCCGAATACTGCCTGTCCCACTTTTACCAGCGTGTCCTGCGGGTGGAATTCCCGGCTTACCCGCTTATACTTCTTGGTGACTTCTATGACCTCTGCCACGCCGGGCAGGCGCAGGATGTCATCCTGCCGCACATATTCCTTATTGCCCATGACACCTATGGCCACACGTGTATGGCCGGGCAGCCGCTCGGGTTTGTTCCTGTTCTCACGAAGTACCGCGACCACGTTTTCAATCTCGGCCTCGGTGGCATTGGCCTTCATCACTACCAGCATGCGTTATCGGTATAAAGTATTTTCAATTCTCACTGAAAACAAAGATACGCCTTTTACAGACCGATAGTTCCTTCTTGTATCAATAGACTAGTACATTTTTCCGGACAAACATTCATTTGAAAAATCACAATCGATTACAGGGTTAGGCTGTATTTTATTGGCTATTATTGATCTTGGTTTTATCTATGCTCCTGTTCTGGCCCAATACTAAATGACTATGACAAAAAACGATACACCTATGAAAGCTCCCGGGAAGGTCCCTGTAGCACTGGCACCTGGCGAGCAGGCTTTGCATGCGGAACGATGCCTCGATGTTTCGGTAGCCATGATGCGGCGGTATTTCTGTGATATTTACCTGACTACCCACCGTATCATCGTGTACCGCACCCTGCATGTGATGGGGAAGGCATTGGGTGGTGTGCTGGGCGCCTTGGTGGGCATGCCCCGCAAACCCCTGCTGCTGGATATTCCCCTCAGTGACCTGAAGGGCTATCGGGTAAGTTCTATCCCTATGAACAAAAATGTGCTGGTCCTGCTGAACAAAGAAGGTGAAGAAGTGGCCAGGCTAGCCCTGTACAAAAAGATAGACCGCTGGCGGGAGTGGCTTAAACCCCACTTGCCGGAGCTTTAGGCCTGGATTCCCCGCAGGAAATGCCAGCCTACTGAGCATGCCGCTGATACCAGAGCTGGAAGAACACCAGCGCCATCACCCGCTTGTGGTGGTAAGGATGTTTACCAGATTGAAAATCACGTACTAATTTATTGATTTCCAGGTGGTTAAATATGCCTTGTTGTTGTATGCGTTTACTCTCCAGCAGGTCGTCTACAAGGTATTTTAGGGGGCCGTTTAGCCATTCACCCACGGGTGCGGGGAAACCCCATTTTTTGCGGTATACCATCTCTTGCGGCAGGAAGCGGGTAAGCAGCTTCTTGGGCAGGATCTTCTGCTCCGAGGCATTCATTTTGAGGGCCGGCGGCGTACGTAGAGCCAGTTCTACCACGCGGTAGTCCAGGAATGGCACCCGCACCTCCAGCGCATGGGCCATGCTGGCGATATCCACCTTGTATAGCAGGTTGTTGGCCAGGTAATTGCGGATATCAAACAGGCTGATCTTTTCCCAGGGGTGCAGCGGAAGTTCGTTCATCTGCCGCCAATCTGCCAGCAAGGTGCTGTGCCGGTAGGGTTGGCGGGTGAGTTTGCCCACCTCTGCCTGCGAGAACATATACTGGTCCTGACTCCAGATATGCAGCCACCAGCTGTCATCTCCCGGACCCGCAAATACCCGTGCGGCGCGGCGCTTGCGGGCGTCTCCCTGCGTAAGCAGCCAGGCAAGGGCTTTGCGGGCCGTTTGTCCGCCCAGGCGGTTTACTTTCTGCCAGCGCTGCCACCAGTAGTAGTAGCCATAGCCCATAAACAGTTCATCGCCGCCGTCCCCGCTCAGGGCCACGGTGACTTCCCGCCGGGTAACCTCGCTGAGTAGCAGGGTAGGCAGCGTGCTGCTGACGGCAAAAGGTTCGTCATACCAGGTGAAAATGTCTGCAAGGCGGGCCCGGGCGTCTGCCAGCCGCAGGGGGGTGGTTTGGTGCCGGGTCTTCAGGTGTTGCGCCACGGCCTCGGCATATTGACTCTCGTTGTACTGAGGATCATCAAAGCCGATGGTAAAGGTGCGTACCGGGTGGTTGTTCTGCTGCTGGTATACCGCTGCAATGAGGCTGGAATCCGTGCCTCCGCTCAGGAAAGCACCCAGGGGTACATCGGCGATCTGGCGGTAGCGGATACTATCGGATAGAGTTTCTAATAGTCTGTCTTCCAGGTAATTATGATCTATTTTGGGAAGTGTTGCTCTATCCAGTATATTGTACCAGCATCCCTGCTTCAGACCGTTAGCATCTGCCTGCAGCCAGTGCCCGGCCGGCAGTTTGCGGAAGGTGTCCCAGATGGTGCGGTCGCCGGGTACATATTCGAGGAAAAGATAATCCTGCACACTTTGCAGGTCAATCTGCCGTGAAATGGGCAATGTGCACAACGCCTTGACCTCCGAAGCAAATGCCAGCGAGCGGCCGTCCCAGTGATATACAATGGGTTTGATGCCGAAGCGGTCCCGGATCAGGGTGAGGCGTTTCTCCAGGGTATCATACCAGGCGATAGCAAACATCCCGTTGAATCGGTGGCAGGCGTCTATGCCTTCCCGGATAAGGGCTTCCAGCACCACTTCCGTATCAGAGGTAGTGTGTGCGGCAATACCCATCTCGCGGGCGATGTCCCGGTAGTTGAATACCTCGCCGTTAAACACGATGCGGTAGCGCTCGCAATGGGAAACCATGGGCTGGTTGGCCGCTGTGCTGAGATCCAGGATACTGAGGCGGCGGTGGGCCAGTCCGCACACTTCATCCTGCCACAGGCCCTGGGCATCCGGCCCGCGGTGCGCTATGGCCTGTGCCATGGGCGCCAGGTGTTGCGGCAGGAATGTGCCATTGGGGGAGAGGTAACCGGCTATGCCACACATGGGTACTGAAAATGGAAATTGCCTTGCGAAGGTACGAAGGCAATCTTATCGGCCCGGAAGGCTGGTCATTTTTTGACCTGCGAGTATGAGATCCTTCGCTGCGCTCAGGTTGACGCTGGGGTCTCAGGGGGTAGCTTTTCCCTGCCCGTCCTGCCGAACTCGTTTCGGCATCCCCCGCATAATGCCGGGCCTTAGTAGGAGACCCCGAAATAAATTCGGGGTGATAGCTCCGGCACCCCTCCTTGTCAAGGAGGGGTGGGGGGTGGTTTTGCTGTAAATACTTGCCCCGCACTTGCATGCCCCTGCACACCCCCGCGTCAACCTGAGCGCAGCGAAGGATCTCATAGCTTGTCTCGGCATCTCCGGTATAGCGCTGGGTCCACAGCAGGAGACCCCAAAACGAGTTGGCACTGATATACCAATCTACACCGGATGATGTCTTTTCCCATGGCAGATATACACCCCTGTAAAATCGGCCTTACAGAAAAGGGCGAAACCGCGGGAGCGGCTGCCAGGCGATCCGCCCAAAACACTGTCTGAGCCCCTGGCAGGGGGCGAGTTTGTTTTGGGCCGCCGGAAGGCCGC
>JAHBTG010000094.1 GCA_019638695.1 Bacteroidota bacterium | reverse complement strand
TTCTACATCGCTTCCAAAAAGCTGAAGATGATACCGGAGGACCGCATTATCAGCGGGCCGCTGTACCTGGCTATCGGCGATGTGCCGTTGCCGCTGGTCATCCCTTTCGGGTTTTTCCCCATACAGAAGAGCCGTGCCAGCGGCCTTATCTTCCCCGAGTTTGGCGAGGCCCTGGACCGGGGCTTCTTCTTGCGAAACCTGGGCTTTTACTGGGCGGCTTCCCAGCATGCGGATGTGACACTTGCGGGAGATATCTATTCCAAGGGGGGCTGGCGTGCCCGTGTGCTGACCAACTACCTCCGGCATTACCAGTACCGGGGGTTGTTCAGCCTGGAGTATAGCCTTATACAGGTGAACTTTCCTGAGGATGAGGGGTTCTCCAATCCCAACTTCAACTTCCGGCAGGAGCGCAACGTGTTCGTGCAGTGGGAGCATAATCAGACGTTCACGCCCCAGAGCTCTCTGCGGGCATCCGTGCATGCGGGCAGCAGCAATGCCCTGCGCCGCAACGGCCTGGGCACGGATATTCTGCGCAGTGACCTGCGGTCTTCCATTGCCTACCAGACGAGCTTTCCGCGCCTGGGCGCCAATCTTACCTTTAACCTGGGCCACCAGCAGAACCTGAACTATACACAGGAGCCGGGCTTTGCCAATCCTGTCCGCATGATGACGCTTAACCTGCCGGATGTGGCTTTCAATAAGGACCGGATGTATCCCTTTAAGAACTCTGGCCGCGGGGGGAGCCCGCGCTGGTATGACAAGATCGGCGTTACCTATAACAGCAGCCTGCGCAACCGCATCCGGGTGCCGGACAGCCTGCTCTTTACCCCGGAAGCGCTGGACTACATGGAGAACGGTATGTTGCATACCGCAACCGTCAATACCAATCTCAAGTTCCTCCAGTTCGTCACCGCCACGCCCAGTCTTAACTACCGCGAATACTGGTACCTGGAAGAGGTGCAAAAACAATATGTGCGCAGCAACCTCAATCCCGAACTGGACAGCCTGACCAGCCGCCGGGTACAGAACGGCTTTCATACCGCCCGCGACTTTAATGTTAGCCTGACCACCAGCACCACCCTCTACGGCACTACTGCAGAACTGGGCAAACGGGGCACCCGCCTGCGGCATACGATGGTGCCCAGTCTCAGCTATACCTACCGCCCTGATTTTTCAGAGACCTCCTGGGGGTTTTACCGCACAGCCACCTCTACGGACAGCCTGCTGCGGGAAATGCGCTATAGCCGGTTTGAGGGTTTTCTGCTGGGCGGGCCCAGCGCCGGGGAGCAGCAGAGTATAGGTTTCCAGCTGCAGAACATCTGGGAGATGAAGTATTTCAGCCGCAATGCGGTGGTAGATTCCACCACCGGCAAGCGCAAGGCTACTTACCTGCGGCTGATCGATAACCTGGGGCTCAGTGGCAACTATAACCTGGCGGCAGACAGCCTGCGTCTTTCGCTCATCACTTCCGAGCTGCGCTCCAATTTTGCTAATAACCGCATCAACCTGAACCTGCGGGCGACGCATGATCCCTATGGATACGCCCGTCCGGACAGCGCCAGCGGCCGCCTGAACCCATACCGCATTAACCAGCTGCAGGTGCAGCAGGACGGCCGCCTGGCGCGGCTGATCAATGCCAGCTTTGCCCTGGGCACCAGTCTGCGCAGTACCCGGCGCACCCGCAGCCTGGCAACGCCCCAGCAACCGCAGTTGCCCGGACAGCTACCCCCAACAACAACTGATGATACCCGGGAATCTCCCGGTAAGGAACGCCCGGTTCGTCCGCAGAGCCAGTTCCGGCAATCCTATGACCGGTTGTATGCGCCCTCTGCCATGGAATGGAGCCTCAATGCCAATTATACCCTGAGCTTCGACCGCTTGTATGGCACGGATACCGAGGCCATGCGGCATAGCCTGAATCTCAGCGGCACCTATAAGTTCACACCCAAGTGGGAACTGCGCTTCAATACCAACTATGACCTCCAGAACAAGGAATTTGCCTTTACCACGGTGGATATCACCCGGGACCTGCACTGCTGGCAGATGAGCCTCAACTGGATCCCCTTCGGGTTGCGGCGCAGCTATTTCATCACCATCAATGTAAAGAGCACGGCCCTGCAGGACCTGAAAGTGACCAAACGCCGCGACTGGCGGGATACGTTCATCGATTTCTAGGTTTGTGGGGGCGCTGTCGTTTACCGGCAACCTGTACTGCTATTCTCCCGGTTCGGCTGCCTGTGCTGTCAGCCCCTGCGCTTTATCGCGCTTGTCCATACTGATCTCGTGGTAAGGCACCACGGGTTTGCTGCGGTCGAACATATACCGGTAGGTGTTGTAGCGCTTACCCAGGGTGGCGCCGGTGGCTTCCATTACCTTCAGCATATTGGGGTTGAACTCACCTACCCAGCTGAGCTCAATCTCTTTGATGCCCATATGGCGCACCTCATCCATCGTGGTGAGCGCCAGTCCCGTTTCCAGTCCCAGCTTCTGGAACTTGGGCCGCACGCCTATGATGACCACCCGTGCACGGGTGAGTATACCTCTTTTGCGATACCAGGCGAACTGCCCCCGCTTGCGCCACAGGAACCTGAGCACTTCCTGCCACCGCATCTTGCCTTTCCAGGGTTTGAAGATCTGGTTCAGGTCGGGCAGGGCGATTACCATCGCTGCGGCCTCGCCTTTTATGTAGCCGAAGATGGCCAGTTCGCTGATCAGTACCATCTTGAGCTGGGCCACCATTTTGTCCACCTGGGCCTGCGTCATAGGCGTGAAACCCTCATGGTAAGCCCAGGCGTCATTGTAGATGGCGAGGAAATCCCGGGCATACTTATCCAGGTGCTTGCGGTTGAGCGGCTCAAAGACAACCCCGCTCCGTTGCTTCACCCACTCATGCACCTTGCGAAACTGCTCGCCGATGGGGCGGGTAATATCCATATGGCGGGCTACCTGGCCGAAATACTTCTCAAAGCCATATTGGGTAAAGAGGGCCTCATAATAAGGCGGGTTATAGGGCATCTGGTAACTGGGATGCGTAAACCCCTCTACCAGCAACCCCCAGAACTTGTCATTCTCCCCAAAATTAATGGGGCCGTCCATTGCCTCCATGCCGTGCTCCTTTAGCCAGTCCCTGGCAGTATCAAACAACAGGCTGGCCGCATCTGCATCGTCAATACACTCAAAGAAGCCGCAGCCCCCGGTGGGCTGGTCAAAGCTGTGGGCCTTGCGGTCATTCACAAAAGCCGCAATGCGTCCTACGGTCTGACCGAGTGCAGCCTTCAAGATCCAGCGCTCCAGCCGTCCGTGCTGGAAGAAGCTGTTCTTGGCCGGGAGGAACACACCGTTGATGTCCATATCGAGCGGACGAGGATATACGGGGTCATGCGCATAGATCCGGTCAACTACATCCAGGAATGCCCTGCGGTCTGCGTCTGTGCGCACGGGGTGTAGGGTATATTGTGCCATGCGGGCAAATTTACGGGACTCCGACAGATTTCCGGCCGCAAAGATGTTGTTGGATTGGTGTAGTCAGAAAAAAGCGTATTTTTGTGCGCCCAAGGTACCATGGCCGAGTGGCTAGGCAAGGCTCTGCAAAAGCCTGTACGGGGGTTCGACTCCCTCTGGTACCTCACTAAAACCCGACCGTCCGGCCGGGTTTTTGGCTATCTGGGGCTAATCCCTGGTTCCAGGTTTTTTTGTTCATATTTTGCGGTCTGTTGACCATACTATGAAGATGACAATGCGTATTGCCCTGCTGTGGGCGCTTTTTGCAGTTTTTTCACCACCGGCAACTGCACAGGACCTGTGCGAACTGGAGGTTGGCACAGCGGCCGGTAGCATCGGCGGCCTGCAGAATGGGACGGTAGCAAACGCCCGTTTTTATTTTCCGTACGGCCTTGCTATGGATACGCAGGGCAACCTGTATGTGGCAGACAGGAATAACCATTGTATCCGCAGGATCACCCCGCAGGGGGAAGTGTCCACGCTGGCCGGCGGACAGGCGCCCGGTTTCCTGGACGGCACTGGTGGCGCTGCCCGCTTCTACTTTCCTTCGGGCATTACCACGGACCCGGACGGGAACGTATATGTAACAGAATATGGCTCCCACAGGGTGCGTAAAGTTACACCCGCCGGTGTGGTGACCACTGTGGCGGGTGGCGGTTCCGTAAGCGTGGACGGGGGTAGTTTTGCCGATGGTACCGGGGTTTTTGCCCGTTTTAACTCCCCCATGGGTATTGTGCGAGACGCCGAGGGCAATTTATATGTAGCCGATGTGGGCAACCACCGCATTCGCAAAGTTTCTCCCCAGGGCGTGGTGACCACGCTGGCCGGTTTGGCAGCCGGGTATGTGGATGGCCCGCTGAACACAGCCCGCTTCAACTTCCCGCATGGGTTAGGTATAGATGCCGCGGGCGACCTGTATGTGGCCGATACCTATAACCATCGCATTCGTCGCATCAGCCTGAGTACGGATGGAGAAGTGACCACCATGGCGGGCAATGGGGAAGAGGCCTTCCGGGATAGTCTTAATCCCCTGCAGGCCAGCTTCCGTTTCCCCAACCAGGTGCTGATCGACGTACATGGCAATCTCATCGTGGCCGATACCTATAATAACCGCATCCGGCTGGTTAGCCCCACTACCGGGGTGACCACGCTGGCCGGCGGCAGTCCGGAAGGATATGTGGAAGGAAACGCCGCCGATGCCCGCTTTCGCAACCCTTCGGGTCTTGCAGGAGAGCCGCTGATGGGCCTGTATATTGCCGATGAGTCCAATCACCGCATACGCAAATTATCCTGTGGCTGGCCGGCTGGCCGCGTGCAGGCCCGGGAGCTCCGCATATCGGCCTTTCCCAACCCTGTGCGGCATACTGTGCAGATAACGCATCCGGCAGGACCGCTGACCATAAGTTTGTGGGATTGTCGCGGGCAGTTGTTACAACAGACCGGCACAGCCGGTGCCGTGCAAACCAGCCTGGATATGACCCCCTATGCCACTGGTATATACCTGGTAAAGGTGCAGCAGGGCGAGCACCACAGCACGCTCAGGATTGTAAAAGAATAGGCGGTTACATAAGATGACCCGGGTATGAACCTGGCGCGCAGATGGGGTGAAATGCTTCTTTTTTATGTATTTCTATTAAGTAATAGAATGATTTGGAGGGCGTATTTAGATGCATTTTATCCACGTTTGAGTTTGGTATGGGTTTTGCAATGTATTTTTTGCGTTAAATTGCTCTTAATCGAAACCTAGCTATTGCGAGAATGAACAAGCCTGAAGGATTCAGACCCTACAAATTCAGAGACTTGAAGGTATATGCATCCAAGGAGAACCTGGTAGATGACAAGAAGAAATACCGGCAGGTCTTTGAGGTGAGCGAGGTGTCTTTTATCTATGCCGAGTTTTCATTCTTTAATAAGCTCTTTGATGAAGAAGACTGGCAGATCAACTGCCAGCTGAAGGCATTCGAACACACCGGCCGCCAGATCTGCAGTATAGAGGTTAAACAGGCCGTGCCTGCAGATGAGAATATCGTATATATCCGCCAGGGCTGGGGAGTGGATGAGCCCGGCGCTTTCTGGACGGCAGGTACTTACTATTGGGAGGTATGGATAGACGGCCAGAAGGCAGATACCTCCGCCTTCTTTTATATTGTAGATGCCGGGCTGGTGCGCGAGGACCAGAACCCCTATTTCCAGATCACCAGCCTGCGCCTGTATGAGGCGGGGCATGAAGACCTGCCCCGCGAACAGCGCACCTATTATTCCGTCTTTAACAAAGACCTCACCCGTTCCGTTTGGGTAGAGTTTGAGGCGGAGAACCTCCTCAAAGACAAAGGCGTTGAGTGGTCCTGCGAGCTGTTCTTTAATTTCTACAGCGATACCGGTCAGCTCAAGGGCTATAACCATGAATTGTTCCTGGTGAGCCCGGCCCAGGACCGTATTTACTGCAATGTGGGCTGGGGCAGCCGCAAGGCAGGAAGCTGGTATGCCGATGATTATAAGCTGGAGGTGGTGTTCATGGACCGTGTCATCGCCATCCTGCCCTTTTCTGCGGCAGATCATTTTGGCGAAGCACCGGCAGACATGCAGTTTTATGTGCCCAGCAGCCAGGCCCTTCTGCGCCCTGCCGGTCCGGTGTCCCGGGAGCAGGAACAGGACCCTATGGAGGCGCTGCAGAACCTCATTGGCCTGGAGGCCGTGAAGGACAAGGTGCAGGAGTATGTACAGTACCTCAACTTTGTCCGCATTCGTAACGAAAAGGGGCTGGAGAAAGAAGAAAAAGCCAATCTCCATTCCGTGTATGTGGGCAACCCCGGTACCGGCAAGACCACCGTGGCCAACCTCATGGGCCGCATCTATAAACAGATGGGCCTGCTGAGCCGCGGACATGTGCTGGAGGTGGACCGCAGCCACCTGGTAGGAGAGTATATCGGCCAGACGGCCCCCAAGGTAAAGGAAGCCATTAACAAAGCCAGAGGAGGTATTCTCTTTATAGACGAAGCTTATAGCCTTGCCCGCAAGTCGGACGACAGCAAGGATTTTGGCCGCGAGGTCATTGAGATTCTCCTCAAAGAGATGAGCGACGGTGCCGGAGACCTGGCCGTCATTGTAGCCGGGTATCCCGAAGAGATGCAGCATTTCCTGGACAGTAATCCCGGCATGCGCAGCCGCTTCGGCCAGGTGTTTCATTTCTCCGATTATACCCCCCAGGAACTGATCCTGATCTCGGAATATACCGCTGAGCGACGGGGGATACAGTTGAGCCCGGAAGGGCGCGAGTGCCTGTATGATGAGCTGGTGCGCAAATACCGCGACCGTGACCGCACCTTTGGCAATGCACGCCTGGTCAACAGCCTGATGGATGCTGCCAAGATGAACCTGGGGCTGCGCCTGATGAAGCACCCCAATCTCAATTCTCTGGATGCCGAGACGCTGTGCACCGTTTCCCTGGAAGACGTGCAGCGCATCTTTATGCAGAGCACCCGCAAAATAGCTGATATCCCCGTGGATGAAGGACCGCTCAAGCATGACCTGCATGAGCTCAAGAACCTTACCGGCCTGCACAGCATCAAGACTGAGATTGAAGAGATGGTGCAGCTCGTGCGGTTCTACCGGGATATCGGCAAGAACGTCCGCGATGAGTTTAACCTGCATACCGTATTCCTGGGTAACCCCGGCACCGGCAAGACCACCGTGGCGCGCATCATGGCCCGCATCTACAAGCATCTGGGCATACTGGAGCGCGGGCACCTCGTAGAATGCGACCGCCAGCAGCTGGTGGCCGGCTATGTGGGCCAAACCGCCAGTAAGACCGATGCACTTATCCAGCAGGCTATGGGCGGCGTGCTGTTTATAGATGAAGCCTACAGCCTCATGCAAGGCAGCCAGGATACCTATGGGCAGGAAGCCATTGCCACCCTGCTCAAACGCATGGAGGATAATCGCGGGGAGTTTGTGGTGATCGTGGCGGGATATCCCCATGAGATGGAGCATTTCCTCAATAGCAATCCCGGTTTGCGCAGCCGTTTTGACAAAACCTTCCACTTCGAAGACTATGGGGTAGAGGCTCTGCTGGAGATTGCCCAGAGCATCCTCAGCAGGGATAATATCCGCGCCAGTGTACCTGCCCTGGAGCACCTCTCCAAGTACCTGGACCTGCTGTCTGGCAACCGAGACAAGTATTTTGGCAATGCCCGCAGCGTGCGTAAGATCGTGGAGAAAGCCATCAAGAACCAGCACCTGCGCCTGGCCCGCATGCCTGCCGCTGAGCGCAAGCCCGATATGCTGCGTACGCTGGAACTGGCAGACCTGGAAGAATTCTCGCTCACCAGCCAGCCGGCATCTAACGGCACGCCACCCATCGGCTTCCGCAGATCGGCTTCCGGCGGGTAATAGGGTAGGGATCTCCCCGCATGCCCTTTCGCCGCATGAAAGATGTCCGTGGTGCCTATATACCCCTGCCCAGCAGCCCAAGCGAAAAGGGCGAAACTGCGGGAGGAGGACTGGCAGGCACTCCAGGGTAATGATTCCGGCTTGAAGGGGGGTAGGGGCTGCTGCTGTCCCCTCACTCGCACCGCTCCGCGTCATCCTGAGCGCAGCGAAGGATCTTACTCTGCGGACGCATACAGGGCACAGCCCGATGCTG
>JAHBTG010000093.1 GCA_019638695.1 Bacteroidota bacterium | reverse complement strand
TCCGAAGTGCGTAGCAACGCTTCCA
This sequence comes from Bacteroidota bacterium, assembly GCA_019638695.1. Classification (GTDB taxonomy): domain Bacteria; phylum Bacteroidota; class Bacteroidia; order J057; family JAJTIE01; genus JAHBTG01. Next base: position 8,493 of record JAHBTG010000093.1, on the reverse strand, counting down.
GCGATTCTGCCCGCCGGGCATTGCCCATCACCAGCCTGGGGACAATGTCAAAAAAGCACACCTGCATGCCCAGCGCCTCTGCAAGCACGCTCACCTGGCTGCCGATGCGGCCATATCCGATAATGCCCAGCACCTTGCCGCGCACCTCATGACAATGGTCTGCGGTCTTCAGCCAGCGGCCCTCATGCGCGGCCCTGCTTTTCTCCGGCATGCGGCGCATCAGCTGAATGCAGGCACCTATCGTGAGCTCTGCCACAGAACGGGTACTGCTATAAGGGGAGTTAAAAGCGGCCACGCCCTGCTGCATCAGCGCAGGCAGGTCCATCTGGTCCGTACCGATACAAAAAGCCCCCACAGCCAGCAGTTTGTGAGCATGGGCCAGCACTTCCGGCGGCAGCCGGGTTTTGCTGCGAATGCCCAGCACATGTACCTCGGGCAACCGGTGGATAAGTTCATGGGGCTCCAGCGCGCCGGTTTGCAGCTCTATGTGGGTATAGCCGTGGCGCTGTAACAGGGCCGCAGCCTGGGGATGAACATTCTCCAGCAAGAGGAACCTGATCTTTTCCCTGGGAAAGGAGAGGGTAGACATGAAAAACAGTGCGGTATCGTTGAATAATATCGGTGCCGGCAGAAGGCGGCCTGCCGGAAACTGAAGCGTTAAATCTCTATGGCAGTATCTTGCTGGGATTGAGAATATTATGCGGATCAAACAGGCGCTTGATCCCTCGCATCAGTTCCAGTTCCAAGGGAGAAAAGGCAATGTCCATATAGCGCCGCTGCACCCAGCCAATGCCGTGCTCCCCGCTAAGGGTACCCCCCAGCGACACGGTATACTCAAAGATCTCGCGGATAGCCAGGGGCAGCTCGTTTTCCCAGCGGTCGTCGGGCATATCATTCTTAATGATATTGACATGCAGGTTGCCATCTCCGGCGTGGCCATAGCACACGCTCTGGAAGCCAAAGCGGCGGCCCACCTCCTTCACTTTGGCCAGCAGCTGCGCCAGCTCGGCACGGGGCACCACGGTATCTTCTTCCTTGTAAATGGTATGGCCCTTCACCGCTTCGCCCAGGCATTTGCGCAGGCGCCACAGTTCAGCTTGTTTCTCCGCAGTATCCGCAAACCGGATGTCCAGCACCCGGTACTGCTCCAGTACCTCGGCCACCCGTTCGCACTGGCGCAGAATGGCCGCTTCTTCATTACCATCTACTTCTACCAGCAGGTGGCCGCCAACCCCTTCGGTAGGATAGGTATCTATGCCCAGGAACTTTTGACCAAAGGCAATGGCATCCGTCTCCATAAACTCCAGCGCGCTGGGAAGCAGCCCTGCACGGAACAAGGCGCTCACGGCGTCACAGGCATCCTCTGCCAGGGGGAACATGGCCAGCATCAGGGCCGTATGGCTGGGTTTGGGCAGCACCTTCAGTGTAGCCTCCGTAATGACCCCCAATGTTCCTTCGCTACCCACCATGAGCTGGGTGAGGTTATAACCGGTGCTGTTCTTCAGGACCTTAGCGCCCGTGCGGATAACTTCTCCCGTAGGGAGCACTACCTGCAGCGCCAGCACATAGTCCTTGGTAATGCCATACTTGACGGCATGCAATCCCCCGGCATTTTCCGCCAGGTTGCCGCCGATAAGACAGGAGCCTCTGCTGGAAGGGTCCGGCGGATAGAAAAGGCCATAAGGCGCCAGCGCATCGCTGATATGCTGGTTAATGACGCCGGGCTGCACGGTAACCTGCAGGCTGCGGGTATCTATGTCCAGGATGCGGTTCATCCGCTCCACCGCCAGGGCCACTCCCCCATGCACCGGCAGCATACCACCGCTAAGCCCCGTGCGGGCGCCCATGGGCGTCACCGCAATACGATGGGTATGACAGTAACCGAGTATGGCGCTCACTTCGGCAGTAGTTTCGGGTTTCAGGACCACTTCGGGCAAAAAGTGCAGATCCTCTGTCCAGTCATGTGCATAGTCTTCCAATACTTCTCCATCCGTATAGACCCGCCCGGGTATAATGCGGCTAAAGGCGCTCAGGTGTTCAGGAGAAACCGGCGTATAACGCTGTTCTGTGGCAGCAGGGGTATTTTGCATAAATAATGACAGCCATTCAGGGCTTTTATCGACTACCCCGCAAATTTATGGCAAAACGATTGCCATAGACACAATACGGCGGAAATCTTCCGTTATGTGGCGCCACGAAGATTCCCATACAAAATCTATCACGAACCACAACATATACAGTAAAAATACGTAGGTTAGAAACCTAGGAATAAAAGCATAACTTAATTAATTTTGCACAAATTACTTAGGCACTACCTTCAAAACATTTCCATGCCAGTCTCCTGATTCCTGGCCTTGAATTATTATACCAATGGCAGACAGGCTTTCTTTATCATTGAATTTCACACAATAATCCTATCAAATGACCAGGCACCTTTTTAAAGTTTGCGTTCTTGCTTTTTTTATTTCCTCCGGCGTCTTCTGCTCACTGCAGGCACAAAGTGTCATCTGGCAGGAAACCTTTGACGACCTGCCCAACGGCGCCACTTCCGATGCCGGCGCCACTCCCTGGACGGCCATTCAGACCGGTCTGAAATCCGGGGGCATCTGGTCTGTAGACAATGGTTCTCTGCTGGCCAGGAACGTGGTAAACGACGCTACCGGACGCAGTATCACAGTCAACGGGACAACCTACAACGGGATGAATCCCAATTACGTGGTATGGGAATCCGGGCTGATCGATATCTCCTCTGCAGGCGCGGGCGGGGTGCGCATCTTTGTGGAGATCTCCTCCGCCACCACGGCAGAGCTGGAAAACCAGGACTATGTGCGCCTGATGTACCAGGTAGATGGCGGCGCCTGGCAGGATTTTGCCATCAACTCCTTCCAGAACGACGACTTCGGCCGCCTCATCTCCGCCTCCAGTTGCAGCGGAGGCGCCGTGGGCAGCAACCTGCGCATACGGTTTGAAGTAGCCAATACTACCGTCAATGAGTTCTACCGGTTCAACAACATCACGGTAGTCAATGCCAGCAACCCGGCCATTACCCTGCCGGCGATCACTCACCGTTCCAACGTAGCTTCCGGCAACTGGAACGTTGCCGGCACCTGGGACGTCAACTCCGTGCCCGGGAATGCCTCTGTTGTGGAGATCACCTGCGGTTCTATCGTGCTGCTAAGCGACAACCGCAATGTGCGTGCCGTAGTGGTACAACCCGGCGGCGCACTGGTATGGACGGCCAACAGCGTGGTGCTGAACTTTACCAACGGCAGTAATAACGCCCTGGTCATCAATACCGGCGGCGGTTTAGGAGAGAGTATCGGCGGCAACGCCGGCGTTACCGGGTCGGGCATCACCATCAATGGCAACAACAATGATTTCCCCATCATCAACAACTCCACCATCGTGGACATTGATGTCTTTCGCATAGAAAACACCAAGAACGTTACGCTGGACGGGATAGGCACTTTTGAAATGCGCGAACTGGCATTCCGCACGGGTAACCAGACCTTTACCAACCGGAGTACGCTGGTCACCGATAATATCTCCCGCAATGCCGGGAACCCGACCTTTACCAATGACACGGGCGGACTGCTGCAACTGCGGGGCACCAGCGAAAATCCCATCAACGCCAATGTAGTGCTCAATGCAGGCGCTACCAACAATACGGTATCTTACATGCGCAGCGGCAACCAGAATATCTTCAAGCCCTCTGCCAACAACTATTACAACCTGATATTTGACGGCACCAGCGGCACCAAGACCACCAATGCCAATTTCAGCGGTACTACCGCAGAAACCATAAACGTGCTCGGCAACCTCACTATCCAGGGAGCCGCCTCCCTGAACGTAGATGCCGGTAATGATATCATTGCCCTGCACGGCAACTGGACCAATACCAGCACGCATAGCGATCCCTTTGTAGAAGGCGGGGAAACCGTACAGCTGGTAGGCAATACCAACCAGACGGTTACCCGCACCACCGGCACGGAGACGTTTGCCAACCTGGTGGTGAATAAACCCGGAGGCGCAGTATTCCTGGGTGGCCCGGTAAGTATTAGCGGAGCCATGACATTTACCCAGGGTATCGTCCACAGCACGGCCGCCAACCTGCTGACGTTCCTGGCAGGCTCTTCTGCCGGCAGCCCAAACAACAGCAGCTATGTAGACGGCCCTGTGCGCAAGAACGGCAACAGCGCTTTTATCTTCCCCACCGGCAACAGCGGGTTTGTAGGCCGGATAGGCATCACAGCTCCTAATAACACAGGAGACGCCTTCACAGCACAATATTCGCACAGCGGCGCTGCTGACGGTGATAATGTGATAGATCCATTGATCTCGGTAAGTCCCGTAGAGCACTGGACCCTGACCCAAAGCGCTACTGCCGGAGGCGCGGATAATAACATCGTCCCCACGCTCTACTGGCAGTCAGGCGTGGCCAGCCTGATCCCCAGTCTCACAGACATCACCCCTGCACGGTATACCGTTTCCGGCTGGCTGTCCCTGTCCAACGGCTCCACCTCAGGCTCTGCCACAGCAAGCGGCAGCGTTACGGCCGGAGCGGGCGGCAACTTTGCAGGAAGCACGGCACAGCTCACCCTGGGTTCTTTTGACAATCCCATGCCCATTGTCTGGACGGCATTCTCTGCCACAGCACAAGGGCCGCAACACGCCCTGCTCAGCTGGCAGACGACCGTAACGGAGACCTCGCTGCTGGGGTACTGGATAGAGCGCAGCACGGATGCGGTGAACTATGAGAAAGTATACTTCCAGCCCGATATGAATGCCAGCAACTACCAATACCTCGATAACCGTCCGGCAGCCTATGATATCTGTCACTACCGATTGCAGGCCCTGGGGGTCGACGGCAGCCAGGAAAGCAGCGCCGTGCGCACGGTCATCTGGCAGGACGCTGCCGCCTGGCAAGTGCGGGTATATCCCAATCCTGTTAGTCATGGAAAAGATCACCTGTCGCTGGCATTTCCGCTGGACCGCACAGAACGTGTGCAGGTAGCTTTAGTGGACCTGCTGGGCCGCCGGGTTTTCCAGCAATCCTATACGCTGAACAGCGGCACACATGTGCTGCAGCTACCGGTGGCACACCTGGCTACCGGTAGCTATTTCCTGCGCATGGAAGCCGGGCAGCAACAGCATACGCAACGCCTGGAAATACTGCCCTAAGCGCCACGGGAGCAGATAGCTTCAGCAGCTCAGACACTTTGAAGGGAAGGGGGCGATCTTAGGGTCTGCCCCCTTTTTTTTATTTATTGAGGAACATACTCAGCTTTTGTAATGCCTGGGCGCCTTCGGGTAGCTGCGCCAGCCTGCGGGCTGTGGCATTGCGTTGCTCCTCCTTGCCCTGGAAATGGTAACAAAGCACCAGGTTCTCCAGGGCCTTGGCATAGTCAGGATCCAGGCGCAACGCCGCTTTCAGGCGCTGTTCGGCCTGGGGCAGTTCATTTAATCCCATATGAACGAATCCGAGATTACAAAGGATCTGTTTGTCATGAGGCTTTTGCGCCAGGGCTTTTAGGAGCAGAGACCTGGCATGTGTCACCTGCTGGGGACTGGGGTTTGGCAGCTGAAGCGGCAGGATAGCAGCTTTCATACCGGCCTCTGCCATGCCCGGGTAGGTTTCAAAAAGCTGCTCATAGGAAGTGGCCGCTACCCGGTAGGCCATAGCAGCCTCCTGGGCTGCCGCCTGCCAGTAGTGCGGCCAGGGGCCGGTATCCGCATCCTGTGCCTTCTGGGCCCACTGGTCTGCCAGGGTATACCGTCCCTGGTAATAGGCCAGGCGGGCACGCTCCAGGTAACTGGTGGGCGCCAGCAGGGAATCTGCCAGGTAGAGGTAGCGGGTATTGCGGGCATCCTGTTGCTCGTAATAGAGCAACCAGGCTTTTCCCATGGCATCCGGACCAGGCCGGGGGTTGGTCGCACACAAAAGCTCCAGCAATGCCGCCTGGGTGCGGCCGTCTGTTTTGGGCGCAGGCGCAGGGTCTCTGCCCGGCACACGAATATAATGATCTGAGAAGCTGACGTGCGGAATGTCACTGGTACCGCCTTTGGGCATATGACAGGCGGCGCAGTCATCCTGGCGGGCCTGCCGCTTATTCATAGGGGCAGTGCAGCCGCTATCCTTGCCGGCGTGGCAGGACTGGCACACATTGCGGTAATGAGCGGCGGGGGCGCCATGTATCCCCTTGTGGGGATCGTGGCAGTTGGTGCAGCTCAGTGTCTTGCTGACGGTAAAGCAGCGGCTCTGGCGCAGGCGGGCGGCATGGCTGGCGATGCCAAAACTGCTGACGTCTCCCTGCGGCAGAAGAAACACCTCCCAGGCCTGTGAAAGCGCCATACCGGGGCGGAACTCGCCCCCCGTGGGCACATTGACGCCTTGCAGGTGACATTGCTGGCACACATCAAACTGGCGGGAAGCTTCCAGGTGGCGGGGATTTACGATGGACTTATCCGCCATCTTACTCACATCTATTTCATTACCTGCTTCCATGCGGGCCACGTGCACACTGCCCGGCCCGTGGCAGCGTTCGCACCCGATACCCAGGGCTACGCGCTCATATTTATTCAGGGTGCCCGGCACCAAAGGACTGGGATCATTATGGCAGTGCATGCACTCTGCACCTATGGGGCGGCCAAAGCGGCTGTTATGCCCGCCTTCATACCCGGGACTAAGGTCCCAGCGCTTGCGCTGCACATACCAGGTAATAGGCGCTTCATACAGATAACCGTTGCGCTCCAGGATATAACTGCGGGTCTGGTGTCCACTCCCCACAATATAATCCATGCGCTCATGCAGGCTATGCACGGTATCGGCACCATTGAGGCGGTATTCCTGGATGTAAAGGGTGCTGTCTTTCCAGTAGGGCCTGTACCAATAGTTGCTCCAGCGGTCATATACCCGCGCAGACGGGCCGAAGTCTTCAATGGCTTCTGCCTGACGGGGCTTATACCAGGAACGGCCCATGCCGGTCTGACTATAGGTGTCATAGATCTCCTGGTGGCAGCTCCGGCAGGCTTGCTGTCCCACGTAGCGGGTAGCGGGATCCAGAGAGGCAAACTCTGAGAGGGGAGGATCGTCTGCGGGTCCATGACCGGTGCAGGCGGGCACCTGGACAAGTACCGCCAGACCAGCCAACAGCAAACAGGGGAGGAGGTATCTTCTGTAAAAGAATACAGGGGCAGGCATAGGAGGCTAAAGTTAGCGCATATGCCTCAAACATGACAAAACCGCACTTATTACGCGCCGGGCGTGCCGAACCATTCGTTGCGGTAGCTCAGCTGAATGGCCTGCGCCTTGCTGTTGACATGCAACTTGGCATAGATATTCTCTATATGCTTGCGCACAGTGCTGGGGCTGATAAAGATCTTGTCCGCTATCTGGGTATAAGTGAGGCCGTCTACGATCATACCCAGGATCTCGATCTCCCTGGGCGTGAGCTCATAGGCAGAGATGGGTGTTTTATCACTGGGCGCCCCGGCCTGGTCCGGCTTCCACTGGTTGCGCACCGTTTGCAGCAGCGTGCTGGCAATGAGCGGGCTCAGGCGCACCTCTCCTTTGGCGGCGTCTTTGATGGCCTGCACGATCTGGGGCATGGGCTCATCCTTGAGCAGGTACCCGCTGGCACCGGCAGTAATGGCCTGGAAGAGGTGGTTGGCATCTTCAAATACGGTAAACATCAAGACTTTGGCATCGGGCAGCAGGGCAGATATGCGGCGCGTAGCTTCGATGCCATTCATGCCGGGCATTTCCACATCCATGACCACCACCTGGGGATGCTGGTCTGCCGGCAGACGATTGAGCCGCATGATCAGCTCATCGCCGGAACGGGCAGTAGCTACCAGTTGCAGATCGGGATATAAAGCCACGGCATCCACATACAATTTCTGTAATTGCGCATTATCCTCTGCCCAAGCTATCTTGATGTTTTCCATATGAACAAAAATACACCCCGGGAAAACATCCGGGCATTAGGCAAATGTACTAAATGGGTACCTGAACCTGCAGCCTTGTGCCGGCCCCCGGTGCAGAGGTCAGCGTAAAAGTACCGCCCAGCTCCTGCACGCGGGCGCGCATATTGGAGAGGCCATAGGAACCTTCGGCCAGCAGAGCTGCATCAAATCCCAGTCCATCATCCGCAATCACCATCTGCAGCATACCCTCCTCTGCCGTGAGCTGCAGGGTCACCCGGGAAGCATTGGCATATTTGGCGGCATTATTCAGCGCTTCCTGGGCTATACGATACAACGCCAGCGCCTGGTCCGGTTTGAGCAAGAGGGGTTCTTCCGTACTGGTAAGGCTAAAGTGTGTCTGCGAGGCTGTAAAGCGCTTTTGCCCGAACAGCCGGATACGGTCGGCCAGTTGGAGCAAGGTAATACTGGCCGCGCTCAAGGCCCATATACTCTCCCGCAAATGCTGCATGGAAATGCGCAGCGAAGCATCCAGGTCTGCCCATAAAAGCTGGGTCTGCGGATCTTCAT
>JAHBTG010000092.1 GCA_019638695.1 Bacteroidota bacterium | reverse complement strand
TTGGTTTGCTGAAACCCGGCGCCCATGTCATTAACTACAGCCGCGGCAAAGTGGTAGACACGGCTGCACTGGCCGGTGCCCTGTTGTCCGGCCGGGTAGGGGGGGCTGCCGCAGATGTGTTTGAGCGGGAGCCGGCCAGTGCGCAGGAACGCTTTGAGAATCCCTTGCAGGGGCTTCCTAATGTTATCCTGAGCCCGCATATCGGCGGAAGCACGGAAGAGGCCCAGGAGAACATAGGGCTGGATGTGGCGCAGAAACTGCTGGATTACCTCGACACCGGCAGTACAGTGGGTTCCGTAACCCTGCCGGAGCTTCAGCTTCCCCGCCAGGAGAATACCCACCGGTTGTTACACATCCACTATAACCGCAGCGGGGTGCTTAGCGAACTCAACCAGCGGTTATCCGACCAGGGATTCAATATCCTGGGGCAGTTCCTCAAAACCAATGATACCATCGGTTACGTGGTGCTGGACATTGCCAAAGGCAACACGCCACTGGCCATGGAGATTCTCAAGGATGTGACGGCAACCATTCGTGTGCGCAGCTTATATTGAGGTATGCTGCGGGTGCCGGCAGAGGTTCACGGCTTGACCGGCTGAGTAAGCCCGTTTGTATGGGGGTTGGAAGTATACCGTAAACTACTGAATACTGTCAGGACAGAGGTGCTTTCTGCCGCGAGATCAGCGGGTTGATTTCAGGGTAATGATTCCTGCTTAGGTATAAGTTATAGTGATGTGGGCCGGGCAGTCCTGGTTTTTGCAGGAGTAATAAATGATATATTTTTCAGGTTTATTAGATGTAATGATGTGATAATCAGTGATTTATGTGAACAGATAGGCGCCCCGTCCTGCTTTAGCCCGGCTAAATACTTTTTCTCTGAACTGTTTGGTAAAAACAGTTTTGTACTATATTGTGTACAATATTATGCTGTTATGAAACCAGGATTACGTTTTATGAAAAGCCGGGCCTCTTTAAGGATTGTTTTTAGTGTTTTGGCGTTTTGCTTATTGTCCGGAGGCTTGCCCGCACAGCAGAATGTGGCCGTAGGGGTGCCTTTTACACAAAGTTTCACCTCGCTTGCCGGTGGTGCGTTTACCAATAATAGTACGCTACCGGGCTGGTATCTCAGTACAGGTAGTATTACGCAGGATAATGGCAGCAGTGCCACAGACGGCGCCTATGTATATCGTGCCGCCCCGGGCCAGGGAACGCTGGGTGCCCGCGGGGGTGGAGTGGAGTTTGGTTTCCGCATACGCAATAACAGCAGCATGGCCGTTAATTGTATACGGGTCTCCTATACCGGCAAGCAGTGGCATGTGGGCGAAAGCGGCGGGGCCACTTCCAGCCTGAATTTCGGTTATGCCACCGGCGCCACGGTGACCAGCCTATCGGGCGGGTTCACCAGCGTAGGCGGTCTCAACTTTACCTCTCCGCAAACAAACGCTGCTTGTGGCGGTGGCGGCGCTGCCGTGAACGGCAACCTGGCTGCTAACCAGGCCGCTGTTACGTTCCTCATCACCGGGCTCAACCTCCCGGCAGGCGAAGAGATCATGCTCAAATGGACCGCTACGGGTCCCGGGGGCTGTGCCGGTCACGGCCTGGGCATAGATGGCCTTACTGTGGAGACGGTAAGCCTGGAACAAGCGCCTGTGACCTCTGATGCGACCAGCTTCAGCACCTGCTCTTTTGTGGCAGACTGGACCGCTGTGACTGAGGCCACCCACTATCTGCTCGATGTCAGTACAGATCCGCTTTTCGGGAGTTTTGTGCCGGGTATGCATGGCCTGAATGTGGGCAATACCGTGACCCATGTGGTGACACCCGTGGCCGCCAATACTACCTACTATTACCGTGTGCGTGCCGTGACTCCCTGCGGCACTACCGCCTATTCCAATACCAGCCAGGCCACTACACTGGCTTTCCTCAATACACCCGTCAGCAATCCGGCCTCAAACATTGGCTGTAGTGGCTTTACGGCTAACTGGCAGCCGCTGCCAGGTGCCAGCAGCTATCGTATAGATGTGAGCACCAACTCCAGCTTTACGGCTATTCTGCCTGCCTATAACAATACTGCAGTGACCTCCACTTCCCTGAATGTGACGGGCTTGTCCCTGGGCGCCAGCTATTTCTACAGGATAAGAGCTGTGAGCGATTGCGGTGTGACGGACAACAGCGCTACCCAAAGCCTGGTAGTCCTGAGCCTGCCTCCTGCCACTGTGGCCAATACCGTTACCGATTATACCAGTTGCAGTTTGGTTGCCAGGTGGACTGAGATTGACGGGGCCATCGGCTATCGCCTGGATGTGAATACCTCAAATACCTTTGCTTCCGGCTCTGCAATTATTGAAGACCTGGATGTAGGTAATGTGACAAGTTACAGCATTACCGGCCTGAACCCCAGTACCACCTACTATTACCGCCTGCGGGTGGTCAATGTGTGTGGCACCAGTGTCAACAGCAATATCATTTCCCGCGCTACTGCGGCAGCATTTGCAGCACCCGCTTCCGGAGTGGCCAGTGTGCTGGGCTGTACCCAGTTCCAGGCCAACTGGACCATTGTCTCAGGCGCCCCGGCCTATGAACTGGATGTGGCCACGGATAACTTGTTTACCAATATCCTCCCGGCCTATAACGCCCTGGAAGTCACCGGCAATAATCACACGGTTACCGGGCTCACTACCAATACCACCTATTACTACCGCCTCCGTACCAAAAGCAGTTGTGGCGTAAGCGGCAATTCCGTGGTGCGGCCGGCTACCACGCTGCCCATGCCCGGCAAGCCGGATGCCAATGCGGCATTGAATGTGAGTTGCAACGGTTTCCGTGCCAACTGGCTGGCCGGCAGTTCTGCCACCGGCTATCACCTGTTCGTCGCCACAGATGCCAACTTTGCCAGTCCAGTAACAGGTTACAACCCCCAGGTGCTGGGCAATGTGCTGTTGTCCAACCTCACAGGGCTCACTGCGGGCACCACCTATTACTACCGGGTGCGGGCCATCAATACCTGCGGCAATGGAGATTACAGCGATACCATCAGTGTTACCACTACCAACCTGCCCCCTTCTCCGGAGCCTAATGCCACCTCCAATATCCAGTGCTTCCAGTTTACGGCCAGCTGGCCGGCTATTCCGGGGGTGACCAGCTACCAGATGGATGTGAGCACCAGCCCCACCTTTGCTTCCTATATCAATGCCACCTGGACTAATAACTCTGCGGCCACGACTACCCGCACGGTGACAGGGCTTGCTGCCGGTACCACCTATTACTACCGGGTGCGGGCAGTGGGTTGCGGGGTTTCCTTGAACTCGGATACCATTGCGGTCGTGACACAGCCGGTGCTGGATCCGCCCACCGCCACCGCCGCCACACTGGTGGCCAACTGCTCTTTCACGGCCAACTGGGATGCCATGCCCGGCGCCACCAATTATTTCTTTGACCTCTCTGTCTCCCCCACCTTCGCCTCTTTCATTCAGAATAACGTCAGTGTGGGGAATGTTACAAGCCGGGCCATTGCAGGTCTCACGGCCAATACCCCCTATTATTACCGGGTGCGGGCACAAAACACCTGCGGTACCAGTGCCAATAGTAATGTCATTACCACGCTCACGTGGCCGGTACCTACTGCCCCCGCAACCATTGTATTCAGTAACCAGAACTGTAACAACTTTGATGTCGGCTGGGCTGCGGTGACCAATGCCACCGGCTATCGGATAGATGTGAGCACGGTAAATACGTTTGCCAGCTTTGTGCCCGGTTACAACAACCTGGACCTGGGTAACGTGACCAACACCACCATTAGCGGACTTAACCCCGGCACTACCTACTATGTGCGTATACGGGCATATATACAAAACTGTGCTACAGGGGCTAACAGCGCTATCCCCAGCACCGCGACGCTGCCCATGCCCGGAGTAGTGACCGCATTGGCAGCTTCCAATATCCAGTGTGCCCAGTTCACAGCCAACTGGAACCTGCTGGCCGGGGTAGACGGCTATTACCTGGATGTGAGTACGTCCAATACCTTTGCCACCTTTTTGTTGCAGAACCACGATGTGGGTAATGTCAACAGCTTTGATGTCACGGGACTAAGCCTCAATACTACCTATTACTATCGCCTGAGAGGCTATAATAGCTGTGGGGTGACCTTATACACTGCCACGTTCTCTGCCCTCACCCGCAATATACCCGGTACCATTACTTCCAATGTGCCTACCAACCTGTTGTGTTACAGCATGCAGGCCAACTGGACGGCCCCGGCTGTCACGGTAAACTCTCCCACCAGCTATTTGTTGCAAGTATCCCGCAATAATGCCTTTACAGACATACTCCCCGGCTATGACGGCCTGGATGTAGGCAATGTCACCAATCATGTCCTTACAAGTCTTGATCCCGGCACCACCTATTATTATCGTGTCAAAGGCGTAAACGCCTGCGGGGAAAGTGTATCCTGGTCTACCGTGCGGAACGGTACCACGCAGAACTTCCTGCTCATACCGGTAGCCCTGGCGCCGGTGGCCACCACTATCCGTAGCTGCGACTTTACTGCACGGTGGAATGCCGTGACGGGCGCTCTCAGCTATCGCCTGGATGTGAGCACGGACCCGGACTTTGGCGCCGGTACCTTTGTGGGCACTTTTGAAGACCTGGATGTGGGTAATGTGACTACCCGTGCCGTGGCAGGGCTGGCACCCAATACCCCCTATTACTACCGGGTGCGGGCAGTAAACGATTGCGGTACTACGGATAATAGCAATGTGATCTCCGTCACTACCTTGCCTGTGCCTCCGGCGCCTAACAGCCTGGCGGGCACTTCTCCCACCTGTAATAGTTTCGTTGCCAACTGGCAGACGGCCACCAATGCCACCAGTTATCGCCTGGATGTGAGCACGGACCCGGACTTTGGCTCCTTTGTCGGTACTTTCAATAACCTGAATGTAGGGAATGTAACGACCCGTAGCGTGACCGGGCTGGTACATAGCACCATGTATTATTACCGCGTGCGTGCAGTAGATGCCTGCGGGAATATCTCCGAAAATTCAACCGTACGCAGTATTACCACCCAAACGCCTCCGCCGGCGCCCAATGCCCTGGCTGCAGATAATATCACCAACTGTTCTTTCCGCGCCAACTGGCAGGCAGTTACCCATGTCCCTGCCGTTACTACCTACCGCATAGATATCAGTACCAGCCCGGTCTTTGCCACTTTCCTGGTGAATGACCTGAACCTGGGGAATGTGACCAATTATACCCGTACGGGCCTGACTGCCGGCACCACCTATTATTACCGTATCCGTGCGCTCAATACCTGTGGCGCTTCTGTGCACAGCGATACCATCACGGTGACCACGCTCAACTATGTGGAGCCGCCTGTGGCTACCGCAGCCACACTGGTTACCTGTAACAGCTTTACCGCCAACTGGAATGCCGTGCCCGGTGCCGTGGGGTATAACCTGGATGTGAGCACCGATCCGAACTTTGGTGCGGGTACTTTTGTGGGCACCTTTAATAACCTGAACGTGGGTAATGTAACGACCCGCAGTGTGACCGGGCTTACGTATGGCACCACCTACTACTACCGCGTGCGTGCCCGGGATGCCTGCGTGACTTCCGACCACTCCAATGTCATCAGCCTGACGACGGATCCCATGCCGGAGAAAGTGGATGCCCAGGCCGCTACGGATATTACCAACTGCTCCTTCACGGCCAACTGGACGCCCGTGCCCTATGCTACCGGGTATCGCATAGACATCAGCACCTCCCCCACGTTCACACCGTTGATCGTGAATAATGCCAATATCGCCGGCGGCGCCAGTTCTTCTTATGCCACCGCCACTAACCTGCAGCCCAATACTACCTATTATTATCGCATACGGCCCTACAATGCCTGTGTGACGAACCCTAACCATAGCGATACCATCACGGTTGTCACCCTGCCCAATCCTGAGATCCCCGAAGCCGATCCGGCTACCCTTATCCGTTGCGACGGCTTTGTGGCCAACTGGCGGACCGTGCCTAACGCCACTTCGTATGAGATACAGGTGAGCCGCAACATCGGCTTTAATGCCAATATGGTAGTAGGTACTACCACCACGCCCGTCAATGTGGGCAATGTCACCAGCTATACGGTCCCCGGCCTGACGGCTTCTACCACCTATTATTACCGGGTGCGTGCCCGTATTGGCAACTGTACCCCCAGCGGATACAGCAACGTGATTACCGTGGTGACCGATATTATGCAGCCGGCCCCCACGGCTACTGCTGCCGATCCTGTTAACTGTCATGACTTTACGGCCACATGGACCGCAGCTACCAATGCTACGGGCTATGAACTGCAGGTGAGTACCAATAATACGTTTACGGTTGCAGGGATCCTTCCCGGCTATGACTGGATTGATGTGGGGAATAACCTGAATGCGCTCGTCTCTGGCCTGAACATCAATACGCTCTATTATTACCGCGTGCGGGCCTATAACCCCACCTGCGTAAGCGCTCCGAGCAATGTCATTACCGTCCGGACGCTCAACGTGCCCAATACGCCCACGTTCACCAGCATTACCAATCTGCAGTGCGATGCCATGACCATCAACTTCACTGCTGCCGCTGCCGGTACCCCGGCTACTTCTTTTGCCATAGATGTGAGTACCAACAGTGGTTTCAACCCTCCGCTGGTCTACGATAATGTGAACATAGGCGCCACCAGTCCCTATGTAGTGACCGGGCTGAATGCCAGCACTACCTACTGGATCCGCATCCGGGCGGTGAATGCCTGCGGTCAGAGCGGCAATAGCGCCGTGCGCAATGCCACTACCATTACCGGTACGCTGGCTACCCCCACTACCACGGCTGCAGCAAATACGATCACACCTTGTTCCTTTATTGCCCCCTGGAATACGGTGGCCGGTACCAATGTCTCCTACCAGATACAGGTAGCGCGCGATGCCGCTTTTACGGATGTGGTTACAGGTTACAACCCCTTCCATGCCGGCGCCGTTACCAGCACTACCGTGACCGGGCTGGATCCCAGCACCCTGTATTATTACCGTGTGCGTGCCGTGAACCCCTGCGATACCAGCGCCTACAGTTCCCCTGCCCGCACGGCTACCACGCTGGCCATTCCTGCGCCGGGTGCACAGGCAGCCATTGATGTCTCTGAATGTAGTTTCCGCGCCCGCTGGACGGTCGCTACCGCCACGCTCGGGTATCGCCTGGATGTGAGTACGGACCCGGACTTTGGTGCGGGAACCCTGGTAGTGGACAATCTGTTCGTGGCTGCCGGTACCCTGAACTATGTGGTGACCGGCCTTACCGGCGGAACACCCTACTACTACCGTGTACGTAGCGAACATGCCTGCGGTACCAGCCTGAGTAATGCCAACACTATGGTACTTACCCTGCCCAATGTACCCACGCCGAACAGCGCGGCCGCTACCCTTCCGGCATGCTTCTCTTTCCGCGCCAACTGGCAGACGGCAGCCTCTGCCACTGGTTATACCCTGGATGTGAGTACGGTCAGTGATTTCAGCACCTTTGTGCCCGGCTACCAGAACCTTATCCTGGGTGCCGTATTGCTGCGCGATGTGACCGGGCTGGATCCCGGCACCACTTATTATTACCGTGTGCGTGCCTTTAACGCATGCGATACCAGCGCCTACAGCACCACGCAATCCGCGGTCACCTATACGATTCCTACGGTGCCTGTATCCCTTGCTGCTGACAATCTCAATAGCTGCGGCTTCCGCGCCCGCTGGAATGTTTCCACCTCTGTGCCGGCATCCACCTTCACGTATTGGCTGGATATCAGTGAGGCAAGCGATTTCAGCACCTTCCTCACGGTGGGCGCCACTACCTACAACAACCTCAACAACGGCACGACTACTACCCGTACCATTACGGGGCTTACGCCTGGTGGCACTTACTACTATCGTGTACGCGCCAGCAACACTTGCGGCACCAGCGCCAGCAGTGATGTCATTACTGTAACCGTAGATCCCATTCCGGCGGCACCTGTAGCCACTGCCGCCACCAGCCTGACCAGTTGCCAGTTTGTGGCCAACTGGAATGCTACCGGCGGTCTGCCTGCACCTACCGCCTATCTGCTGGATGTGAGCACGGAAAGTGATTTCAGCACTTTCCTGACGGTGGGAGCTACCACCTACAATGGCCTTAATAACGGTACTACCCGCACCCGCACGATCACAGGGCTTACGCCTGGCGGCACCTATTACTACCGTGTGCGCTCTACCAATGCGTGTGGTACTACGGACAACAGCAACGTCATTACCGTGACGCTACCGGCCTTGCCGGCTGCACCCGTACCGAGTGGTCCTACTGTGCTGACCAGCTGCAGTTTCACAGCTAACTGGGCGGCCTCTTTAGGTACCCCTGCCGCTACTGCCTACCTGCTGGATGTGAGTACGGAGAGCGATTTCAGTACGTTCCTGACGGTGGGCGCAACCACCTATAATGGACTGAACACGGGTACTACCACTTCACGTAGCATCACGGGTCTCACGCCGGGAGTTACTTATTACTACCGTGTCCGTTCCGTGAA
>JAHBTG010000091.1 GCA_019638695.1 Bacteroidota bacterium | reverse complement strand
AGGGCGAGGGCTATACGTTCCGCCTGATGGATCTTAACGGCCGCGTGGTGCACACCGAGGCACTCCCTGCCATCACCTGGTCCGTGCGGCTGGATGCGCTGGCGCCGGGGGTCTATGTCTATACGGTGGAGAACGGTAGCTTCCGCCAATCCGGCAGGCTGGTGGTGCAGTAGCGTTGCTGTGGGACTTACCAGTGAAACCCCATATGGGTTTGCAGGCTCAGTAGTTGCAACCGGCCATTCACGGGGGCCGATACCACTTCTCCCTGCTCCGCATCATACCCAAAAGTGCTGCGGGTGGTATGGGTATTCAAGGACCGGCTATAGCCGACATCCATTCCCCAGAAAAAACCTTTGCCTATGCTAAAGCCCGCCTGCCCTCCCCAGGCAAGCCAGGACTGCGCAGGAAAACGCTGCCGCCACGGACGGTGATAGGTATAGCTGCTGGCCTCAAAGTTGTCAAAGAGCATAAAGAGCTGCTTGTCAGATACCAGCGTATAGCCCATGTGGGCCGATACCTGCGGCCGGAAGCTGGTCTGCTTCAGTACAGGCGCATAGGCCAGGCGCAGCTGGCTGTTCCACATGCGGGAGTTGAGGCGGGTGGTCACGCCTTCGATCTCTTCGCCCTCCGCATCCCGCCGCGGAGTCTCATAATGCGCCCGCACACGCCAGTGGTCAGACGGGTAATGCACTTCCGGGCTGCCGGCCCAGATGCATGCGGTCTCCAGGCCCAGCAGCAAGTCCGTAGTTCCCAATCTGTAGGCATACTGAAAGCCGATTCCCCCACCCCAGTTCACATACGTTTGGCTGGCGTAGGCGCCCACCGGGAGCCACACCGGTATATACATGCCCGCATAATGCCGGTGCTGCTGCAGCCGCTGGGCACGGGCGCTGAGCGCAGTAGTTTCGGGGTTACCTTCTTTGGTAAAATCATAGCTACGCTGCGCACAAGCCATAGAAGCCGTAAAGACCAGCAAACAAACAAGCAAACGCAGGATCATAGGCAACTCAATATAACTATAGCTGTGTAAATATACTGCACAGCCACCAGTAAAGTTTCAGGCATTTGCCGTACTTCCCACTTGTCAGCGGGTATCCTCCGTCTCTTCCGGCTGCTGCGGAGGCCAGTACTTGGGGTCCCACTCCGTGGAAGGCAGCTCTTCCCATTCGAAATACTGGCGGTCCGGTCCGGCGGGTTTCAGCAGATTTGGATTGAAGATCATAATCGTATCCAATCCGGCGTGTAACCACACCAGGACTACGAGCACCGCCAGTTCCCCGTTACCGGAAAGAAGGGCGGCCCATGCGCCCAATAACACCATTGCCTGCTGTAACAAGATGCGGCTATAGGGACGCAGGAAATAATCTGTTACCTGTGCCGTGCGATAAGCGCCGGAAAACAGGTATCCGCGCACAAACAGCAATAACTGGGTGAGCAGTAGCAGCAATAACGAGACCCGGAACTCCCTGTCCTGCACCAATAGGTCCCACAACAGCGCCCATATACCCTGGGGCGACTTGTAAATGAGCGGAAAGATAAACCAGGCCTGCATACCCACAAAAAAACCGTAGTGGAGCACAAAGAGCGGGATGTTAAACCGCTTGGCCCGCCGCAGGTCGCCGGGCTGCCCGGTATACAGTTCAGTACCGCTCAGGTCTTTCATCTGCCCGCTCTGCCGGGCAAAGCCCATGTACAGGATATTAAAAACCCCTATGAGAATGGTCTCCACAAAATATATCAGGATCACCTCCAGCGCACTCCAGTCCCACAGGATAACCCCCAGCAACGGCATCAGGTTGGTAACCACCACCATCAGGAACTCGCGGTTGCGCAGCAGGTCTGCCCACTCGGGGAAATAGAATGTGAGCCGTCCCTGTGAACTTTTGATATAGCGGGATTTCATAGGAGAGAAGGATTCTGTTAACCAAATATCGGAGTTTGCTGGTATTTACTTTGCCAGCCGGGGTAAACCCGATAAGCCTCTGGTCATGTGGCTGCCTGCCAGGGCCTTTTTCTTATTTTTACCGCATGGCAGATTGGATCACCCCCGAGGGCATACCTGTGCCCCACAAGTTTAGTGCGGCAGATATCGAAGCCCTTTCGCACCTGGGCTATGTATCCGGCATAGCGCCTTTCCTCCGGGGTCCTTATGGCAGCATGTATGCCATCCGTCCCTGGACGGTGCGGCAGTATGCAGGATTTTCCACGGCAGAAGAAAGCAACGCCTTCTACCGCCGCAACCTGGCCGCCGGGCAAACGGGGCTCAGCGTGGCTTTTGACCTGGCCACCCACCGGGGTTATGACAGCGACCACCCCCGGGTAAAGGGCGATGTGGGTAAAGCGGGAGTAGCCATAGACTCTGTTTTGGATATGCAGATCCTGTTTGACCAGATTCCGCTGGACAAGATCTCCGTATCCATGACCATGAACGGGGCAGTGATCCCCGTCATGGCCTTCTTTATTGTGGCGGCGGAAGAGCAAGGCGTACCGGCCGCACAACTGGCAGGCACTATCCAGAACGACATCCTCAAGGAGTTCATGGTGCGCAATACCTTTATTTACCCGCCCAAGCCCAGTCTGCGCATCATCACGGACATATTCGCTTACACCAGTAAGCATATGCCCAAGTTTAACAGCATCAGTATCAGCGGTTACCATATGCAGGAAGCCGGCGCCACTGCCGACCTGGAACTGGCCTATACGCTGGCAGACGGGCTGGAGTACATCCGCGCCGGGCTCGCCGCCGGGTTGAATATCGATGACTTTGCACCCCGGCTCAGCTTCTTCTGGGCTATCGGCATGCCGTTCTTTACCGAGATCGCCAAAATGCGGGCGGGGCGGCTGTTATGGGCCAAGATCGTTAAGCAGTTCAACCCCAAAAGCGACAAAAGCATGGCCCTGCGCACCCATTGCCAGACCAGCGGGTGGAGCCTTACGGAGCAGGACCCCTTCAACAACGTGGCCCGCACCACCATAGAAGCCCTGGCGGCAGCCTTTGGCGGCACCCAGAGCCTGCACACCAACAGCCTGGATGAGGCCATTGCTTTACCTACGGATTTCTCGGCCAAGATCGCCCGCAATACCCAGCTGATCCTGCAGGAAGAAAGCGGTATCTGCCAGTACATCGACCCCTGGGGAGGCAGCTATTACGTGGAGTACCTCACGGATCAACTGGCCCAGAAAGCCTGGGGCCTGATACAAGAGGTAGAAGAACTGGGCGGTATGGCTGCAGCCATAGAGGCCGGGCTGCCCAAGATGCGCATAGAAGAAGCGGCTACCCGCAAACAGGCGCGTATAGACACCGGCAAGGATACGATTGTGGGAGTCAACAAATACCGGCTGGAGCAGGAGGATATCCTGGATATCCTGGACGTGGACAATGTAGCCGTGCGGGAGGCGCAGATAACGCGCCTGCAAAAGCTGAAAGCCGAGCGGGACAACGAAGCCGTGGCGCAGGCGCTGGGCGCCCTCTCCGCATGTGCAGAAAAAGACAACGGGGAAAACCTGCTGGCACTGGCTGTGGAAGCTGCCCGCCGCCGGGCCACCCTGGGCGAAATATCAGACGCTATGGAAAAACATTTCGGACGTTTCCGCGAGACGCTGCGCCCGGTGAGCGGCGTCTACAGCGCCGAGGCCAAAGGCCAGGTCAGCTTTGAGAAGGCCCGTGCACTGGTGGAGCAGTTCCTGGCCACCGAAGGCCGCCGCCCCCGCGTACTGGTAGCCAAGCTGGGCCAGGACGGCCATGACCGCGGCTCCAAGATCATCGCCACCGGCTTTGCAGACC
Organism: Bacteroidota bacterium; assembly: GCA_019638695.1. GTDB lineage: Bacteria > Bacteroidota > Bacteroidia > J057 > JAJTIE01 > JAHBTG01. The sequence goes on along the minus strand of JAHBTG010000091.1, from coordinate 4,858 downwards.
TGGGTTTTGTGGTAGATATCGGTCCGCTCTTTCAAACACCGGAGGAAGCCGCCAAACAGGCCGTGGAAAACGACGTGCATATCGTAGGCATCAGTTCCCTGGCGGCGGGACACAAGACCCTGGTACCCGAGGTCATCGCCGAACTCAAACGCTGGGGCCGGGAGGATATTATCGTGGTGGCAGGCGGCGTCATCCCCCAGCAGGATTACCCTTACCTCTATGAAGCAGGTGTAGCCCACGTCTTTGGCCCCGGCACCGTGGTAGCCGATGCGGCTATCGCGATCCTGGAGGGGTTGATGAAAGATGCCTGACAGCATCGCTTAGATCTTGTACCTCGCGTTACCCTAGAATCCTCTGTTCAAGGCAACTCTCTAACTACGTTCGGATGACACATGTTAAAGCCAGCCCCTGGGACATCTTTATCGTCATGCCGAACTTGTTTCGGCATCTCCTACCCAGAACCAGGGAGTACAGGAGACCCTGAGACAAGCTCAGGGTGACGGAGGGTAAACGGCCTAAGCGAAAAGGGCGAAGCCGCGAGCGACGACTCCGGCTCCCCTCCTTCTTAAGGAGGGGCCGGGGGTGGTTTTCTGTCATCCCCCGCACAGCACCCCCCGCGTCATCCTGAGCGGAGCGAAGGATCTCTGCTCTACTGGCGCATACAGGGTACGGCTCCATTCTTTATTTGTACTTTTTTCTGGATAAAAAAGTACCCAAAAATCAAGGCCCCTGCCGAGGCGGCAATTATTGCCAGATCCGGGGCCACTGAACATCCCGGATCTGGCGAAGGATACCGATCCAATGGAATTGGGTTTTGGGCTGTCGCCTACTGACCGCTCCGCTATTTCACCCTTTTCGCTTAGGCCGTGGCAGGGTGTTTACTCCCCCTACAGTAGAGAGCATTCCCCTTCCCACGAGAGGGAGTCGGCGGAGAGCCCGGGATGCTGCGCCCAGAAATAGCCCTGAGACTATATATCAAGACACCTGAGCAGGATCTTCCGGTATCTGGGTAGGGTCCATAAACAGCACTTCCCACTGGTGGCCATCCGGGTCGGCAAAGCTGTCCTGGTACATCCAACCATAATCCGTGGCTTCCCGGTAACGGGTGGCGCCATCGGCCAGCGCCTGTTGCACCAGTTCCATAGCCTGCTCCCTGCTATCCATCTGAATGGCCAGCAGCACCTGTGTAGTGGAGCCGTCAGCCAGCGGACGGTGAGTGAACGTCTGGAAATAGGGACGTGCCAGCAGCATGGCATAGATGCTGCCTTCATTCAGCACCAGGCACAGCGCCTTGTCGTCAGAGAACTGCTCATTGAACTGGAAACCCAGGCTGGTCCAGAACTGGCGGGCACGGGCAATATCGGCAACCGGCAGGTTTACAAAAATGGATTGTACTTTTTTCATGATAGAAGGCGGGTAAAAAGGTCGGGATATCGTTACTTCGGGAAATACCGCAAGCTAAAGCCTCCGGTTAACACCTGCAAGTCATATTTGCCACAGAACAGATACCTGGCGATGTATAAAAAGCATCAGATTAAGCCGGCACACCATCCCGGGGATACTGAATACTTAAAATACGTCCGAATATCCGGCAGATCGTCCTGTGCTGACAGCTTATAGAAAGGATATTGCCAAATGTGTCCGCACAAACATGACAAAAATCATGTTTTTTCCGGAAGGGAAACTTGTAACAGGCGCCGGGGTGTTATATTTGTACTTTAGAATAGGTATAAATTGCTTTTAACGCTCCCCAGAGGTGCGCAACCCAACATATGAAAACGCCCATTTATCTCGATAATAACGCCACCACCCGCATGGATCCCCGTGTGCTGGAAGCCATGCTGCCCTACTTTACAGAGCACTTTGGCAATGCCGCCAGCCGCAACCATGCCTTTGGCTGGGCTGCGGAGGAGGCTGTGGACTACGCCCGTGAGCAGATTGCCCACCTGATAGGCGCAGATGCCCGCGAGATCATCTTCACCTCCGGCGCTACGGAGAGCGACAACCTGGCGATCAAGGGCGTAGCAGATATGTATGCCCGCAAAGGCGACCATATCATTACCGTAACTACCGAGCACAAGGCCGTGCTGGATACCTGCCGGGCGCTAGAAAAGCAAGGCAAGCGGGTCACCTATTTGGAGGTGGACGATGATGGCCTTATCAACTTACAAGAACTGGAAGCGGCCCTTACCCCCCAGACCATCCTGGTGACGGTCATGCTGGCCAATAACGAAACCGGGGTCATCCAGCCGATGAAAGAGATCAGTGCACTGACCCATAAGGCGGGTGCGCTGCTATTCAGCGACGCCACCCAGGCTGTGGGCAAGATTCCCGTTAATGTAGAGGAGTATGGCATAGACCTGATGGCATTCTCCGGTCACAAGATGTATGGCCCCAAAGGCGTGGGCGCGCTCTATGTGCGCCGCAAAAATCCGCGGGTCAAAGTGACCGCCCAGATGGACGGAGGCGGCCACGAGCGCGGCATGCGCAGCGGCACGCTCAACGTCCCCGGTATTGTAGGGCTGGGCAAGGCAGCAGAGCTGGCACGGCTGGAAATGGCCGGGGAAATAGCCCGTCTGCGCAAACTGCGCGACAAGCTGGAAACCGAACTGATGAAGGTGGAAGAGACCAAGCTAAACGGTCACCCAGAACACCGCCTGCCCCATGTAAGCAACATCAGCTTCAAACACGTGGAGGGCGAGGGCCTGATGATGGGCATCAAAGACCTGGCGGTGAGCAGCGGTTCTGCCTGCACCAGCGCCAGCCTGGAGCCCAGCTATGTGCTCAAGGCCATGCACATCAACGACGATGCGGCACACAGTTCCATCCGCTTTGGATTGGGACGCTTCACCACAGAAGAAGAGATCGACTATGCCATCCGGCATGTGAAAGAAGCGGTAGGCAAACTACGGGAGATGAGCCCCATCTGGGAAATGTACCAGGAGGGCGTGGATCTGAACACCGTAGTATGGGCTTCTCACTAAACATGGCATAGCTATTTTAATTTATTTTGAATCCAGATAACATCCCAATCCGTATACTATAGTAATCACTCAATATCGAATATCATGGCATACAGTAATAAAGTAATAGACCACTACAGCAATCCGCGCAACGTAGGTACTCTGGACAAAGCAGCCCAGAACGTGGGCACGGGCCTGGTGGGCGCTCCCGAGTGCGGGGATGTAATGCGCCTGCAGATAGAGGTAGACGAAACCACCAATATCATCAAGGACGCCAAGTTCAAGACCTTTGGCTGCGGCAGCGCCATTGCCAGCTCCAGCCTGGCCACGGAGTGGCTCAAAGGCAAGTCTATAGACGAAGCCCTGGCCATTGACAATATGGATATTGTGGAAGAACTGAGCCTGCCCCCGGTGAAGATCCACTGCAGCGTGCTGGCAGAAGACGCCATCCGCGCTGCTATCAACGACTACCGTGTAAAGCAGGGCCTGGAGCCCATTGCAGCAGAGAAGTCTCACTAATCCAATACTCCACAGGCATGATCACCATTTCAGAAAAAGCAGCCGCACATGTGCAGCACCTGCGCCAAAAGGCCGGCCTGGACGACGCGTTTGGCCTGCGGGTTTCTGTGAATGGAGGCGGATGTTCCGGCCTCACCTACCACCTGGATTTTGACAACGAAAACCAGCCGGGCGACCAGGTATTTGAGGAAAAAGGGGTGCGGCTGCTGGTCAACCTGAAAAGTTACCTGTACCTGGCAGGTACAGAACTGGATTTCTCAGACGGGTTGCAGGGCAAGGGTTTTCACTTTGCCAACCCCAACGCCAGCCGGTCCTGCGGCTGCGGAGAGAGTTTCGCTGTCTAGCGTGCTTCATCAGTCCACGTATAGTAGTTTTTCATAATTGTAGTAGGGGCATAGTCTGCAAAGGCTGTGCCTGTTTTTGTTTTGCAGCCTTGATGCTAGCATAACACTGGTTTAAAAGTGCGCGGGTAATTTTCCGTCAAAATACTCGCCATGAAAAAAATTCTTACATTATTCTTGTTCTGCTCTGCGGCCCATAGCTGGGGACAGGCTATCCTGGGCACTATCCCTTTTAACGGCCCGATCAGTGGTGGCGCGCGGGTAATCTGCGAAGAAAGCGGCAAAGCCGACCAGGTAGAAAGCCTGGCGTCGGGGATCACGCTCACCTATACCATTCCTCTCAGCTGTACCTCCTTCAGTGGAATAGCCACCACAGATACCGCTTTTACCGCTGAATCTTTTGCAGGGGGCTCTTATGCCGTGCAGGGTTTTACCAATGGAGGTTCCTATAACCTGGATTTTACCCTGGGAGGCAGCAGCCTGGGTACTTACCGCGAGTTTGCGATCTATTTCCAGGCCCGTGTATCCAGCAAGAACACGGCCACCAGTGCGCTAAAGCTCGCTTATTCTATAGACGGAGGGGCCACGTTTGTCAATGTAGGCACTACTGATTTTCGTGAAAGCAGCCAATGGCAGAGCTTTACTTTTGAGCTGCCTGTCGGCGCCTGGAACCCTGCCAGCGGGCTGATCTTCCGCATCATTGCCACAGGCGGCGCCGGAGCTTCCGGCACGGCTACCCTGCGGATAGACAATGTGCAGGTGCAGGCGACACAGGGAGGAACCGTCGCCAGGACAGAAGAAGCCACGCAAGGCACATTGCGCGTATACCCCAACCCGGCCCGTGAAACGCTGCATATTAACCTGTCCCGGGTTACCGGCTTCGGGCAGCTGGCATTGCGGGATGTGCAGGGGCGTACAGTGCGCACCGCTACTTTTGCGGGACAGGATACGTCCTTTTCACTGGAGGGCCTGGCACCTGGCCTGTATACCCTGCAGGCGCTTACCACAGAAGGCGCATATACACAACGTGTGGTG
>JAHBTG010000090.1 GCA_019638695.1 Bacteroidota bacterium | reverse complement strand
ATCCGCAGCTACCCCAAAGTGGAGGGTGCGCCCGGCAGCCCCTACCTTTCCAATGAAGGATATGCCGCCCTGGATGCTGCCAGCAAACAAGCCGGCAAGATGCAGGACGAATACGTGGCCCTGGAGCACCTGATCTACGGTATCCTCACCGCAGGCGGCAAGGCCGGGCAACTCCTCAAAGCCAGCGGCATGACGGACAAAGCCCTGTTACAGGCCATTGAACAGCTCCGCGGCGGCAGCAAAGTGAAGGACCAGACTGCCGAAGACAAATACAACGCCCTGAAGAAATACAGCACAGCACTCACAGAGCTCGCCCGCAACGGCAAGCTGGACCCCGTCATCGGCCGGGATGAAGAGATCCGCCGGGTATTGCAGATCCTCAGCCGCCGCACCAAGAACAACCCGCTCCTCATTGGCGAGCCGGGCGTGGGTAAGACCGCCATTGCCGAAGGCATTGCCCACCGCATCGTGAGCGGAGATGTGCCCGAGAATCTCAAGAGCAAGCAGATCTATGCCCTGGATCTGGCCGCACTGCTGGCGGGGGCCAAATTCCGTGGCGACTTTGAGGAACGCCTCAAGGCCGTTGTCAAAGAAGTGACCCAGGCGCAGGGAGAGATCATCCTGTTCATTGACGAGATCCACACCCTGGTAGGTGCCGGCAAAACGGACGGTGCGATGGATGCCGCCAACATCCTGAAGCCTGCACTGGCCCGGGGCGAACTGCGGGCCATAGGCGCCACTACCCTGGATGAATACCAGAAACACATTGAAAAAGACAAGGCCCTGGAACGCCGCTTCCAGACCGTGATCGTGGAAGAACCGGATACCGAGGATGCCATCTCCATCCTGCGGGGCCTCAAGGAAAAATACGAGGTGCACCACGGCGTGCGCATTACAGATGCCGCTATTGTTTCCGCCGTGGAGCTTAGCCAGCGATACATATCAGACCGCTATCTGCCGGATAAGGCCATTGACCTGATGGACGAGGCCGCGGCCCGCCTCAAGATAGAGATAGACTCTATGCCCGAAGAGCTGGACGAACTGGAACGCCGCATCCGCCAGCTGGAGATCGAGCGCGAAGCCATCCGCCGCGATAAGGACGAGAAGAAGTTGGAAGAACTGGGCAGCCAGATCGCCGGCCTCAGCGAAAAACGCGACGCCCTGCGCGCTCAATGGCAGAGCCACAAGGAGATCATCCAGCAACTGCGCAAGGAGCGGGAGAATATCGAACTCAGCAAGACCGAGGCCGAGATCGCAGAGCGCAATGCAGACTTTGGCAAGGCTGCCGAGATCCGCTATGAACGCATCATACAGGCCGAAAAGCGCATAGCTCAGTTACAGGAACAACTGCAGGCCCAGGAAACGGCCAGCAACCGCCTCTTCAGCGAGCAGGTAGATGCAGACCAGATAGCCGAAGTGGTCAGCCGCTGGACGGGCATCCCCGTCAGCAAAATGCTGGAGGGCGAGCGCGACAAGCTCCTGCGCCTGGAAGAAGAGCTGCACAAGCGCGTAGTAGGGCAACAGGAAGCCATAGAAGCGATCTCCGATGCCATCCGCCGCAGCCGTGCCGGCCTCCAGGACCCCCGCAAGCCCATAGGCAGCTTTATATTTATCGGCTCCACCGGTGTGGGTAAGACCGAGGTAGCCCGCGCCCTGGCAGAATACCTCTTCAATGACGAGAATGCACTGGTGCGTATAGACATGAGCGAGTACCAGGAAAAACACAGCGTAAGCCGGCTGGTGGGCGCGCCTCCCGGTTATGTGGGGTATGATGAAGGAGGCCAGCTGACCGAGGCCATCCGCCGCAGGCCCTACAGCGTGGTGCTGCTGGATGAGATAGAGAAAGCCCACCCGGATGTATTCAACATCCTGCTGCAGGTGCTGGACGACGGCCGCCTTACCGATAATAAAGGGCGTACAGCCAACTTCCGCAATACCATCATTATCATGACCAGCAACCTGGGCGCACACCTCATCCTGGAAAAGCTGGGTGAAATGACTGACGACAACCGGGATATCCTCCTGGCCCAGGTGCGCGTTCAGCTGAACGAACTGGTCAAACGCAGCCTGCCGCCGGAGTTTCTCAACCGCCTGGATGAGGTCATCATGTTCAACCCGCTCACCCGGGATGAGATCACACAGATCGTTGACATCCAGCTCCAGGGCCTCAGCCGCATGCTGGCCCAGCAGGATGTGCAGCTCACCTTCAGCCCGCAGGTGGTGGAATGGCTGGGCGAGCTGGGCTGGGATCCGCAATTTGGAGCCAGACCCCTCAAAAGGGTCATCCAGCGCAAAGTAGTCAATGAGCTCAGCAAACGCATACTGGCCGGCACGCTGGATAAATCACTCCCCATCCGCGTGGACCGCACCGATACCGGCGAGCTGGTGTTTTCCAACTAACAAGTATGTGTCCTTAGACGCGAAAACAGGGAACCTTGGGTTCCCTGTTTTTTTGCATTGCAGTAATTGCCAGGTCAGGCGCATTGGTCAAACCTATATATTGGCACCATAATTTATTTCTAAACCTATGGCAAAACTGGAACTGCAACCCAATGAAAAGCTGATCGACAGTTGGACGGTAAACGTGATCATCAACGGCAGCCGCTTCACCGGCAAAGTATATATCACCAACCAGCAGGTGCTGATGGACAAGGCCTGGGCCGTGCATTTTAACGCACTGGGCGTGCTGCAAGTACCCGGTAACCAGCTCATCGCTATTCCCAAATCAGAGATCCGGGAAACCCGCACCAAGACCAGCTTCTTTAACAAAAGGGTATACCTCACGCTCAATAACGGCAACGAGCTGGTAATAGACCGCGGCATGCTGTCCATTACTCCTATTGTAGAAGCCCTCAAGGCATAATATCGCTAGGATACGCCCAGGGCAGCCGTAGCGGCATTCAGCGCAGCCAAAATCCCGTCGGGATTTTTACCGCCAGCGGTGGCAAAGAAGTCCTGTCCGCCTCCCCCACCCTGTATGTGGGTGCTGGCGGCCTTGATAAGCTGCCGGGCATCCGGGTTACCGGCCATATCCTCTGTAAGGATGGCCGCCAGCAGGGGCTTCCCTTCTGCCACGGCGCCCAGTACAAAGACCGTCCGGCTGGAGTGCTTGCGCAGGTCAAAAGCCAGCTGCTTCAGCTCATCGGCATTCCAGGCATCCACCTGCGCCACCACATAGTGGAAATCCCCCGCAGGTTTGGCCTGCGCCAGCAGAGGTGCACGCTGGGCAGACAATGCCTGCTGGCGCAGCTGGGCCAGCTGCTTCTCCTGCTGTGCGCTTCGTTGCTGCAACGCCTCTATGGCTTTCAGCACATCTTTAGGATGCGCCAGCGCTTCCTGCACCAGGCGAAGTTCTGCCCGCTGGGCATTGAGCCATTGCAGGGCAGCCGTGCCTGTCAGCGCTTCTATGCGGCGCACGCCGGCGGCAATGCTACTCTCGCTGGTGATCACACACAGGCGGATCTCCCCGGTGTGACGCACATGGGTGCCGCCGCAGAGCTCTGTAGAATAATCTGCCCCAAAGCGGATAACCCGCACACGCTCCCCGTATTTTTCGCCAAAAAGCGCCATGGCCCCCATAGCCCTGGCCTGGTCTATGGGTAAATTGCGAAACTCCTCCAGGGGAATCTGCTCAGCTATCTTTTGATTCACCAGGTCTTCCACCTGCCGCAGCTGGGTGTCTTCCACCTTCTGAAAGTGGCTGAAATCGAACCGCAGCTGCTCGGGCTGCACCAGGCTGCCGCGCTGCTCTACATGGGCGCCCAGCACTTGCCGCAGGGCGGCATGCAACAGGTGCGTGGCCGAGTGCGCGGTGCGGATCTGCTGGCGGCGGACGGCGTCCACGGTGGCTGTCCATTCGCCGGTGGGGTCCGTGGGCAACCGATCCGTGATGTGAATGACCAGGTCATTTTCTTTTACAGTGTCCAGCACCCGGAGGGTCTGGCTGCCGTTCGTCAGGACACCGGTATCCCCCACCTGTCCGCCGCTCTCGGCATAAAAGGGGGTGCGGTCCAGCACCACCTGGTACTGGGTGCCTTTTTTCTGCTGGACACTGCGTGTGCGCTGAATAGTGGCCGTGAGGCTCAGGTGCTCATAGCCCGCAAAGACAGGGTCTGTGCCGGCCTGCAAGACCTGCCAGTCGCCCACCTGCTGCACTGCGGCCTGGCGGCTGCGGGCCTTCTGCGCTTCCATAGCCGTGAGAAAGCCGGGCATATCCACGGTGCATCCCTTCTCGCGGGCCATCAGCTCCGTAAGATCTACGGGAAATCCATAGGTATCATACAGCTCAAAGGCAAAATGCCCTTCCACAACCGTGGCCCCCTGGGGCAGCCGCTGAAGGTATTGCTCAAAAAGCTGGGTACCCTGGGCCAGGGTTTTGAGAAAAGCCTTTTCCTCCTGCTCTATGACCTGTGTGATGAAGGCCTGCTGCTGGCGTAGTTCGGGATAGGCATCGCCCAGTTTTTCTACCAAGGGGGCTACCAACTGGCAGAGATAGGGCTGCTGCTGGTTGAGAAAGCGGTAACCGTAGCGACTGGCGCGGCGCAACAAACGGCGCACCACATACCCGGCACCGGTATTGCCGGGCAACTGCCCGTCTGCAATGGTAAAGGCCAGGGCACGGATATGATCTGCGGCTACCCGCTGGGCCACGTCCGTTTCCTGACTGGTGCCATAGGCTATGCCGCTCAGGGCCTGCAGGCGGGCAAACAGCGGGGCAAAACCGTCTGTATCATAGGTAGAACGCTTATCCTGCATGACCAGGCACAAGCGCTCCAGGCCCATACCGGTGTCCACGCTCTTCATTTCCAGGGACTGCAGGGAGCCGTCGGCTTTGCGGTCAAACTGGATGAGTACGATGTTCCAGATCTCGATCACGTGAGGGTCGTCCCGGTTCACGCGGTCGCGGCCGGGGACGGCAGCGCGTGCCGCCTCATCCCGCAGGTCTATATGGATCTCTGTACAGGGGCCGCAGGGGCCGGTCTCTCCCATTTCCCAGAAGTTATCCTTCTTGCTGCAACGGAGGATGCGGTCTTCGGGCACCCACTTGCGCCACTCCTCCACGGACTCACGGTCTTCTTCCAGGCCAGTCTGGGCATCTCCGCCAAAGACCGTCACATAAAGACGACCGGCATCTATACCCAGCGTCCGGGTGAGAAACTCCCATCCCCAGGCAATGGCTTCCGAGCGAAAGTAATCGCCAAAGGACCAGTTGCCCAACATCTCGAACAGGGTATGGTGGTAGGTATCATGGCCCACATCTTCCAGGTCGTTATGCTTACCGGATACGCGGAGGCATTTCTGGGAATTGGCCACGCGGGGATACACCACCGGCTTGCTCCCGGTGAAGATATCCTTGAAAGGGTTCATACCGGCATTGACAAACATCAGGGTGGGATCATCCTTGTTGACAACGGGGGCAGAGGGCACCACCTTGTGCCCGCGCTGGGCAAAGAAATCACAAAAGGCGGCACGAACGTGGTTGCTATCCATAAGCATGTGGCGAGGTGAGGCTAAAGCAGGGCAAATATACGGCCCTATCGGCAGGAAAATGGCCTTAAACGGAACTTAGGATGCTGTCAATGGATGTGGAAAACTTTAAGTACCAAAAACAGCTATGTGCATAAACCAAGAGCGCGGATTATGTTAAATGTATTTTATTTGGCTTGTGAATAACTCTTGTGACAAGGTTCTTTGAAATGCGGGACAACTGGCATACTCCAGTTCCTTTCTAAACAATAAAACCAAGCACTCATCTATATATACACCCTGTATAATTCACAATTTTATAGTAAATCATCTACAATCAGGGGATAAAATTAAAAAATCAGCAACGCTCTAATTTATCCGTTCCTGTAAATTCAGGAGCCTGTGTATGGCTTTGTATTTTCTGGTGTCAGACAGGAATGTGGAAAAATCCGGAGGGCTTAAATTTTTTGTAAATTAAGTATTCATCCCCCTGAAACATTTCTAACTACCTGAAAATGAGGCATTGACTAGGCGTAAAAAAGTAGAGCCCAAAAATGCCTCCACCCTGCGCAACCTGCGAGTAGTATTCAAGTCAAGTTTTTTGTTCAGAAAGTTGCCCGCATTTTTGCCTCCCCCTCCTGATAAAGGCATGTGGAAAAGAATCCTTGCTACAAAATTATTCTTCATATACTGACTAAATTTTTTATATCCACCCTATGATGTCCACAGCATTGAACTCATCCGCCGTTTGGAACAAGTGCCTGGAAGTGATTCGGGACAACATCAATACACAGAGCTACAAGACGTGGTTTGAGCCGATCAAGCCCGTGCGCCTTGAAAATAATATCCTCACTATAGAAGTCCCCAGCCAGTTTTATTATGAATGGATAGAAGAGCACTATGTATCGTTGCTGAGCAAGACCATTCGTCATTTCCTGGGGCCGGATGCCAAACTGGCGTATTCTGTGGTGATGGAGCAGACCTCTGCCGACACCGGTCATGCCTACCGGGTGAATATGCCCACGGCCTTCGGAGAGCATAAAACGAAGAACCCGCCTGTCAATCTGCCGCTGACAAGCAACAAGCCCCCGGTAAATCCTTTTGTGATCCCCGGCCTGAAGAAGATCACGATAGACAGCCAGCTGAACCCTGTCTGTACTTTTGACAACTTCATAGAGGGCGAATGCAACCGCCTGGCCCGCTCTGCGGGTCTGAACATTGCCACCCGGCCCGGCCAGACCAGCTATAACCCCCTGCTGCTCTACGGCAGTTTCGGGCTGGGCAAAACCCACCTGGCGCAGGCTATCGGCAATGAAGTAAAGAAGCTGCACCCCGATAAGGTGGTGGTGTATGTGAGCAGCGAAAAGTTTACCAACCAGTTCGTAGACTCCATCAAAAACAACAGCGTGAGCGACTTTATCAACTTCTACCAGTTGATAGATGTGCTGATCGTGGACGATATCCAGTTCCTGGCAGGCAAGGAACGCACCCAGGATATCTTCTTCCATGTGTTCAATCACCTGCACCAGAACAACCGCCAGATCATTCTCACCAGCGATTCTGCGCCGGGCGAGCTCAAGGGCATGGAAGAGCGCCTGCTCAGCCGCTTCAAATGGGGACTGAGCGCAGACCTGGGGGTGCCGGACATGGAAACCCGCCAGGCTATCCTGCGCCACAAGATGTACCTGGAAGGCATTGAGATTCCCGAAGACGTCATTGAGTACATCGCTTACAACATCAAGACCAACGTGCGGGAGCTGGAAGGCGCCATGATCTCCATCATCGCCCAGAGTTCCTTCAACCGCAAAGAGATAGACCTGGACCTGGCCTGCCAGGTGATCAAGAACTTTGTGAAGAACGCCACCCGCGAGCTTTCCATAGAGACGATCCAGCGCTTAGTATGCGACTATTTCCAGATAGGCCCAGAGAAGCTGAAGGAGCAGATCCGCAAACGGGAATACGTGCAGGCGCGCCAGATAGCCATGTACTTTGCCAAGGAGTTTACTAAAAGCAGCCTCAAGACCATAGGGCTCCATTTTGGCGGACGCGACCACAGTACGGTGATCCACGCCCTGCGCACCGTGCAGAACCTCTGCTTCACCGATAAGGAATTTAAACGATACGTAGAAGAGCTGCGCAAGAAGATACAACTGAGCACCGGCTAGTCCGCTGTTAGTCAAGAGTTGATTAGTTTTTCCGGGAATCTGTGTTGGCGCAAGCCGCGCAGGTTCCTTTTTACTTCTCGTCATGCCGCATACCCGCCCGCCCCGCCTCCCGTTATGGAAACGCCTGACCAGCTACCTGGTCTCATGGGTGGTAGAAACGCGGCCCAGCCAGCTGAACCCGGACCTGGAGGTGGTGTATTGCAGCGGGCGATATCAGTTACATGCGGGTGAAGTCAATTACAGCTTCGGCGAACTGCACACTGCCTTTGCAGACACTTTTAAGGAACTGGAGGTGCTCCGCCGCCAACCGGCAAGGGTGCTGGTCCTGGGACTGGGTGCAGGCAGCATCCCCTATCTGCTGAAAAGCCAGCACCCGGCACCTGTGGTTACAGGGGTGGAACTGGATCCTGCGGTGGTGGAGTTGGGCAAACGCTATTTCGGGCTGGACGGGTACCCTCACCTGCACATTGATATAGCCGATGCCGCTGCGTATATCCTGCAAACTGACAAGCAATGGGACTTGATCTGCCTGGATGTTTTTGTGGAAGACCAGGTGCCCAGGTCGCTGGACCATATGGCAGTCATGGAAGCGCTGCGCCGGGCACTGGCGCCCGGAGGCCTGCTTATCTGGAACAGACTGGTGCACAATGCCGCCACGGCAGACCGCACCCGGCAGTTTCAGCAGCTTTTTACACTGGTATTCCCCCAGTTTACGGTGCACCGGGTATTGAGCAACTATATGTTTATCGCAGAAGCCAGCGCTTCCTGACGCATCCCATCTCCCCAAATACCTCCTTTGGTAGCCACCGCTACCCTGATAGTCCCCCTCCCGCGGGGAGGGGAGCCTACCCCAAAACCCGTCATGCCGAACTGGTTTCGGCATCTCCTGCACACCACCACACACGTGTCATCCTGAGCACAGCGAAGGATCTCTGCACCTGGGTAAAGCCGTATAAGATCCCTCACTTCGTTCGGGATGACGCGGAGGGAAGAACGGCCTAAGCGAAAAGGGCGAAATAGCGGGAGCGGCCATAGGCGAATAGTCCAAAACACTGCCTGAGCCCCCATAAGGG
>JAHBTG010000009.1 GCA_019638695.1 Bacteroidota bacterium | reverse complement strand
AAAGCTCAGACCACTGTGGCCGCCTCCAGGGAGTCCGATCCTTTTGCCGCTGCGCCCAGGTCTGCCACTACCCCACTCACTCTTACCAAGCCCGAAGATTCTGGGGATTCGAAAGTTACCGAACCAAAGAAACTTTCATCTTCTAAGGTATCAACTGATCGCTTTGCAGTGCCCGCATTCAGTGCCGGGATTGCCAGCCGGTATACCATAGACCCTTATGAGGATACCCTGCTCACGACTCCGCAAGGCATGCTGCTGCATATCCCCGCCAACAGTTTCATAGGTAAAGAAGGCGAAGCGCCGGAGGTGCAGGTGGACGTGGCTATCCAGGAAATGAAGCTCAACGAAATGAGTGCACATAAATACTATCGCCTGACCGCACAGGATGCCAGCAAACTTTTGGTCCTGAAGCCCGGTCGCCATCTCTACCTGGAACTGATGGTTCCCCGCGAGGTAAATGACCAGCCCCAGGCGGTTCGTTATGAATTGCTGGCCCAGGACCTGGAGGAGTCTGCCATGACCGTACAGAACCGGGAGCCCCACCTGTTTGCTTTGCCCCTGGCACAGCTGCGCCTGAGCGACCTGGCGCAAAGTCGCCCGGCCAAAGTGCAGCAAGCCATTGAGCGCCTTAACGACAGCCGTTATGAGCACACACTGATCGCTACCCGCGAGTTCAGGGAAAGGCTCTATTATCTACTGTGGCTGGAAGAAGACATCACGGAACTACTGGCCATCTATACCAGCAATCTGGACAAACCCCTCTACCAACTAGACCAGATGGTACAGTTCCACCTGCACCAGGTGAAAGTAGCCCGCAACCAGGACAAGCTGGAGATCTACAATGTGGCTGCCCGCCGGTTCTTTGCGTTCAGCCAGTTATACCAGGGCACGGTACTCCCCCGCCAGGTAGAGGGCGTGCAACTGACGGATACCAAAGCACAGTACCAGTTACACAAAAAAGGAATGCCCACAGAAGAAGCGTCCTGGTGGACGGCTTTGGGTAATACGGCTAAATCTCTGCCCCAACACCTGCAAGACAACCACCCGGATAAAACCGCGATCGGCTTCCAGGTCAGTCAGACCGGCTGGCTGTGCCTCCGCGCCATTCCCCAGGATGCGCCGGATACTATGCCCGGTACCACAGAGACCGCTCCTGCCCTCACGAGCAGTCACACGGGTTCGAGGTAACCCGGAGAGTTATGCACAGCGCCTCTATGCTGTGGGAATTTCTGTGCAGCAAAGACCGGGCGGCTATGCCTAGCTTTGGGTTTGCTAACGTTGCTGCATTATGCTATTGATGTTGTTATCTGTATTACTACAGGCCACAGGGGCACCAGGGCCCAAGGAGGAAGTCAATCTTTCCATCCTGGACCTTCTGATGAAGGGGGGCTTTGTGATGTACCCTATTTTCCTGCTGCTTTTCCTGGCCCTGTACCTCTTCTTTGAGCGGTATGCCGTGATCTCTCGTGCCGGGAAAGTAGAGCGCAGCCTGCTGGTGAGTGTCACACAACACCTGCAGGCAGGCAATGTCAATGCCGCACAGGCCATGCTGGCCGCCAGCCCCACTATGGTAGCCCGCATTTATGAGAAAGGGGTCAACCGCCTGGGCTCTCCCATATCCGAGATCCAAAGCGGTATGGAAAGCCAGGCGAAGGTGGCCGTAGCTACTATGGAAAAGAACCTCTCTATCCTGAGCGCAGTCGCCGCCCTGGCGCCCATGTTCGGGTTCCTGGGGACCATCTTCGGGATGATCGTGGTCTTCTCCAAGCTTTCCATAGCCGATAATCTGGACATCGGCGACATCTCGGACGGTATCTACGTGAAGATGGTCACCTCGGCGGCGGGGCTTATCGTAGGTATCATTGCACACATCCTGTACATATGGCTCTCGGCACGCATAGACCGCGCCCTGCTGCGCCTGGAAGTGGCCGCCAATGAATTCCTGGATTTCCTCTACAAACCTTCCTGATATCATGAATTTTGGGAATGCCAGACGCCGCGGGGGCAGCGAGGTCAGCACAGGGGCCCTGATAGACATCATGTTCTTCCTGATGCTCTTCTTCCTCATTGCCTCCACAGTTACCAATCCGAATGTCATCAAGCTGCTCCTCCCCCAGGCCAGCAGCAGCAATGTCATCAGCAAACAATCTATCAATGTGCATATCAACAGCACAGGGCAGTACTTCGTGGGCAAGGACCCGGTTACTTTGGCAGATCTGCAGGATGCCATTGCGGCAGCCACCCAGCAACTGAGCGAGCCCACGATCAACTTGCGGGTAGACCGAGACGTAACCGCCCAGCAGTTGGTGAATGTGCTGGATATCGGCATGAAACTGAAAGTAAAGGTGGTTCTGGCCACCGAACGCGTGGAATAACCCTGTGTAACCTGCGCGCTACCCGCTAAATTGCAGGTATGATTCTCGCCCACACGCTACAGGATAACAAGCCCGTCATGGGGTTTGTACACGATGGCCTGTTATTGCCCGCTCATATCGCACAACAGCTAAGCGGCAGCAGGCTGCCCGCCACCATAGATGCCCTGGTAGCCAACCTGGATATCTATGAGGCCGTATGCCGCAAAGTATACAGCAACCTGACGCGCGGGGATTACCGGGAGCATTGCCTGTCTTTTGACGAGAGCGCGGCGCTCTCCCCTATCCTGCGCCCCGTCACCCTGCGGGACGCCTATGCGTTCCGGCAACATGTGGCCACCAGCCGCCGCAACCGCGGGCTGGAGATGATCCCGGAGTTTGACCGGTTCCCGGTCTTCTACTTTAGCAACCCGTATGCGGTGCAGGGGCCCGGCCCGGTGGAAGTGATGCCTTTGCACCTGGATAAGCTCGACTATGAGCTGGAGGTGGCAGCGGTGCTGGGCCGCGGAGGGAAGAACCTGAAAGCCAGTGAGGCCGATGCGCATATTTTCGGACTCATGTGCATGAATGACTGGAGCGCCCGCGGTCTGCAGATGGAAGAAATGAAGCTGAACCTGGGACCCGCCAAAGGCAAGGACTTTGCCACCAGCCTGGGGCCGGTGCTGGTGACGCTGGACGAACTGGAAGAACGCCGGGTGGCAGCTCCTCCCGGGCACACAGGTTCAGCATGGAACCTGCGGATGACCGCTGCCGTCAATGGAAGACTGGAAAGCGAAGGCAACCTGTCCAGCATGGACTGGACGTTTGCCGAGGTACTGGAACGCATCAGCTACGGGGTGCAGGTTTTCCCCGGGGAAGTGATAGGATCCGGCACGGTGGGCACGGGCTGCCTGCTGGAACTGAACGGTACCCGTTCCTGGGAAACCCCGGACTACACGCCCTATTGGCTGCAAACAGATGACCAGGTAATCGTTAGCATTGAAAAGCTTGGGGTATTGCGCAGTACGATCGTAAGCTAGGGAGCACCGGAGATTTGGCACTGATCTACCAATCTACACCCAATGATCTCTTTTCCCATGTGTTCCCACCTGCAAATATGCACCCCTGCAAGACCAGCCTGTATCAACCCGCGCGCCCCTAACCCCTCCCACGGGGAGGGGAGTCACGCCCACTAGCTCTCCCCCTGCGGGCAGGAAAGAGCGGCCTAAGCGAAAAGGGCGAAAAGAGGGAGCTGTGTGGAGGTGAACAGTCAACCACACTGTTTGAGGCCCCGGCAGGGGCCGAGTTTGGGGTTGACCACCGGAACACAGCACATCTCCGTCCTTTTCGGTTCAGCCTTGATTTTTGGGTACTTTTTTACCAAGAAAAAAGTACAAACAAAGGATTGGGCCATATCCTGTATGTGCCAGCAGAGCAGGATGACGCACAGGGACCCCCGAAATGAGGGAAGGGGGGGCGGCAGCATAACCACCCCCTGCCCCTCCTTAAAAAGGAGGGGAGCCGGAGTCGTCACCCCGAATGTATTTCGGGGTCTCCAGCACTTCCTGGTGTTGTACAGGAGATGTCGAAACGGGTTCGGCATGACGAGGAAAGCCTATTCTCCCGCACTGCACGCGCGTCATCCTGGGCGCGGTGGTATGCAGAGGGGATACCTAGGCAAGCTCAGCATAACGGCTCTGTATAGAGATTGCCATCACTTCTCAGGACGCGGGTACTGCTAGAAGCATCTTCCCACACCCACTACCCATCTCAGTGCCGTGAAGTCATCGGTGGCGGGCGGATTGCTGAGCAAGAGCGGGATATCCAGTCGCAGCGTGGTGGTTTTGCGCTGTCGGCTCAGGTTGCCGTGGCGGAAATGCCAGGCTGTGCCCAGGCCCGCATCCTGCCGCAGGCGATCCATTACCACGCCGTCAAGTCCTTTCTGGGGGATGCTGTAGCCCAGTATGCCGGCATCGTAGAACGCATACCAGTCTGTGGAGATAAACTTACTTAACTTCCTTATTTTCAATGGAATAAGCTTGTCAAAATCGAGCTCTGCATTAAATGCGGCACCCGTACTGCCTACCCATGCAGGCTGTCCTTTGTCGCTTACTATGGGGCGGTAACCGGCATACCCGCGCAGGTTGAGGCCGCCGCCTTGCTGGAAGTGGGCCACGGAAGCGCCCCGGTCCTGCACCAGCCAGCTATCCGGAACAAAGCCGCGGGCGCGCAGGAGATCCTCGGCATAGTATTGTTCGGGGCTGGCGCCGGCCAGGTAGAGTGCACTTTCGAGCGGCAGCTGCCCGTCGCCGTATTGCCCGAACAGGCGTGTATGCAGGTCCAGCTTCTTGCCCAGGCTGAAGTTGTGCCGGGCGGTCCACTGGAGAGTGGCCCAAAAGCCGTCATTCCCGGGCGCTGCGGTGCGCAACTCCAGCTGATTGGAACCTTTGCCTCCCACAAACTTATACTGCTGGCGGATACCCAGGGTGATGGTGGCGTTGGCACGGTTAGTGGTCCACAGGCCGGGATATAGCAGGTAGTTGGCATGCCGGTTGTCGCGCAGCATATAGCGGTAATGCCCGTACAGCTGGAATACAGGTTGCTGGTTATAGAAGTACCGGGGAAGACTCTTGGTGAATCCTATTTGTTGTAAGAGCAGTCCGTCCTGGAACTGCGAACGCAGGTGCCAGTGGGCCAGTTTGCCCAGTGGCTTGAGGAACGAACTGTAGTCTAACCGGTAGCTTAAGGGGTGCACATCTCCCAGGAAAGCATTCTGCGCATGTGGCCATAGGGGATCATTCAGATCCGGTCTTTCCAGTTGCCCCAGGCTGCTGTTGTACCACACGGTAGCGTTAAATACCCGCTGCTCCTGCAGGTAAGCGCCTTGCAGGGTGGCACCTGCCTGGACACCTGCCTGGCCGTTCCACCACAGGTTGGGGTAGAGGTTCATCTGGTACTTGCGCCATTCCAGCGGGGCAAAGCCCTTGCGCCAGAAAGTAAAGTCGGTGCGGTTCAGCAGGCAGCCGCTGCTGTTATTGGTGAGGTCCAGGTCTGCCAGCCGGTAGCTAGGGTCTATGATTACCCGTTTGACGGGGCCGGGTGTTTGCAGGCTTATCGTGTGTTTGCGATTGTAATCTGCCCAGGTAACCCACATGGGCAGGGTAGTACGCCCCGTTTCTTTTTTGTCGAAATAGGAAGTGGGCACCAGGTAACGCAGGGTATCGCCCTGCCGGGTAACCACGTCTATATCCAGCGGCATCTGCATATCGCCCTTGCGGTAGAACGTGATGCGGGTTTCTTGGCCCCTGCGCTTTACCCGGCAGATGCGGTAGTCGATCTGCTTGTCCGTCTCCAGCCATTGGTCAAAGAACCAGGTGAGGTCGGTCTTGGCGTATTCCGTAATGGCCTCACGGAAGTCCTGGGGATAGGGGTGGCAGAACTTCCATTTGTGGAAATAGTGCTGCATGGCGCCCAGGAACAGGCTGTCCCCCAGCACATATTGCAGGTTATACAGCATGGTACTGGTCTTGAGGTATACCATGCCATACTGGTTGCCATGGTAGTCATTGCTGTGGGTGTGGAGGGTGCCGTCATACCCTTTGCGGGCGAACAGCAGGTACATGTAATAGGCGTTCCAGTAGCGTTTCTGGTAGCTGTCCTCCGCCCCCCGGCCTTCCAGTGCCACCATACCCCAGGAGGTGAGGAACTGGGTGAAGCCCTCGTCCAGGAAAGCGCGGTAGGTTTCGTTGCTGCCCACCATGCCGTAGAACCAGTTGTGTCCTATCTCGTGCACAAACAGCCCCTTGTAGCCCGGACTGGTACCGCCGTCCAGCGTGATCATGGGGTATTCCATACCGCTGTTGGCATCTGCACAGATCATCTTGGGGTAGCCATACAGGCCAAAGTCCTTGCTGAACAGGCGGATGACCCGCTCTGTGAATTCGGCGGCGTCCTGCCAGCCAGCTGCGTGCTCTTCCCGTGCCATGCCTATGCAGCGGATACCGTTCCATTGCGTTTCGATAAGGCGATAAGTGGGATCTGCCGAGTAGGCCACGTCATGGACGTTGAGGGCATGGAACTTCCAGGTTTTGGTTTGTCCGTCGGGTGGCAGTAGCTGGTCTGCCGCCTGTCCCAGTGGCTTATCCTTAAAGTTGGCCACATCCAGGCGCTTGCGGAGGTCCGGCGGCAGCATTTCGGCCTCATTCAGCATAATACCCGTGCCATCCAGTATATAGTGACCGGGTAGGGTGAGGGCCACATCGTAGCTACCGAAATTGCCATAATATTCCTTGCCGATATGGTGCTGGGCGGCCCAGGAAAACTGGCGGTCATATACGGCAATGCGCGGATACCAGTGTACGATGTTGTAGTGCTTTACCTGTTTGATACTGCCATCGGGCTGTTTTTCATTCACGGGGAAGACCGTATAGCGGCTGTTTCCCGCCCAACTGCTGAACCGCATACGAAAGACTGTATAACCATTGGGAAATATGGGTTTTTGCAGGGTTACCCGCAGCAGCGTATTATCCTCAAATGTCTCACAGGTTTGTTCTTCCTGCTTTAATTCATATATCCTAATTCCCTGTTTTTCAGGTACTTGTGATTGCATGCTTTTTTCCTTCAATTGTACCTGGTACTGTTGGGCATGGCTGTGAGCCTCAGTCACGTTCTGGTAGAGGTGGAACCATACTTCGGTGAGCGTATCCGGTGAGTTATTCCAGTAAGTGACTTCCAGGGCGCCGTCTATGCGGTCATCACTGTCATCCAGCCGGGCTTCTATTTTGTAGTGCACATCTTGCTGCCAGTAACCGGCATCGGGTTTGCGGTTACCCCAGTAATAGGGGTTCTCTGCCGTGCGGTAGACACTGGGGGTGAAGCCGGTAGCAGTTTGTGCCCATAGTCCTCCGCTGACTATCATAAATGCAAACAGAAGTAGTAGTTTGTGCATGATTTAGTGTAGATACGGTGCTATTTTTAATCAGGCGCAAATATAGCCAAATACCCACAGGCGCTTTATACAGTGTGCTTTCCCGCTAACTTGCGGGATGCTTTGGGTTACCACACTTGCCGGTCTGCTGGGCATTTTCTGGGCGCTGGTGCTCCTGGGCCATGTCCTGGCGGTGGTTACCCGCCGGGTATTCAGGTTGCCGGTTCTCTGCGATATCCACTCATTTGGCGGCACCTGGGCCGCTTTGCTGATAGGGATGCAGGCTTGTGTGCTGGTCGTTGCTTGTCTGTATGCCGGACCGCTGAATTACCAGTTCCCCATTTTGCTGGTACTGGCCGGGATCGTGGCTATCCTGCACCGGTTTACACCTGCCCGTGCACGCATTCCCCAGCAAACGCGGGATTTCAGCTGGCGGGCCTTTGGACTGGAGCAGGCACTGCCGCTCAGCTTGCTGGTGATCTTGTTCGGGACCTATACCCTGTTGCAGGTTACGGGGGATACCGGCAGTGCTTTCCCCTGGCAGCCGGTGCCCCTGGACTGGCATTTTTATGCCAAGATCATTGCACACCTCTATACCAACGGGTATGAGACCATTTATGCCAAAGAAGCCCTGCTGGACCCGGATGCCTACGGAGCGCAGCCCTACCATTATAATGAACTGTGGCTGGCCGGGTTGCTTGCCAAAGTTACCGGTCTGCCCGGTGTGGTGACCCTGGTGGTGCATACCACCACCTTGTGGCTGATGCTGGCGGCTATGGGGCTGGCCGGCGTACTCGCCGTGCAGGCAGCACGTTACTGGCATCTGGCGCTGGCGGTTGCGCTGTTATTCTGCACACCGGTCTATATACCCTACC
This sequence comes from Bacteroidota bacterium, assembly GCA_019638695.1. Lineage (GTDB taxonomy): Bacteria > Bacteroidota > Bacteroidia > J057 > JAJTIE01 > JAHBTG01. The sequence goes on along the minus strand of JAHBTG010000009.1, from coordinate 53,707 downwards.
TATTTGACCTGGGCTTTCTTTCACAGACATCTATCCTGCAGGGCATGACCGTGGTCTTTCCGCCCGGGGTGCTCAACAGCCTCAAACTGTATATCCTCCTGGGGGGCTGGCTGGCCTGCTGGCTCATGTACCGCCGGTATGGCATTGCCATCGCCTACTTGTGCGCGCTGGGTTTGCTCAGCCTGTTTGCTTTTGCTGTGGCCGCAGTCCTCTTTTGGGGAATATTGCTTCTGATCGCTATCTGGCGGCGAAAGGTCACGGCCTATGAGATCCTGGTATTGACCCTGTGCACAATAGCAGTATCCGGCTGGCACCTGGCGGTTACCCTCCGGGGGCATGTGCCGGCAGGGGAGTGGATGGCCCGGGAGGTACCCCTCCGGTATGTGTGGAACCTGGGCCAGCAGGTCAATATCACGGGTAAGACCGTGTTGCAACTGGCAGCCTTGTATGCGGTATGGGGCGTGTGGTTATGGCGCATATGGCCATCCGTCGCAGGCAGGCTGTTACCGGGGGTATCCTTCCGGGCGGTGCTGGGAAGCCTGTTGCTGCTGGCGGTATTGGGTATCCTGTGCTGGGCCGCCGTAGCACCCGTTACACCCAAGGATGGCATCCAGTTACTGGCTATGGGCAGCCTGGTGGGTATACAAACCTTCCTGATGCTGGCCGCGGGTCTGGCGTTGACCACACGAAGCACACCCTTGTGGGCCAGGGTATTTGCCGCGGTATTATTGGCCTGGAATATCGGGCTGTGGGGATATGGCCTGGCCAAAGACCGCCGCCCGGCCTATGATGCAGGTTATCTCGCCCGTGTAGCACAAACCCTGTCTGCAGAAAGCAGGGGAGGGTATTTGCTGCCTGCTTACACAGCGGTGCCCGCGTTGTCTCATAATTTACACTACGATTTTCATACCCTGTATGGCGGCGTGTATATGATGTATATCCCGCATCATACCGGCGCGGTGCTGATGGATGCGCAGTTGTTGCTGCCGCTGGCCGGGGACGTGGATGCCCGGCAACGGAGCCAGCATATTTTCTGGCGGTATGCGCAGCAGCTGAGCAGCCGGGAGCTCCGGTTATCCGAAGAGGACATCCAGTACCGATTTGCGCGGCACTTTCAGCTCGGCTACCTGATCGTACCCAGGGGTGGGGGATTGCCCACTACACTGGAGCCGCATGCCCTTTTACTGGCCAGGGACCGCATATCGGGAGATGCCCTGTACCGGTTGCAGTGGTAAAGGATACTGGCTGCCGTTTAGGTGATGCGCTGTACGCTGAAGATGCCGGCTACTTTTTTCAGCTCGGCGCTGCCGCGGTTGAGTTCTTCCAGGTTGTGTACATAGAGCATGACCATTCCCTCGAACATACCGTCCTCTGAGCTGATGGTGAAGCTGCGGATATTGAACCTCAGGCGAAGGGTAATGGCCCGCACGATGTCATTAAGCATACCCATGCGGTCCTGGCCCACGATCTTCCAGCCGGCCAGGAACTGCATCCGGCCGGATCCCGGTTCCTGCCAGCGCGCCGTGTGCTGGTACCCCTGGTTGCTGGTCATGAGCTTGATGGCTTCCTCGCAGCTTACCCGGTGTACCACGCTGGCCTTGAGGAAAGGATCATCAAAAGCGGTGATCTCATCTCCCGGCAGGGGCTTGCAGCAACTGGCCAGTTGAATGGCCGTATAGTCGCTGCTGTCCACTTCCACGATATTCTGCAGCGTTACTTTCTCCCCGCTGGCAGAGAGGTATTGCTCAAAGTCCTGCGGTTTTTGGGGGCTGTCTCCGGGCGCCACGGCTTCGTCCAGCTTATACTTGTATTGCTGGATGAAGTCCAGCAGCCGCTGGGTATCGATCTTGTGGCTGCCCAGGCGGTAGTAGAAATCATAGATGTGGGCAATCCTGAACTCTGCCAGCAATACCTTGATGATATTGTGCTCTTCCGTGATGCCCAGCTGGTTGACCTTCCAGTCAAAGATGCGCTTGCCGCGTTCTACGATCTCCCTGCGGGCCTCCTTGAGCGTGTCCTTGATCTTGTGGCGTGCCTTGCTGGTCTTTACATACTCCAGCCATTCTTCCTTGGGGGTTTGTTTGGCGCTGGTGATCACTTCCACGTGGTCTCCATTCTGCAAGACGTGGCTTAGCGGGACCACCCGCTGGTTCACCTTGGCTCCGATACAATGGTGACCGATCTTGGTATGGATCTCATAGGCCATATCCAGCGCAGTGGAACCCACGGGCAATATCTTGAGGTCGCCTTTGGGGGTGAAGACATAGATCTGTTCGGCCACTACATTGGCCTTGAGATCGCTCACAAAATCAAAGGCGCTGGTTTGCCGGGCCTCCAGGAACTCCCGCACCCTGGCGAGCCACTGTTCCATCAGTTCATCCTGGCCGTGGTCCTTCTCCTTGTATTTCCAGTGACTGGCCAGTCCTTTTTCGGCGGCATAGTCCATGCGCTGGCTGCGGATCTGCACTTCTATCCAGCGGCCGCCCGGACCCAGCACTGTGGTGTGCAGGCTCTCGTATCCGTTAGTTTTGGGGGTGGAGATCCAGTCTCGCAGGCGGTCGGGGTGCCCGCGGTACATGCTTGTCACTGCCGAATAGACCCGCCAGCAATCCGCTTTCTCGGCCTCTCCGCTTTCAAACTCTTTCTGCACCACAATGCGAATGGCGAAGATATCATACACCTCTTCTATACCCACTTGCTGGGCCTTCATCTTGTTATAGATAGAGGTAATGCTCTTGACCCTTCCCTTGATGTCGCAGGGAATATCCAGTGCTTTCATGCGTAGCTGGATAGGCTTGATGAAGTTCTGGATATAGCGGTTGCGCTGGCGTTTGCTGTCCTGCAGGTGGTTCTCTATCTGCTGGTAGATCTCGGGCTCCGTATACTTCAGGGCCAGGTCTTCCAGCTCCTGCTTGATATTGTACAGCCCCAGGCGGTGGGCCAGGGGGGCATAGAGGTAGGTAGTTTCCGAGGCTATCTTCAGCTGCTTCTCGCGCTTCATATGGCGCAGGGTGCGCATATTGTGCAGCCGGTCTGCCAGCTTGATGAGGGCCACGCGGATGTCATCGCTCATGGTGAGCAGCATCTTCTTGTAGCTCTCTACCTGCTGGGTAGTAGAGGGGTCGAATACCTGGCTGATCTTGGTGAGGCCGTCCACGATCTTGGCCACCTGGGGACCGAACTCCCGGCGGATCTGCTTTACTTCCACATCCGTGTCTTCCACCACATCATGCAGCAGGGCGCATATCATACTGGTCTTGTCCAGCAGGCCCACTTCTGCCACCGCTATGCGCGCCACCTCCAGGGGGTGGAGGATATAGGGTTCTCCGCTGCGTCGGCGCACATTCTTGTGCAGCTCCATGCTGAACTCAAAGGCCTTGCGCACCTCTTTGCGCTCTTCTTTGGTGGTAAAGGGCATGGCGGCCTTTACCAGTCGTTTGTAAGCATTGAGTATGGTTTTGCGTTCCTGCTCCTCCTGGGTGGGCGTGAGTACTGCCATAGTTTAATTTCTTACCTCAAAATACGGCATTATTTTTATCTTGGTTTAGTTTTTTGATAAGTTTGCAACCCAATTCTAAAGCCTGCGGATGTGGCGAAATTGGTAGACGCGCTAGATTTAGGATCTGGTTCCGTGAGGAGTGGGGGTTCGAGTCCCTTCATCCGCACTTATGAAAACCCCGGCCAGGCAGGTTCATCACCTGCCTGCCGCATTTATCGGCCTTTCGTTCACTCTCTATCGTCCTTATACCTTGAATATCGTTTCAGAAATTAAAGATCAGGAGCCGGTTGGCACCCTCACCGTGACGCTGACCCCTGAAGATTATGCCGGCCAGTTTGAGGCCAGCCTGCGCAACTATCGCAAACAGATCCAGCTGCCCGGTTTCCGCCCCGGCACAGTGCCTATGGGGCTGGTGCGCAAGCGTTTTGGCCGCAGCCTGTTGTTTGACCAGCTCAGCCGCAGCGCTTCTGAGGAACTGATGAAGTATATCCAGGAGAATGCCCTTAAAGTGCTGGGACGCCCTTATCTCATGCGCAGCAACTTCTCCGAGGACGATACCCAGGACCTTGAAGTCCAGGAGTATTTCTTTGAGTTCCAGATGGGTATACAGCCCCAGGTAGCGCTTTCCATCCATGACCTTCCCGAGCTTGTGCGCTATACCGTAACGGTAACGGATGCCGATGTGGAGCACTATATTACCGATCTGCGCTACAAAAGCGGTGCGGTAACTCCCGCAGAAGAGGTGAAGGATGTGGCTAACCACCATTATATCATCCACACCTGCCTGGAAGAACTGGATACCGACGGCAAGGTGAAGCCCGGCGGATTCCACTCTCACCTGTACATCCATACCCGCATGAAGCCCCGCATTCTGCCTCAGCTGGAAGGCAAGAAGCAGCATGACAAGTTGCAGGTGACCCTCACAGACATCTTCGACGATGAGAACATGGCGCGCAACGTGCTGGACCTGGACAAAGAAACGTACGAAAGCTTGAAGAGCGTCCCGCTGCGGTTTGCACTCGAAGACATCGAGGAGCAGCAGGCCGCCGAAGAAACCCCCGAATGGTGGAACAAGATGCTGCGCATCGAAAAAGAAGAGGAGCAGGTATCCACCCGCGAAGCCTTTGTGGAAAAAGTAAAGACCGCCCTGCAGGCCAATTATGACCGCTATGCAGAGCGCAAGTACGAGGCCGACTTCATCCGGGGATTGCTGGATGCGCATCCTTTCCAGCTACCCGTTAGCTTCCTGCGCCAGTTCCTGCTGGAAGAAGCCAAAACCGATGAGGAGCGCAAGCAGATCGACAGCAACCTCAGCAACTATCTGGTAGAGTTTCGCATGCGCTTCATCTATGATGCGCTGCTGGAAGCCCACCCGGAGCTGAAGGTAGACCAGGCGGCTGTGGCAGAGGGCATCAAAACCAAGTTCCGTGCCTACCTGCCTCCCAGTGAAGAAGGGGATGAAAGCGCCCGCCAGGAGCAGGAACAGCGCCTGGAGCAGCTAGCTGAGCAATTCCTGCAAAATGAGGAGATGCGCGAGCGGGAAAGCCGTGAGCAGCAGGATATTGCCATCCGGGATTTCCTGCTGAACAACAAGGTAAAGAAATCGGAGAAGACCGTATCTGCCCAGGAATTTGATAAACTCAGCTAAGGGAACCCTTGCGTACCCTCAGCGGTTTTCTGTATGTTGCAGTCTCAACAGCCTTAGTTGCTCACGTTAACCCATCAAAACCCCTATGACAGAGTTTGAGAAATACGCCGTCAAACACATGGGTATGAGCAGCCATGCGCTGCATGACTACAGTAATCAGATGAGCCCTCTCCGGGGCCTCACCCCCAATATCATAGAAGAGCGTTCCCTGAACGTGGTGGCTATGGACGTGTTCAGCCGCCTGATGATGGACCGCATCATCTTCCTGGGTACAGGGGTGGACGATTATGTGGCCAATATCATTGTGGCACAGCTGTTGTTCCTCCAGAGTGCAGACGCCAAAAAAGACGTGTACCTCTACATCAACTCTCCCGGGGGCTCCGTATACGCCGGCCTGGCGATCTATGACGTCATGCACCACATCACACCCGATGTAGGCACCATTTGTGTGGGCATGGCGGCCAGTATGGGCGCCGTATTGCTGGCTGCCGGTCATAAAGGCAAGCGTGCCGCATTGCCACACAGCCGTGTAATGATTCACCAGCCTATGAGCGGGGCACAGGGCCAGATCTCAGATATGGAGATAGCGCTGGAACAGGGCCGCAAGATCAAAGAAGAACTGTATAAGATCCTGGCTGAGGCTTCCGGCCAGACCTATGAGAAGATATGGGCAGACTCTGACCGCGATTACTGGATGATCGCCCGGGACGCCAAAGAATACGGCCTGATAGACGAAGTGCTGGATAATTCCTCCAATAAGAAGAAGTAAGTTTTGGCCAAAAAAGGGAATGAAAAAACTGCCTACTGCTCGTTCTGCGGCAGGGGCAATGAAGAGGTGGCTATGCTGATTGCTGGTATGGGCGATGCCTATATCTGCAATTACTGCATAGACAATGCCTGGCAACTGGTCAAACAGGAACTGAAAGAGGAGAACGCCTCTTTGGGGGACATTTCCTTTGAGCAACTCCGTCCAAAAGACATCCACAAGCATCTGGATGAGTATATCATTGGCCAGAATGAGGCCAAGAAGGTGCTTAGCGTAGCCGTCTATAACCATTACAAGCGTCTCCACGGGTTGAGCAAAGCCGGGAAGGATGATGTGGAGCTGGAGAAAAGCAATGTCTTACTCATGGGTCCCACCGGCACCGGCAAGACGCTGGTCGCCCGCACCATTGCCCGTTTGCTCAATGTGCCTTTCTGCATTGCAGATGCCACCGTGTTTACCGAAGCCGGGTATGTAGGAGAAGATGTGGAGAATATCCTGGTGCGCCTCCTGCAGGCCGCTGACTATGATGCCGTGGCAGCAGAGCGCGGCATCGTATACATTGACGAGATTGACAAGATCACCCGCAAAAGCGATAATCCGTCGATCACCCGGGATGTCAGCGGAGAGGGCGTGCAGCAGGCGCTGCTCAAGATCCTGGAGGGTACGGAGGCCAATATCCCACCCAAAGGCGGCCGCAAGCACCCGGATCAGAACTATGTGAAGATCAATACCCGCAATATTCTCTTCATTTGCGGGGGGGCATTTGAGGGGATAGAAAAGATCATCAGCAAGCGGATGAATGTGCAGCGGGTGGGGTTCGTCACCGGTAGCGCCGCCCAGGACCCGCTGAGCCGGGAACAGCTCATTTCCCAGGTGCAACCGATTGACCTCAAGCGGTTTGGCCTCATTCCCGAGTTGATCGGCCGCCTGCCTGTCATCACCTGGATGAACCCGCTGGATGCTGCCACGCTCCGTGCCATTCTGTCCGAGCCCAAGAACGCCATCGTCAAACAATACCAGCGCCTGATGCAACTGGAAGGGGTGACGCTCACTTTTGAGCCCGGCGCGCTGGATTTTGTGGTGGAAAAGGCCGTGGAGCTCGACCTGGGCGCCCGTGGACTGCGTTCTATCATGGAGCATATTATGACGGATGTCATGTATGAAATGCCCGGCACAGATACCTCCACCTTCCTGGTAACCCGCGCTTATGCAGAGGAAAAGTATAACCAGGTGACGAACCGCCTGAGGCAGGCCAGTTAGGGCTGGTTGGTTGTGCTTCCGGGAAGAGATACCGCCCGGTCGGGGAAAAATCTTCGCAAGAAACGGGTTGGCTTTGCCGGGCCTTCCCCCTAGTTTTGCCTGAAAACATGGGGTTATGAAAACACAGGCAGCATTGAATTATGAGCGCATTGCGGCGGCTATTGCCTACATACACCGGCATTTCAGGCAAAACCCGGACCTGGATGTTGTGGCCGGCCATGTGCATCTGAGCCCGTTCCATTTTCAGAAGCTGTTCCAGGACTGGGCCGGTGTGAGCCCCAAACAGTTTTTGCAGTACCTCCGGGTAGACTATGCCAAACAACTGCTGCAGCAACCGGAGGCCAGCCTGTTCAGCGTAGCTCAGGACGCAGGACTGTCCGGTACAGGGCGCTTGCATGACCTGTTTGTGAAGATAGAAGGCATGACTCCCGGGGAATACAAGCACGGGGGCCAGGATTTGCACATTCAGTTTAGCTTGGCCGATAGTCCTTTCGGCGATGTCCTGGTGGCCTCCACCACTCAAGGGATCTGCCATCTTTCCTTTATAGATGAGGACGAAGAAGCTGCTATAGTACAGTTGACAGCCCGTTTTCCGCAGGCCCGTTTCACCAGGGCCTCGGACGCCCTGCAGGAAGCAGCTCTGTCCATCTTCACACAAGACTGGCGCAACCGCCCGCAGCTCAAATTACACCTGAGGGGCACGCCCTTTCAGCTGAAGGTATGGCAGGCGTTGCTCCATATCCCTGAGGGTAGGCTGACTACCTATAGCCAACTGGCAGAAGAGGCCGGGTATCCCGGTGCGTCCAGGGCTGTGGGCACCGCCATAGGCCGCAATCCCGTTGCCTGGCTCATTCCCTGTCATAGGGTGATCCGCGCTACGGGAGAGACCGGGGAGTATTTCTGGGGAAGCGCCCGCAAGCAGGCGATCATAGGTTGGGAAGCTGCCCGTCAGGCGGCAGAAGGCTTCTAGTAGGTGTAGATATCGGCCGGGGCTTCCTGAGGCGTGCGGTGGACGCCATCCCGGTATTTGGGGGCCTGTATGGAAAGCACCTTGAGCGGGATGGGGGAGAGCACCTTCACGGCATGACGGGTGCCTTTGGGTACCACTACCAGGTCTCCCGGACCTACCAGCAGGGTTTCGTTTCCCAGCAATACCTCTGCCAGGCCCTCTAACACCACAATATGCTCCGTATGCCCGGTATGCAGGTGGGGCGCCACATCTTTTTTCACCCAAATGACAAAACTGGATACCAGGGTGTCCGTATGCAGGGGCGTTACCTGCACGTTCTCATACTCCTGCTCCGTAGAGATAGCATAGAGGTTGGTTTGTGCCTGCGACAGGTTGCCGGTCATGAGCAGGAGGAAGCAAGATAGTATCAGCGTTTTCATAGCCCCAAACATACACAATAGGCGGTTACTTGCGCACCTCCTCTATCCAGTCTCCGGCTTTACCGGGAGCGGGAGTTGCCGCCTTGCGTTTGCGGCCCAGCGAAGGCAGACTGGGAAGCTTTTCTCCCTGCCAGGCCTGTTTCCATTCCTGCCCTTCTTTGCGGATGTCCTGCCGCATCTTCTGCCGCATAGCCTGTGTATCCAGCTTAAAGCGCGGGGCTTCCGTGGTGCCGGTAATGGCCAGGAAGAAATGACTGCCGGCATCCTCTGCCTGTGTTTCGGTTTCTGTGATCCATTCGTCGATATCAGAGTTCTTTTTATTCTGATTGTTCGGTTTGTTCTGATTTCCAAGAACCCCTTTGGCCTGTATCATGAGGTGATAGTTCAGCTGGCCGCTCAGGCTGTGTCCGCCGTATATCTTCATGTGCATGTCATTGGCAAATACGGTGGTGGTATCCAGCCAGAAGTGCTCGTTGCGTATGCCAAAGCGCGTACTGGCATCACGAAAGGTGATGTTACGGAACCGCTTGAGCCTGAGCACACCGCTCATTTCCTCTATCAGGGGGAAATCCGTAAGGCTGGCATCCTGCACCTGCACGCGGCCGTCTGCCACCACGCTGGCGGGTATGAATCTCAGCTGGCCGTCCAGCGCTGCCCGCCCGGAGACTTCCGCACTCAGTTTTCCATCCAGGTATGGGCCGATGACGGTATATTCTGCCAGTTGAGGGAATGCCTTGAAGAACTGGCCCATGGATACGCCATATAACCTGAGATTGCTTTCGCAGTGCTGTTTGACCAGCGTCATATCTCCGGTAAGCTGCCCGCCAAACGCCTGCAGTGCCAGGTGAGTGAGTTTGAGCACAGGAGGCTCCAGTTTGGCATGCGCGCGCAGGTGCTGTGCCTGCATTTGCCCAAAGTGCAGTTTGTCTACCTCCAGCGCCAGTTCCCAGCGGATGGGGGGTAGCTGTTCCCAGGCAAAGGATGCCGCTGCGGTTCCGGCGGGTTGGGGAGTGGCGCCGGGTGATTCCAGGCTCATAAGCTGGTCTACATCCAGGTGGGGTACCTGCAGCCTGGCCTGCATTTCCAGGAGAGGCTGCTCTCCCAGCAGCCAGGCCCACAGGTTGGCAGATCGGCCGCTCAATCGCCACGGAGTATCGCCCAGGTTGCCCAGCAGTTGCGGCAGGTGAATTCCCCGTTCATCGAACAATATCTCGCCGGTCAGGTGCTTCAGCGGCACCGCCAGCCCTACGGGTTGCCACCCGGCTTCCTGCAAGGTCATGCGACCCTGTATATGCAGCAGGCGGGTGGCTTTTGCCGCTTCATCCGGTAGCAGCCCCTGCACGGTTAATTGCAGCCGTGCGCTGCCTTCCAGCTTGTCCATTTGAGCCAGTGCGGGTGCTAATACGGCGAGTTGAGAAAGGGGCGCTTCTGTTTCCAGCGTGGCGCGTATGCGTGGCGCATGGATATCTGTCAGCTGGCAGCTGGCTGCCAGGGGCAGGGACCCTCCCCACATGCCGCGCAGGGTATCCAGCGAGATGAACGAGCGGCTGCCGTTATTGGGGTTCATATGCAGCCGCAGACGCACGTGCAGTTGCTGCAGGGCGGCCTGCCGGATGCCGGTGTGGGCAAGCGTACCGTTCTGAAGGTGCAGGCTGGCGTCCAGCAGCGGCATCTGCTGTGGCATGATGGGGCCATGATAGCGGGCCTGGATGCGGCATTTGCCCCGGGCGGACACGGGATGCGCGGCCTGCACACCCAGGTGGGGCAGCATATACAGGATATCTGCCAGCTCTGCATCTGTGCCGGCCTGCACATCTATGGCAGGAATGGGGGCAGTGACGTATGTGCCGCTGGCGCTTAGCTGCAGTTTGTCCAGGCGCACCACTCCGTTGCGGATGGCAATGCGCCCCGCACGGGTATCTGCCTGCAACCTGCAACTGAGCCCTATGTGTTTGCCGGGCAGCAGGGAGACCTTACCCAGTTGCATGCGGCTTACATGCGCCGCGGCAGATAACCTGAGATCCAGCTCCCTGGTGACGAATGACCCTGCCAGGTTCAGATCCAGGGAATCCAGCTGGTAGTGGTGTTGCGTGCGCAGGTTGTGATACAGTACCCGGGCTTGTACAATGCGCAGTTTGTCCAGGTGCAGGGCCACATCTGTTCGCGCACTGCTGTCTGTGGGTTGCGGGGCCAGCAGTTTGCCCAGCAGCGCTTCGTAGTTCCATTTGCCTTTGGCATCGCACACAAGGTGTAGTGTGGGTTTTTGGAGACCAATGTGCCGGAGGCGGTAATGACCGTTGAGCACATCCTGCATGCTCAGCGATAGGCTCAGATCTTCAATATGCGCCATGCGCCCGTCTTGTATGCCAAAATGCTCTGCATCCTGTGCGGTGTGGTAGAGCGTGGCCCCTCGGAGCCTGACGGTCAGCTGCGGCCAGTGCTGCCATACGTCCAAGTCTACCTGTTGCACCACCAGTTTCCCGTTCAGGTCCTTCCCCAGCCGGGTGAGCACGGCCTGCTTGATGTCTTCCTTGAAGACAAAGGCCAGCGAAAGCATCCCTATAAACAGCCATACCAGGGCCCATACGATGGCCAGGCTCCCTTTGAGGAGCCATTGGGTGAGACGTTTGGGTCTGGGAATAAAGCGCATAAGAGTATGCCTGTAATCTACGGGCTATTTATACAGGGAGTGCTGCCCAGTTTTCCTTGTATTGACCACTAAGGGCGATCTTACCCTGTGGATAGCCTGCAATGCGGGTAAACATACGGCATTTGTCCAATGTTCTGGGGTTTGGGGGGTGGGTTACTTTGTAGCAAAAGAACTCATCATGAAAAAGCTGTTTCTAGGCTTTATGGCCTTTCTTATGATAAACCAGGGCGTGATTCGTGCGCAGGATGTTCGCTGGGCAGACAGAGTAGTAGCCTATTCTACTCAATATGAAGACAAAAAGGATACCACAGCTTACCGGGCGCGGCAGGTGCTGGGCCCTCCCCGTGTGATGCCTTGCTCTAAAGGCAGTATATATGCGTGGTCGCCTGCCAACCCGGATGAGGGCGAGGAGTTTATCACCGTAGGATTCCGGAATCCTGCTCCGGCACGCCAGGTAGTGGTCAATGAAAATACTTCTCCCAGGGGGACCGTCAAGGAAGTGATCCTGTATGATGAATCGGATAATGCCTATTCTGTATACAAGACCACCCCGGGGCCTATCGAAACGGATTGCGACAAGGCGCTGGTGGTGGCTTTTCCGCAAACGGCCTACCGGGTAGCCAAGGTGAAAGTGGTGATAGATACCAAAGCGGTGCCGGAGTGGAACCACATAGATGCTATAGGCTTGTCTGATAGCGAAAAACCCATTACCATAGGGATCCACCTGGGAGACAACCCGGTACTGGTCACCGAAGCGCCCGAAAGCCTGGGAGACAAGGTGAATACCCAATATTCCGAGTTGCTTCCGGTCATCAGTACGGACGGTACTACCTTGTATTTTACCCGTGCGGGCCACCCGGATAATCCCGGCGCACAGAAGAACCAGTCTGCCTGGATGAGTAAACTGCAGGCGGATGGCACCTGGGGTGTTGCAGAGATCCTGCCGGCGCCTGTCAATAATGAAGGACACAATGCCATACTGGGCGTACTGCCGGATGGCAATACCCTGTTGCTGAATAACCGGTACATCAAAGGAACTACCGGCGAGCGCGGCGTATCCACTACCGTGAGAGAAGGGGATGGCTGGGCTTTTCCTACCAACCTGGAGATTAAGAATTACCAGAATAAAAGCAACTATGGCGAAAGCTGCCTGGGCCCCAATGGCAAGGTGCTTATCCAAACCGTAGACCGCGATGACCCCGCTAACCTGGGGAGCAAGGACCTGTACGTAAGCTTCCTGGAAAACGACGGCACCTGGACAGTTCCCCTGCATATGGGTAATGTCATCAATACCTCTGCCAGCGAAACCTCACCCTTCCTGGCCGCAGACGGCGTCACCATGTATTACAGCACGGCGGGCTTCCTGGGCTATGGCAACAATGATATGTACATGACCCGGCGCCTGGACGATACCTGGATCAACTGGTCGCAGCCCGTCAACCTGGGTCCCAACTTCAACAGTCCCGGTTTTGATGCCTACTGCACTATTCCGGCCAAAGGCGACTATGTATACTTTGTGCGCTCCGTAACGGACCGGCTGGAAGACATCTTCCGTGCCAAGTTGCCCGCTCCCCTCAAACCTAACCCCGTGGTGCTGATCAGGGGTAAGGTGCTGAATGCCAAGACAAAAGAACCCATGGCCGCCAGCATTCGCTATGAATACCTGGAGGATGGTAAAGATGCCGGTATCGCTTCTTCCGCACTGCCGGCCGGCGATTACCGCATTGTGCTGCCGGCTGGGCACCTCTACGGCTTCCGTGCAGAAGCCGACGGTTTCATTGCCATCAATGAAAACCTGGAAGTGAAGGCCCTGGAACTGTACTCGGAGATCACCCGAGACCTGTACCTGGTGCCTATCGAAGTGGGGCAAACTATCCGCCTGAACAATATCTTCTTTGAAACCGCCAAGTTTGACCTGCGCAATGAGTCTTTTGCCGAGCTGAACCGTCTGGTGGATATCCTCAAACAAAACCCCACCGTGAAGATTGAGATCTCCGGCCATACGGACAATACCGGCACCCCGGCCATCAACCAACCCTTGTCTCAAAACCGCGCCAAGTCCGTACAGGATTACCTGGTCAGCAAAGGTGTTTCCGTAGACAGGCTGGTAGCCAAAGGATATGCTGCCACCAAACCGGTGGGGGACAATACCACTGCCGAAGGCCGCCAGTTTAACCGGCGGGTAGAGTTTACGATCCTGACCAAATGATATCCTCTTGTTTATCAACAAATATCCTTTTTTGATGGATATATTGTAACAAATGTCTCTTGCAGGCGTAGCAATTAATTATGCTACGCCTGTTTTTTTGCCTGATCCTTTGCTGCTCTTTTACCTGCGTAAGAACACAGGATATCCTGCAACTGCGCATGCAGGGCAACACACCCTTGGTCAGCTGGTCTGCAGAAGACCACCCCGCAAGTGCCCTGCATATCCTGGAGCGGAGTGCGGACGGCGTTCATTTTGTGGCCATAGCCCTGAAAGATCCCGGTAAGGCCCCGCATTTTGAAGTGCATGACCAGGACCTTGAACCAACCGGGGTGCTGCATTACCGCCTGCGTTATATACTGGACAATGGGCAGGAACTGGTTTCTGCCAGCAGCATCCTCCGCGTGGAAGCCCCTGCGATAGCTCACAGGTTATACCCCAATCCTGCCCATACACACACCGTGCTGGAGGCGCCTGCCGGGGCTTTGCTGGTGGTAATGAATGCCGCCGGGCAGCAGGTAGGCGCCTGGACAGTGGGCAGTGAAGGCAGTCTGACCCTCGATGTCCAGGGCTGGCCTGTGGGTTGTTATGTGTGCAGGTTAACCGTTGATAACCAGCCGGTTGTGATGAGGCTGGTCAAGTGGTAGTTCATCTGCCTGCTACTCAAAATTGAGGCAGATGAGAATACTGTGTGTGGTGATCATTTTGATGGCGCTGGAGTAGTCCGTAAAGTCCGGGGTATAGATGTTGCGCATACCCAGTGAGTAGCGTATCTCGGGTGAAAGCAGCACACGGTCGCCATAGATGTTCACGCCTGCGGCAAATTCCCAGCTGAAATCATGGTTATCGATCTTGACCAGGTCTGGGTCATCCTTCAGCCGGCGTTCGCTCATCAGGTTGTTGCTATACTTGAGGCCGGTCATCACATACACACGGTGGTTATGATAGAACTGGCTCTTGAAGCGCAGATAGAGGGGTATCTCCATATAACTGGCCTCCAGTCTCCGGGTAAAGCTGCTGTCACCCACCAGGTAGGTGAAACTACGCTGCTGCAGGGACACTGCCGGGATAAAACGCAGGTCCAGGTACTTTTGCAGGCGCACATTGCAGATAAGCCCCAGGTTAATGCCGTAGCTGGGAGTGGCCGTCACTTGTTTGGCCACATTCTTTTTAACGGGGTCCGGGGCGCTCATCCCTTGTACAAAGCGCACATAGGCGGCATTGATGCCCATGGTAAACCCCAGGTTCCACTTGCGGAGGTCATAGAGGCTGTTATTCCATTGAGCCTTTCCCAGTTGGGGGATAAGCAGGAGGGCGAACAGGATTATTTTTCCAGATAATATAAAGCGCATATCCCTAAGGTGAGGGGCTTCCATTTACATTGTGAGAAGCCTGTTTTTTGACAAATATCTAAAAATTGCGGCCCGTGCGGGAAAGCCTGGATGGTTTCCGGCAAATAACTGTAGGCGCGGGGGTCTTTGGAAAAAAGCCTGCCAAAAAGCGGCAGGAGGGTTTTGTAGTAAAACAATACCAGCTGCCGGGTGGGAAACCGGCGGGGAACGGCAGGTTCCAGGATGATGCAGACACCCCCGGGGCTGAGGATACGGTGTATTTCACGGAGGCCCTTGTCAAGATCTTCGAAGTTGCGTACACCAAAACCAACGGTGACGGCCTGGCAAAAATTGTCCGGGTAGGGCAATGCCTCGCTGTCTGCCTGCACCATTTCAATGAGCCCGGAGAGTTTTCGGCGCGCTACCTTCTGCCTGCCCACTGCCAGCATCCCCTCGGAGATATCCAGTCCTATGATGCGCCCGGGCTTCAGCCTGGCGGCCTCAATGGCAAAATCTCCGGTACCGGTGGCAATATCCACCACCACTTTGGGTTTCAGCGGGCGCAGCATGCGAATGGCCTTGCGCCGCCAGGTGATATCTATCCCCAGGCTCAGGAAATGATTGAGAAAATCATAGCGATGGCTGATGTTGTCAAACATCTCGGCCACCTGGGCTTTCTTGGCCTTGCCTTCCTGGGCATAGGGGGTAATGGTGTCGTGCTGATGTACCATGGGGTGCGAATATACCGCGTTCGCTCAGCGTTAGAACGGCAGGCTGCTTATTTTCGTGCCATCATTATGGAAATCACTTCCGCAGACTTCATCATCAGCAGTTCAGAATTTAATAAACTGCCCCCCCCGTTGCACCCGGAGTATGCCTTTATCGGCAGAAGCAATGTGGGTAAATCTTCGCTGATCAATATGCTGTGCCAGCGCAAGGGACTGGCAAAGACCTCTGCACGGCCGGGCAAAACGCAGCTGATCAACCACTTCCTCATCAATAAGAACTGGTTCCTGGTAGACCTGCCGGGCTATGGCTTTGCGCAGGTGAGCAAAACGCAG
The DNA here is from genome assembly GCA_019638695.1 of Bacteroidota bacterium. Taxonomy (GTDB): domain Bacteria; phylum Bacteroidota; class Bacteroidia; order J057; family JAJTIE01; genus JAHBTG01. The sequence continues at coordinate 37,897 of JAHBTG010000009.1, read as the reverse complement.
CGCAAACAGTTTGAGCGCATGATCGATGACTATCTCCTCCGGCGGAGCACCCTGGTCACCATCTTCCTGCTGCTGGACAGCAGGCATGATCCCATGGAGATAGACCTGGCGTTTATTCAGCACCTGGCCACCAGCCAGCTGCCTTTCTGCATGGTCTTTACTAAGGCAGATAAATGCACACAGTCCGGATTAATTCGTACGCAAGCTGCCTGGGACAAAAAACTGCACGAGACCTGGGATGAACTGCCGCCCCGTTTTATCACTTCTGCCGAGAGCGGACTGGGCAGAGAGCCCATTCTGCAGTATATTCAGCAACTTAATCAATCCCTGGGTGTTGTCAGCAAAATCTAAATACCTGTTCTGTATCTTCTGCCTGTGGGCCGGTGCACTCACTGCCCAGCAGGGCGGGGGAGAAGTGATGCTGGAAAGGGGGCCGTTCTCCCGCACGGACAGCCTGCGGGGTAGTCTCAACCCCTGGCGCAGCTGTTTTGATGTGCTGCACTATGACCTGAACCTGCGGATAGATATGGATGCCCGGCGCATCCGGGGGCATAACCGCATCACACTGCGCTGGCTGCAGGCGGCGGATTCTCTCCAACTGGATGCCTTCCCGGAATTGCAGGTGGACAGCGTGACCTGCCGCGGCCGGGCACTGCCGCTGCACCGGCTGGACTATAGCCTGCGGGTGGCGGCCTCGCCTCAATGGCAGGCGGGAGACACTTTAAGCCTGACGGTATGGTACCAGGGCAAACCCCGCGAAGCGCCCAATCCGCCCTGGGATGGCGGCTTTGTCTGGAAGAAGGACCGGGAGGGCCGTCCCTGGCTGACGATGGCCTGCGAAGGGCTGGGCGCCAGTATGTGGTGGCCCTGCAAGGATCACCTGAGCGATGAACCCGACCAGGGCATGCGCATAGCGGTGCAACTGCCGGCTTCGCTGGAGCTGGTAACCAATGGCTGGCGCAAAAGCGTGCTCAACCACCGCGATGGCACCCGCACTCATGAATGGCTGGTCAGCTATCCCATTAATCTCTACAATGTTTCCTTGTATGTGGGCCACTATGCGCATATAGCCGAAGAATATGAAGGGTTACAAGGGCCGCTGAAGCTGGATTATTATGTGCTGGACTACAACAAGGCGCGGGCAGGCAGCTATTTCTCCCAACAGGTGAAGCCCATGCTGCAGTGCTTTGAAGAACGCTTGGGGCCCTATCCCTTTTACAAGGATGGCTTTGCCCTGGCAGAAACCCCTTACTGGGGTATGGAGCACCAGGGTGCTATTGCCTATGGCAATCATTTCCGGCCCAATGAGTGGGGATTTGATTATATCATAGTGCACGAAAGCGGGCATGAGTGGTTTGGCAACCACATCTCGGTGGCAGACCATGCCGATATGTGGATACACGAAGCATTTACTACCTACACAGAAGCTATCTATATGGAATGCCTGCACGGGTATGCCCGCGCCCAGCAATACCTTTTGTCCCAGCGCCCGCTGATAGCCAACCAGGATGCCATACAAGGCCCGTTGGGAGTCAATTTTGAAGACTGGAAAAGTGCTGACATGTACTATAAAGGCGCCTGGATGCTGCATACCCTGCGCACCGTTGTGGATAATGACAGCCTGTGGTGGACATGGTTCCCTGCCTTGTACAAAGACCTGGGTATGCGCCAGGTAAGCCGTGCAGACGTCATTACCCATGCCGAGCGGCATTTTGGCCGCCCGTTGCAGGCGTTCTTTCACCAGTACCTGGATTATGCCGGCATCCCCGTGCTGGAATATGCGCTTGTCCCGCAGACGGCGGGGGTGCAAGTGCTGGCCCGCTGGCGCGGGGTTTCCGAAGGTTTTGACATGCCGGTGTCTTTCAGGCCCGCTACTTCCCCCGGGGATACGGTTTCCGTCAGCTATAGCATACAGCCCGGGGTGGGGGAGTTTACCACCACGCTCCTGCCCGGCGCCACCGGCCAGGATTGGGCGCCGGATACGGACCGGTTGTATATATCCGCCGCCAAGGTGAATTTCTCACCGGCCAGGACCCTTCCTGCTCAGACTGCGCCCGATAAACTCCCCCAAAAGCTTCGCAAACGTGAACGCAGCCGAAAGTAACCCTCAGGCCCATTCCTTTGAGACGCTGAAGACGGCCCGCTACTATACACTGGGAGGTGAGGCGGGCGTGCAAACCATCTGGCTGGCGTTGCACGGTTATGGTATGCTTCCCCGGTACTGGGTGCGCAAACTGGTTCCGCTGGCAGATGAGCATACCCTGGTAGTAGTGCCCGAGGGGCTTTCCCGTTTTTACCTGGACGAACAGCATACCCGTGTGGGCGCCAGCTGGATGACCCGGGAAGACCGCCTGACCGATGTGCAGGATTATGTCCGTTACCTGGATGCACTGGTCACTCACCTGTACACAACCCATGATCCGGGCACACGCATTCCTTTGCAGGTGCTGGGCTTTTCACAGGGGGCAGCCACTGCCTGGCGCTGGGTGGCCCTGGGTAGTCATATGCCCCGGCAGCTGGTCATATGGGCAGGCACAGTACCCTGGAGCGAGTGTCCCCTGCCGCCGCCTCATCCCAGGTTAAGGCTGGTGTGCGGTACCCGGGATCCTTATTTCCCTGCCGCAACCTGGCAACAACATGCAAATGCTCTCCGGGAAGCGGGTTATAGCTATGAAGCACTCAGTTTTGAAGGGGCACATAGCATGGACCCGCAGATTTTGGCAGAAATACGTAGTGCTAAGGATTAGAGGGATTTAAGAAATCATAGTATATTTATAAAAACCCCGAAAATATCACTTTGGGCATGGAAATAGGAGTGAAACTAATCTTTATCTTTACGTAACTTCACTAATGAAAACATATCAATTTACTCTTCATTTTCTCTAAATGAAATTCCCATGAAAGCAGTACGCATACTCCTGGTAGACGACCATAATATCATCCTCAATGGCATTAAGACCATGTTGGCGGGCGAACAGGATTTTGAGATTGTAGGAGAAGCCAATAACGGCCGGGATGCAGTAACCATGGCAGAATCCCTTAAGCCGGATGTAATTCTGATGGACATTAAAATGCCGGATATGAATGGCATAGAGGCTACCCGGGAAATCACCGGGCGCAATCTCCCGGCGGGCATCGTGGGACTTACCATGTTTGATGACGATGAATACATAGCCGCCATGCTGCAGGCGGGCGCCAAGGGCTATCTGCTCAAGAACTCCAGCAAACAGGATATCATGGCGGCACTCAAGCGTGTGGCCACAGGAGAAACCTACTTCTCCAATGAAGTGACTACAGCGGCCCTGCGGCGCATGATGAATGGAAATGGCTCGCCTAAAGTCAATGGGCACAAGGACACCGTGGCCATGGCAGAAGTGCCGCTGACCAAACGCGAGATTGAGATCCTGACGCTCATTGCAGATGAGCTGACCAACCTGGAGATTGCCGAAAGGCTCTTTATCTCCCAGCGGACCGTGCACAGCCACCGCCGCAACCTGATGCAGAAGATAGGTGTCAAAAATACTGCCGGGCTGGTGCGCTATGCCCTCGAGCATAAACTGCTGAAGCAGTAGATGGCAGCCCGGCTGCACAAGGCCCTGTTCCTGGACAGGGACGGGGTGGTTAATGAAGACAACCCCGGCTATACCTGGCGCAAAGCAGACTTTCAATACACCCCGTTCATTTTTCCCCTCACCCAGGCAGCTACCCGCCTGGGCTATAAGCTGGTACTGGTCACTAACCAGGGGGGCATTGGCAAAGGTTTATATGGCCGCACAGAGGTGGAACAGCTCCATATGCAGATGCAGGCAGATTTTGCGGCGCAGGGCATCGCCTGGCACCGCATACTCTATTGCCCGCATCACCCCAGTACCAGCAACTGCCTGTGCCGCAAGCCCGGTTCCCTGTTATTTGAGCGGGCGGTCGCTCTGGAACAGATCGATCCTTTGCAAAGCTGGATGATAGGAGACCGCTGCCGGGATATCATCCCTGCCCGTAAACTGGGCCTGCGCACGCTGATCCTGGGAGCAGACGAATGTGCACAGGCACACTTGCGCCTTTTACCGCCATTTGATGCAGAAGATATCCTGAAGCTCATGCAGGCTTAGTATATTTGCGCTTTCATTGTCTTTTTGGCAACCTAATAATGTCTGCACAAATCCAAATTTCCCTGCCCGACGGTAGTGTGCGTCACTACCCCCAGGGTACTACACCGCTCCAGGTAGCGGAGAGCATCAGCCAGGGCCTGGCCCGCAATGCGCTGGTAGCCACTGTTAACGGCAAGCGCACAGAGCTGCAGACACCCCTGACCACAGACGCCCAGCTGCGCCTGCATACCTGGAAAGATGCCGAAGGCAAGGAAGCCTTCTGGCACAGTTCTGCCCATATCCTGGCAGAGGCCCTGGAATCGCTCTATCCCGGCATACAGCTGGGATTTGGCCCGCCCATAGAAGAGGGTTTTTATTACGACATCGACTTCGGAGACCATAAGTTCTCCGAAGAAGACTTTCCGCAGATAGAGGCCAGGTTCATGGAACTGGCCCGTAGTGGCGAGACCTTCCGCATGCGTGCCGTGAGCAAAGCCGATGCGCTGGCCTATTACCAGGCGCGTGGCGCCACCTACAAGGTGGAGCTGATCAATGAGCTGCAAGACGGCACCATTACTTTCTGCGACAGCGGCAACTTTACAGACCTTTGCAAAGGCGGCCATATAGATAACTCCAAGGTGATCAAGGCCGTGAAACTGCTGCACACTGCCGGGGCCTATTGGCGGGGCAACAGCGCCAACAAGCAGCTCACCCGCATCTATGCCATTTCGTTTCCCAGCCAGAAAGAACTGGAGGACCATCTACACCTGCTGGAAGAAGCCAAGAAACGCGACCACCGCCGCCTGGGCAAGGAGCTGGATATGTTTTCCTTCCATGAAGAAGGACCGGGCTTCCCTTTCTGGCACCACAACGGCATGGTGGTGCTCAACGAGTTGCAAACCTACCTGCGCCACCGCCTCTTTGACAGCGGCTATGAGGAGATCAAAACTCCCCTCATCCTCAACGAGGAGCTCTGGCACCGCAGCGGCCACTGGCATAACTACGGGGAGAATATGTATTTCACCCACATAGACGAAGAGAACTATGCCGTGAAACCTATGAACTGCCCCGGTGCTACCATCGTTTATAAGAACAGTCCCCGCAGCTACAAGGACCTCCCCCTGCGCCTGTTTGAGTTTGGCCTGGTACACCGCCATGAGCTGAGCGGGGTGCTCACAGGACTCTTCCGCGTGCGGGCATTTACCCAGGACGACGCCCATATCTTCTGCACCTTTGAGCAGATAGAAGCCGAGGTGACCAAGCTCATAGACTTTATCCTGGAGATCTATGCCCTCTTTGGTTTCCACGATGTAGACATTTTCCTCTCCACCCGGCCGGAGGACAAATACGTGGGTACCCTGGAGCAGTGGGACAAGGCCGAGAGCTATCTCAAAGCCACACTGGAAAGGCGGCAGGTGCCCTTCACCATCAATGAAGGCGACGGCGCTTTCTATGGCCCCAAGATAGATTTTGTGGTGCGGGATAGCCTGCGCCGCCGCTGGCAGCTGGGCACCATACAGCTGGACTTCAATATGCCCAAACGTTTTGGGCTGGAATATGTGGGCGCAGATAATGACACTATTCAACCGGTGATGATCCACCGCGCGCTGCTTGGCAGCTTCGAGCGCTTCTTCGGCATATTGCTGGAGCATACCGCCGGCAACCTCCCGCTGTGGCTGGCGCCCCGCCAGGTGGTGATCCTGCCCATCAGCGACAAATTCAATGCCTATGGCGATGAGATCTATGCTACGCTTAAGAAAGCAGGCATCCGCGCAGACAAAGACTATCGCAACGAAAAGATTTCCCGCAAAATCCGCGATGCCGAAGTGCATAAAGTACCGTGGATGTTAATAATTGGCGAAAAGGAAGCACAAAATCAGTCGGTTTCTTTGCGTGTGCATACCGAAGGAGACAAGGGTAATGTATCTTTGTCGGAAACTGTAGAGATGCTCAAAAACGCCATTACTCAAAGCCAGAAGCCCACCCCAGAACCCCAGTTTACTGCATGAGAAAACCACCCCCGAAGCGCCCCATGCGCATCCGTGAACCAGAGCACCGTATCAACGAGCGCATCATGGCCGCGGAAGTGCGTATAGTGGGCAGTGAAAATGAAATGCATAATGGCCTGATACCCCTGGCGCGCGCCTTGGAATATGCGCAGGAGCTGGGAGTGGATCTGGTAGAGATCTCTAACGCCAACAATATGCCTATCTGCAAGCTCATCGAGTACTCTAAGTACAAGTATGAGGTGAAGAAAAAGGAGAAGGAAAACAAAGCCAGGCAGCACCAGGTAGAGGTCAAAGAGATACGATTTGGGCCCAACACGGATGAGCACGACTTCAACTTCAAGGCACGCCACGCCGAGAAGTTCCTGAAAGAAGGCAACAAGATCAAAGCCTATGTTACCTTCCACGGCCGCTCGATCGTGCACAAGGATAGGGGAGAGAAACTGCTGCTGGAGTTTGCAGAAGTGCTGGAGCCCTTCAGCAAGGTAGAGTCTGCCCCCAAACTGGAAGGCAAAAGAATGTTTCTTTTTCTTGCACCCAAATCAAAATAATATCGTACTTTTGCAATCCGCTTTTTTAGACAGAACTCATGCCTAAGGTAAAAAACCACTCCGGAGCCAAGAAGCGCTTTAGCATTACTTCTTCCGGCAAAGTAAAATGCAAGCACGCCTATAAGCGTCACAACCTGCGCAAGCGGAGCACCAAGCTCAAGCGCTCGCTCACCGGCACCATGATCATGGCCGATGTGGACGTAGTGCATGTAGTGAACCTGCTGAACCTGCCTACCCCCCGCTACCGCAAGCAGCGCGTAGCCCCCTCTACTGAAGCCAAAACCGTTAACGCCTAATTCGTCATGCGTTCCGTAAACCACGTAGCTTCCAAGAAGCGCAAAAAGAAGATACTCAAGCTGGCCAAAGGCTATTTTGGCCGCAAGAAGAATGTCTGGACCGTAGCCAAGAACCAGGTAGAAAAGAGCCTGGAGTATGCCTATATCGGCCGCAAAGTAAAGAAACGCGATTTCCGCAGTCTGTGGATCCAGCGTATCAATGCCGGTGTGCGCCCCTATGGCCTCAGCTACAGCCAGTTCATTCATAAACTGGCCGTTGCAGGTATCCAGCTCAACCGCAAGGTATTGGCAGACCTGGCCATGAACAACCCCGAAGCTTTTGAAAGTGTGGTGAAGTCTGTGCTCAACACAGCCGCCGCCAGCAAAAAAGCGCCTGTGAAAGAAACCGCAGCTACTGCTTAATTTGCAATTACCTAACGTATGTAAACCCAGCCTTGTGCTGGGTTTTTCTTTGCCCTGGAGCCTGAAAAACTGGTCGCAGGTGGGGGCTGCACTTGCCAAAGGCAGCGGCTTTTTTATCTTTGTGACCCAATCATTCTCCTATCCATACCCAGACTACTTTACCCATGTATGATACTCTGAAACCCAGGCTTGCCCGTGAACTGGCAGATATAGACGCCGCCGGTCTGTTTAAGCGCGAGCGGGTGATCACCAGCCCGCAGGCCGTGGAAATTACCCTGTCAGACGGCAGCCAGGTGCTGAACTTCTGTGCCAACAATTACCTGGGCCTCTCTTCGCACCCGCGGGTCACGGAAGCTGCCAAACGAGCTGTCGATACCCACGGCTACGGGATGAGCTCTGTGCGTTTTATTTGTGGCACACAGGATATCCACAAACAGCTGGAAGAGGATCTCTCACGCTTCCTGGGCACTGAAGATACGATCTTGTATGCAGCTTGTTTTGATGCTAATGGAGGTGTATTTGAACCTTTATTCGGTGAAAAAGATGCGATTATCTCGGACGCCCTTAACCATGCCTCTATTATAGACGGTGTGCGCCTGTGCAAAGCCCGTCGTTATCGCTACGCGCATAATGACCTGGCCGAGCTGGAAAAGTGCCTGCAGGAAAGCCAGGATGCCGAAAACCGTGTCATCGTTACGGATGCGGTGTTTTCCATGGATGGCACCATTGCCCAGTTGGACAAGATATGTGACCTGGCAGACAAGTATAAGGCGCTGGTGATGGTGGACGAATGCCACAGTATGGGCTTTATGGGCAAAACAGGCCGCGGGGTGGTGGAGCATTGCGGCGTAACCGGCCGGGTAGATATCATTACCGGCACGTTGGGCAAGGCGCTGGGCGGCGCTATGGGCGGATTTACCAGCGGGCGCAAAGAGATCGTGGAGATGCTGCGCCAGCGCAGCCGTCCCTATTTGTTCTCCAATAGCCTGGCGCCCAGCATTGTAGGGGCCAGCATAGAGGTGCTGAGGCTCCTCTCCGAGAGCACCGCACTGCGCGATAAGCTGGAGCATAATGCGGCGTACTTCCGCGCTGGCATGGAAGCCGCCGGGCTGGATCTGAAGCCCGGAGAGCACCCGATTATTCCCGTGATGCTGTATGACGCTCCCCTGAGCCAGAAGATGGCTGAGGGACTGCTCAGGCGTGGTATTTATGTGATCGGGTTCTATTATCCCGTAGTACCCAAAGGAGAAGCCCGTATCCGGGTGCAACTCTCTGCGGCACATGAGCCTCATCACCTGGACAAGGCCATAGCTGCTTTTGCCGAAGTGGGTAAAGAACTGGGTGCACTGAAGAAGTAAGCGCCGCGCCCGTCAGGCTGTCGGCTGGTCTGCCGTCATGCGCTGTATCATCTGGTCCACTACTGACATCAGTTCATGCTTTTCCCAGGGTTTGCGCACAAACTCAAACTCCGGGATAATATGGATCAGTTCACTGACGGCCTGGTCATCTGCCTGCCCGCTCAGCATAATCAGCGGCACGCCGGGATCTTGCTGGTGCATATCCCGCAAAAAAGCATCGCCCTTGATCCGCGGCATCAGCCAGTCACTAATGATAAGGCAAAGGGTATTGCCCCCAGCCGTAATGTCTTCCAGTATCTCATACGCCTCCTCTACGTCGCTGGCGGCTTCGTACAGGAAAGTGGTGCCATAGGTAGCCCGCAGCTGGCTGATCAGGGCGTCGGTAACGATCTTCTCATCGTCCACGCAAAGGATTACAAGTTGACGTGCCATTTCAGTAAGATTTTGAGGAATATAGGCTAGACCGGAACAACTTCTTTTAGTTCTGTTTGTTTAGAATTAACCGTATTATCTTGTTCGACAGGAATGCGGATCCGGAAGGTGGTGCCTTCCGCACCGGTATCTACAGAGATCTCACCCTTGTGCTTTTCTACTATCTTTTTACAGATATCCAGGCCCAGGCCGGTACCCTCGCCCTGGCGCTTGGTGGTGAAGAAAGGCTCAAAAATACGGGGCAATACTTCGGCCGGAATGCCCGGCCCATTGTCTGCAATGGAGACTACGGCGTAGCCGCTTTCCTCACGGGTACTGATGTGCATCTTGCCATTGTATTGCATGGCCTGTGCGGCATTGTGGATGATATTGGTCCACACCTGTCCCAGCTCGTCGCTATAGCCCAGTATCCTGGGTAGGGGCCTGATGTCTGTGGTCACTTCCACACCATGCTTCAGCTGGTTGTGGTACATGGTGAGTACTACATCCAGCGAGTCCGTGATGTCCAGCCAGTCGGCCTGGTCCTCTTCCTCCTGCTGGAAGTGGCTGTAGCGTTTAAGAGCATACACCGTTTTGCGGGTCTTGTCCACGGCATGCCCTATGACGTTCATATTGGTGCGCAGCTGGGAGAAATGATAGGCTGTGCGCAGGATCTCCTCGGCCCTGGGGTGCTGGATAACAGGCAGCAGATCCGCCACCTGCCCGCGCACGCCTGCATTGAACAGGGCACGGGCCATTTCATCCGGCTCTGCAATGCCCAGCGCATCCAGTTGCTGGGTCATTTCTTTGCGGATGCGCCGCTCGTCGCGGGTGGAGAGGGATTCGTTATTGTCGGCATTGCGGATGATCAGTTCCACGAATAACTTCCGGGCTTCTTCATCCAGTGCCGCCATCAGTATAGGCAGGCTTTGCAGCGCCTGGGGCAGGGAGTCTGCCATATTCACTACCGATGCTTTGATGGCGCCCAGCGGGGTATTGATCTCATGGGCCACACCAGCCACCAGCTGCCCCATAGAAGCCAGCTTCTCGCTCTGGATCATCCGCAGCTGGGTGGTCTGCAGTTCTTCCATGGCATGCTCCAGCTCTGCAGTGCGTGCTTTTACATTTTCTTCCAGGCGCTCGTTCATCTGGCGCAGCCGCTGCTCAGCCTCTTGTATGGCCTGTGTCCGGTGTTGCAGCTCTTCCGTCAGCGTCTGGCTTTCTGCCAGTAACTGGGCTGTGTGGTCTGTTTGCAGCAGGTTGTAGAGAGTGGAAGCGCTTTTATCCGCCACTTCCTCCAGCAGTTCCCGGTGAGAATGCGGAATGGGCTGAAACCCCGCCACTTCCCATACACCGATAAGGGTACCCTCAAAGCGGATGGGGCATAGCAGCAGTGAAGCGGGGATGGCTTCTCCCAGGCCGCTGCGGATGGCGGCAAAGCCCTGCGGCAGGTCTTCCAGGTAAATGGCCTTACCGTCCCGGGCAATCTGGCTCAGAAAGCTATTGGTCTGGTTAAGGTGCCCGGCCAGGTCTGCCTCCTGTCCCATTGCAAAGGTGGCCACAGGCTCCAGGCGGGGGTCCGTCAGGCTGGGCCTGAGGAAGATCACCCCCTGTGCCAGCTTCATCTGGCGCACCGTTTGGCTTAGCAGGTCTTGTGCCAGCGGCTGCACTTGCCGGTGCCTGCGCACCACATCTGTGAGACTGACAAAAGTGGCCTGGTGCCACCTGTGGGCCTCTGCCTGCAAAACTTCCTGTTGTAGCTGTTCTGCCAGTAGATACAGCCGCCGGCTGGTGGTATCTGAGCGCTGAGCCAGCAGGACCCTGACGGCACCGTAGTCTGCCGTGGTGAGCAATGCTACCGCATCTTCCAGTCCGGCAGCCTGTTTGCCCAGGTCTTTGCGTGCCCGGGCCAGTTTGCGATGCTGCCGGTTCATTTGCCAGGCGCCTCCTATCAGCAGCAGTACAGAAGCTGTAAGCCACAGGTAAGGACCGTAGGCCTGCAGGTTTGCGGGCCAGTCTATGCGGAGCAGCTGGCGCGGGTATAAGATCTCGCTTACTCCTATGGATAATGTGACCAGTGTGAGCGCACTGAGTACCAGCAGAGTGGGGGAGTATCCCCGGGGTGTCGGTTTCATGGCCGCGGGCTATTGAGTCTGCAGGTTCAGCATGCCTATGACCTTCTCATGCCCGTTATTGTGCATCCGGCTGAAGTACCCGTGCAGCAGCATCTTTTCACCGGATTTGGTGATGATGGTGAAGTTCTGCTGCTGGCTTTGCTGGCTGGCCAGCTTGTGGTACAGGTCTTTACCCGTAGTATCTACGTTGCCCGTGAGCATTTCTATCTGCTTACCGTTCAGCTCTGCTGATTCATACCCGGCTACTGCCAGCAAACCCGGACTAATGGCACCTATCTCGCCGTTTTCCGTAATTTCTATAAGCGCCTGGTGTTGCAGGATGGCCAGTTGTTGGCGCAACTGGCTTTCAGACTGGCGCACACGGGCCAGTTCTTCTTCTACCGCCAGGTCGCGCAGTTTGCTTTCCGTCACATCGGTGGCAAATTTCACGATCTTATAGAGCACGCCATCATTGTTGAACACGGGGTTATAGCTGCCCTGTATCCAGCGGGAACTGCCATCCTTGGCTATGCGGCGGAACTCTCCGCTGATGAACTGCCCGTTTTGCAGGTCTTCCCAAAACCGCTTGTAGGTGTCGGAAACCGCCATGCCGCTGTCTACAAACATGCGGTGATGACGACCCTGCACCTCCTGGAGGCTGTAACTCATCAGGTTAAGGAAGATATCATTGGCCTGGATGATATTGCCCCGGATGTCAAATTCCACTACAGCGGTGCTGCGGTTGATGGCTTTGAGCTGGCCTTGCAGCTCTGCCTGCAGGCGGGCCATCTCTTCCTGCTGCGCAGCCATTTCTTCGGCATTCTGGCGTAGCTCTTCTTCCTGCGCCTGGGTTTCTTCCAGTACCTTCCGCACCTGATCTTCCTGTGCTTTTTGCCCGGTAATATCAAAGCGCACTCCGATGTACTTCGCCGGACGGCCGTCTGCTCCCATCACGGGACTGATGGTAGCCGCTACCCAGTAGTAGGAGCCGTCCTTGGCACGGTTCTTCACCTCGCCCCGCCATACCTTACCGCCGGATACGGTGGCCCAGAGATCTTCGAACAGTTCCTGTGGCTGGTGGCCGCTTTTGAGCATACGGTGGTTATTGCCCATGAGCTCCTCGCGGGTATACTTGGCCACCAGGCAGAAGGTATCGTTGCAATAGATGATATCCCCTTTGAGGTCTACCTCGCTCACCAGCGCTGCCGCATTGAGGGCGTCCACCTGTCCTTTCAGTTCAAGCTGCACGCGGGCCATCTCCTCCTGCTGTGCGGCCATTTCTTCGGCATTCTGGCGCAGTTCTTCCTCTTGTGCCTGGCTTTCTTCCAGTACCTGGCGAATATGTTCCTCCTGGGCTTTCTGATCGGTAATATCAAACCGCACCCCGATGTATTTTACCGGCCGGCCGTCTGTACCCAGCACGGGAGTGATAGTGGCGGCCACCCAGTAGTAGGAGCCGTCCTTGGCGCGGTTCTTTACCTCGCCCCGCCATACCTTGCCGCGGGATACGGTGGCCCATAGGTCTTCAAAGAGCTCCTGTGGCTGGTGGCCGCTCTTGAGGAGGCGGTGATTGTGTCCCAGCAATTCCTCGCGGGTATACCTGGCCACCAGGCAGAAGGTATCGTTGCAGTAGATGATATCCCCTTTGATGTCTGCTTCGCTGACCAGCGCGGCATTGTTGAGCGCATCTACTTGTCCTTTGAGTTCCAGCTGGATGCGGGCCATTTCTTCCTGCTGGGCAGCCATTTCTTCCGAGTTCTGGCGCAGCTCTTCCTCTTGTGCCTGGGCTTCTTCCAGCTGGTGTGAGATCTGGGCATCCTGCTGCTTCTGGAGCGTAATGTCAAAGCGTACGCCTATGTACTTGGTGGGTTTGCCATCCGATCCCAGTACAGGGGTAATGGTGGCGGCCACCCAGTAGTAGGTGCCGTCTTTGGCGCGGTTCTTTACTTCTCCCTGCCACACCTTGCCTTTGGATACAGTGGCCCAGAGGTCCTCAAAGAGTTCCTGCGGCTGGTGGCCGCTTTTGAGGAGGCGGTGATTCTTACCCATGAGCTCCTCGCGGGTATACTTGGCCACCAGGCAGAAGGTATCGTTGCAGTAGATAATATCTCCCTTGATGTCTGCTTCGCTGACCAGCGCGGCATTGTTCAGGGCGTTGACCTGGCCGGCCATTTCCAGCTGCACACGCTTCATTTCTTCGTGCGTGGCATGCAGCTCTTCCATGTTCTGGCGCAGCTCCTCTTCGTTGGTCTTCAGTGCCTCCGTCATGCGCTGGGTTTCTTCCAGCAGCAGCATGGTGCGTTCGTTGTTCTTCACGTGTGTGAGGGTGCTGGCAATATTCTCTGCCAGCTTCTCCACGAACTCCACCACATGCGGAGGGAAGTGCCTGAATGCGGCGAATTCCAGCACGCCAAAGAGCGTATCATTGCTGATGAGGGGGACTACCAGCAATGCTTGCGGGTTGGCTTGCCCCAGGCCGCTGGTAATGGATACATAGTTCTGGGGAACCTCCGTGATACAAATGGTGGCCCGTTCCAGTGCGGATTGTCCGGCGAGTCCTTCGCCCAGGGCAAAGGTGCGGTCTACATACTTCTTACGGTCATAGGCATAACAACCGGCCAGCTTGAGGCTGGGCTTGCCCTGCCCTTCGTCCTGCAGGATGAAGAACGCCCCCTGTACGGCGTCTATATACCGGGTGAGGTTGCTGATGATCTGGTCTGCAAAGGTGTCCAGGTCCTGGTGCGCTCGCAGGATCTCGCCAAACTGCGCCATTCCGCGAATGGCCCAGCTACGGCGGGCTTCGTCTTCGGCCACGTCCCGCAGGCGGTCGCGCATATCCACCAGCGCCGAGCCCAGCAGGTCGTTTTCCCCAGCGGCTTCAAAGGGAGCATCGAACTGGTTTTGCCCCACAGCATGTGCGAAGCTGGCAGCCTGTGCCAGGTTGTGGGATACGGTATTGATGCCCCGTGCTATCTTGCCCACTTCGTCATTCCCTTCGGGCAACGCTTCTTCGCTGAGTTCGCCCTTTTGCAAGCGTTCCAGGATGGGCTGTATGACGCTCATGCGCCGCACTACTCCCCAGAAGAGTACTACAGGAAAGCATAGCAACAGCAAACCACCTAATACCAGCAGTATGATCCCCGTGGTGCGATAGGTCTGAGACTCATTGCCTATGGCCAGGATGGCAGCCTCCTGCCGCGCCTGCTGTTGTTCCGCCACGGCATTGAGGTGCTGGTCCATGCTCATATAGGCAGGGGTGAGCATGTGGGACAGGGTGCGGTCTGCAAAGGCCATATTGCCGGTGCGCAGGCTGTCCTGCAACTGCTTCATATAAGACACATACAGTGTGGCCTGGTAGTTGAACTGATCTTTGGCTTCGTTGCCCAGTGCCATTCCTTCCCGGGTAGATAAAGCGGCTATCTCCTTGCCCAGCAGCTCATTAAGCCCCTGCAACTTGGTTTCCAGCATCAGCTGCATATCGGCTGTACCTTCTGTGTAGGCCAGTCGCAGTTTGCCGATTTGGGCATGGCGTTCTGCAAGCAGTCCTTTGAGGTGGCTGGTTTGCTGTGCGGCAGACTGGCCCTGCTGTGCCAGCGTTGCCAGCCGGTTGGCGGTATCTGACAGCCTGGAAAGGCTCCACCATCCAAAGCCCGCCAATGCCAGGGCAGAAAGCGCCATGATCAGGGCGAGCCGGGTTCTCAGTGTAAAGGTGGAGGAAAATGCAGCGGAAGGATTCGACGACAGAGAGGAGGGTGTTTTCATAGCCTGGAACTATTATTTGCGGATGCAGGGGGAACAAAGTTGCTATTCGTCTGAAAGAATTACATCCTGATTATTGCTGAATTGATAAAATACCAGAAACAGGAAAGTTATATGCTGTAAATCGCATTTTTACCAGAGAAGTTATATGAGTATTTATGCCTATAGGCATACCGCTCTGGGAAGAGAACCGCATTTTTGAGGAAATAGCTACTAGGTCTAAATATGGATACCCGGAAACGGGCCGGGCTAATAACTTGCGGCAAGCCTTGCATGGGCTTACGGGTTTTGCCAAATTCGCACAAAGTCCCGTTATTTTGCTCATGCAAGAGTACACTGCTGCTGAATTAGCCCTGCGCAATGGCCAGGACCGCCCGGAGATCTGGACTTGCTACCAGGGTATTATCTATGACGTCAGCCAGAGCAAGCTCTGGACCAATGGCAAACATTACCAGCACTGGGCAGGCTGCGACCTGACCGAGCATATGGACCGCTCACCTCATACCGACAGGGTATTTGAGGGTTTTCCCGTGGTGGGAAAACTAAAATCCTGAGCTATCTGATAGCGTGGAAATGCCGGTAACATTAACCGCTTTCCAGTATATTCGCTTGTATGAAACACTGGATGTTCTGTATGCTGGTGCTTGTCCTGCAAGCCCCGCTGGTATGGGGTGGCGATGCTTCCCGCAATGCCCACCTGGTTGCCCTGGGAAAGGCATACAAGGATTATATGTTTGCCAATGCGCCTTCTGCAGGAGAACTCAAAGGGTTGAGCGGTTCGGCTCCCCAAAGCCTGGCGGCTGAGACCTCTTTTATCCTTGAGACCATCAGCACCCATAATAAACTGTTGTCCAGGACTTACCTGGTACGCCCGTCCGACAAGGTGCTGAAGAACCTGTACATCATCCGGCGGCTCAACTGGCGCATGCGCGAAGAAAGCGCCCAATCATATGATGCGCTTATTGACAGCCTGGATGTGGAAGCTACCCCCGTCTATGAACTTGTGGACAGCTATTATAGCATGCTGTTTACAGGCGTAGGCAATAAGAACAAGCCCTTTGATCTCTCCAAAGCAGACCTTAAGCTCCGGGAATATGGATTTGCGGACGATACCGAACAGGGCATCTTCTTCCTGCGGTGTTTTGATTTCTGCGGCAGGGTTATCTGGGGCTACATGAATGTGGTGAACCCGCCAAATACCAGGACCGCCTATGAGCACATCAGGAAATACCCTAAGGTAAACGGTTCTGATTACTTCAGGTTCACAGACCTGTATTTCCCTGACTTTGAGATGGTAGTTGAGGAAGGAAAAGGCAGACAGAGCTATAAGAGCTATTACCTGGACAAATACTATGAACTATTGCTTTCTCATCTTCTCTGCCTGACAAAAGAAGGCGCCGGCAAGGAACAGGTCAATAACCTGCTGCTGGGTTCCATCCTCAAGAATGAGAATCTGTATAAATACACCCAGTACAAAAGCGTACTGGAGCAGATATTCTCCAAGGTAGAGAAATAGCCCCAAGGTATTTAGCTGCGTTCAGTCAGCTCCATCCATCGCAGCATCACGTCATCCAGCTCCTCCTGCAACTGCTGGTGCCTGGCACCCACGGCCGCCAGTTCTGTATAGTCCAGGGTGGCTTCCTGTAACTGGCGGGCCAGTTCTGCCAGTTCTGTTTCCATGGCAGGGATGCGCGCATCCAGGTCCTGCAGTTCGCGTTGCTCCTTGTTGCTAAGCTTGGCTGTGGGATTTTGCCGCAAGGGCTTCTTGTCCTCGGCAGCGGATCTCTGCGGGGATTCCTGTGGTTGGGCTTTAGCTTTCCCGGCTTCTGCCTGCAGATGAGTCCGCCACTGCTGGTAATTACCTGGGAAATCCTGCACTTCTCCTTTCCCGTCAAATACCAGCAGATGATCTACCAGGCGATCCAGGAAATAGCGGTCGTGAGACACGATGATGAGCGTACCTGTGTAGTGCAGGAGAAACTCTTCCAGTAGGTTAAGGGTAGGCAGGTCCAGGTCATTGGTAGGCTCATCCAGAATGAGCAGATTGGGGTTGCGAATCAGCACGGTAAGCAGGTGCAGGCGCCGGCGTTCCCCTCCGCTCAGCTTCTCCACCTCTGTCTGGTGCATACCGTAACCAAAGCCGAAACGGTTGAGAAACTGCGCTGCGGGCAGGCTGCTGCCATTCGTCAATGGCAGGTTCTCTGCAATGTCCTTCACCACCTGCAATACCCGCTGGCCAGGCTTTGCCTGGAGGCCGTCCTGCCGGTAATAACCGGGAATAATGGTTTCGCCCAGTTCTACCTTGCCGCTATCGGGCGCTTCCAGTCCCAGCAGCAACTTGAGAAAGGTGCTTTTGCCGGCTCCATTGGGACCCAGGAGCCCCACACGTTCGCCCCGCTTGAAGACATAGCTGAACTTGGCGAGCAGGGTGCGGTCTCCGTAAGCCTTGCGCAACTGCTTAAGCTCGGCTACTTTGGAGCCATAGGGAGTGGTTTTGATCTGGAATAACAGTTCGGGCTCGGGCTTGCGGGTGCCCGTCTCTTCACTCAGTTCATGGAAAGTATCCTGGCGCGCTTTGCTCTTGGTGGTACGCGCCTTGGGTTGGCGGCGCATCCATTCCAGTTCCTTGCGCAGGTAAGAACGCAGCTTATCCTGCCGGGTGGCTTCTGCGGCTTCGCGTTCGGCTTTTTTCTCCAGGTAATACCCATAGTTGCCTTCATAGGTATGCAATTGCCCGCCCTCCAGCTCATAAATGCGGTTACAGACGCCATCTAGGAACCAGCGGTCGTGGGTAACGAGCAGCAGCGTGGCCTGGCTTCGCTGCAACCATTCCTCCAGCCATTCGGTCATATCCAGATCGAGGTGGTTGGTGGGTTCGTCCAGGAGCAGCATATCTGGTTCAGAGAGCAGAAGGCGGGCCAGTGCCAGGCGTTTCTGCTGCCCGCCGCTGAGGGTGCCTGCGGCCTGTTGCAGGTGGTGCTGCAAGCCCAGTCCGTACAGCACCTGTTTGACGCGGGCCTCAAAGTCCCAGGCTTGCAGGGCATCCATGTGGGCCAGCGCTTCCTGCAATGCCTCCGGGTCGGGCGCCGGGTTCCCGGGGTCTGTGTGCAGCTCATACTGGCGAATGGCCTGCTGTATGGGGTCGTCGGCCATCAGGATATTCTCCAGCGCGCTGAGGTGGGGGATGATATCCGGTTGCTGCAATAATATCCCCATGCGGATGCCGTTGCGCCAGACTACCTTGCCGCTGTCCGCGGCTTCTGTGCCTGCCAGTACGCTCAGCAAGGTGCTTTTGCCGGTGCCGTTGCGTGCCACAAGGGCCACCTTGTCTCCCTGGGCCAGCCCCAGTCGTATGTCCTGGAACAGGACCTTATCGCCGTAATGCTTGGTCAGGTTTTCGGCCGAGAGCAGAATCATGGGCGCAAGTTACGCCCAAAAGTACTTGGGGATGTTGTCAGGACTGTTCTACGCGCTGTTGCAGCAGATCCTTCAGCGTATTAACCTCCTCCGGGCTGCGGCGGCCGGCCAGGATCAGGCGCAGCTCGCGGCGGCGGAGCGCCCCTTCATAGAGCTCCTGCTCCTCTGGTGTTTCGGGTTTCAGTTTATTGACCGGGATAGGCTGCCCGCCCTGGTCCACCGCCACAAAGGTGTAATAGGCCGAGTTGCATTCCCTGCGCACGCCGGTTAGGGTATTTTCGGCAAATACCCACAGCTTCACCTCCATGCTGGTGGTGAACGCGCGGGTGACCGAAGCGGAGATGATCACCACTTCGCCCAGTTTGATAGGGCCTTTGAAGTCCACAAAGTCTACAGAGGCGGTCACACACACGCGGTTGCTATGGCGCCCGGCGGCAATGGCGGCCGCAATGTCCATGAGGTGCAGCAGCTGGCCCCCCATAAGGTTACCCAGCGGGTTGGTATCGTTGGGCAGCACCATCTCGGTGATCTCGGTATAGGATTCCCGGGGAGTCTTCGTTTTCATACTACAAAGGTACGGAGGGGGCCGCTATGCCCTGCATAGCGCCGTAAAAAGCAAGAAAATTGGGTATTTGACACTCTAGGGAGAAATCCCGACCGGAGTAATCACCGGGCGGCCGAATATTTAACTTATGAAGCGGGGGAGAAGGTAGGACTATTGTGCGGGAGGGGTGTCCAGGGCTGCCAGGGCTTTGACCTCCTGCAAAAGGTGTTTCCCCAGCTGGCGGGCAATTTCCTGCGCCTGGATATCGGTTATGGTTTCGTGGTAGGCCAGGGTAATTTCCTGTTGTCTTCGGGTAAATGGAGGTTCAGGTGAATTAAGCTCATATCTCACTGCATAATTGAATTGATTGAGAGAAATTTCAAGAACTTGCCAGATACTATGAGGTTTTTCCTTGTTCTTGGCAAATCCTTCCAGCCTTATCTGAATGTATATGTTATGCGCATTTGGCCAGTTGAGATGATTAAATCCAGCTGTATCTATATTAGATATAAAATCGTTTAGAGGATATTCTTTGTGTTTATCAGATATAAGAAACTGGTAATCTGTCTTCATAAAAAACCGCTCAAATTTTTGAGCCACTTTTAAGCATTCTTTTGCAAGTGTTCTGATACCTGGTAATACAATTCCATTGTAGTCAGCAGCTTCCCTCGTCGTCTTTAAACCCTCTTTCGCTTCCAACTGCCTGTCAAGCATAGCAATTTCCTTGTCCAGGTCATCGGGTTCTTCAAGGCTTTCATTGCGGGCGGCACGGGCAATCAGTTGTTGGGTGTACAGTACTCTTTCTGCTATAAATGCGTAAAACGGGATAGGATCTTGCTCATAGGCTTGCGCATGAGCCAGTAATCGAAGATAAGCATCCCTATGATCAAGAGCAATGAGGGGTAGGGGATATCCTGCTGCCATGAGCAGTACCCCTGTAAGCAGGCGTGCTACCCGGCCATTGCCATCATAGAACGGATGTATATTCACAAACCTCAAATGGAACTCTGCTGCCGTTTGCACAGGATGCTGACCAAATGTTTTGCCTTTTGCCATTGGCTGGTATAATTGGCTATCCAGCCAGTTGATAAGCTCATTGACTGCTTGGGGTGTGTCTTTGGGTGCCGTAAAGTCTACTCGCTCACCTTTGTAGTTCAATAAGTAGTTTTCTCTTGTTTTCCATTTGCCTATCTGGGCAGCTTTTTCAGGATCATCAGGTTCGCTCATAATACCTGTATGCAACTCTTTGATGAACTTTTCGGTGATACGCAACTGGCCTTCGGTAGCATCAAGTATACGTTGCATCACTTTATCATGCCCGTTCATTTCAAGCACATCCTTCAGCGGCTTGTGATATATTTCCAGGTTCTGCCGCATAACGGAGAGGGTCTCTTCCCTGGTCAGGGTATTCCCCTCCATACGGTTGGAGTTATAATTCATCTCCAGCCGCAGTTTGTGATGTAGTTTGACCAGTTGCCCGGGAGTTAACCTTGGCGTTTCATCCTTTAACTGGTCCAGCTTGTGAAGTATCTCGGCTAATGGCATGACCGGAGGTAAAATTGTGTAGGCAGAGTAAGACGTAAGTTGTGCAAATATCCGTTGCTTCACAACAAATGTGCGGGTAGGCAGCAAAACCCCTGTGGGCAACTGCTCACCCGCTGGGGATGGTCGTACAGGCAAGAGGTCGTAATTTGGCGGCATGGACCTGCAGGAACTGCTGCGCAAGGTGCAGAGTATGCGCCTGACTACCCGGCTGGCGGTGGAGCACCGCCTGGCAGGGGAGTTTATGAGCGCGCAGCGGGGTGCTGGCATGGAGTTTGAGCAGGTGCGCCTGTACCAGCCGGGGGACGATGTGCGTACCATAGACTGGAATGTGAGCGCCCGTATGCAGGAGACCTATGTCAAGGAGTTCCGCCAGTTGAGAGAACTGAGCCTGATGCTGCTGGTGGACCTGAGCGCCAGCGGGTGGTATGGCGAAGGCAGGCAGCTCAAACAATACATAGCCTATGAGCTGGCGGCTGTATTGGCGTTCACTTCCATGCGTGAGCAACATCGTATAGGATTGATAGGGTATACCCTTGAGCCTGAGGTGTTTATCGCACCTGCAAAGGGCAAGAAACACATGGTTCATTTACTTCGGAATCTAGTGAACCATGTGCCTGCACATAAAGGTACGGCACTGGCTCCTGCGCTGGATCTGCTGTCTGCGGTGCACCGCAGCCGGTCGCTGGTGGTGGTCATCTCGGATTTCCTGGACACCAGCGGCTATGAAGAGAAGGTGCGCAGGCTGTTGCAGCACCATGAGCTGGCGTTTATACGGCTCTACCATCCCCAGGAAGCATCCTTGCAGGTACCCGGTATGGTGCCGGTGGCGGATATCGAACAGGATGGCTATGGATGGGCCTTCCGTTCCCGTTGGAGGCAGGGGGGTATGCAGCCTTCGCACCACTTCAAAGACCTGCACCACAGGCTGCAGCAGTTCTGCCACGGACTGGGTATCCGGTACCTGGCACTGGACATTACCCAGGACTATTCAGCCCGGCTGGAATCCTTTTTTGCCACCCAAAGATGAGCTGGTTGCGGTACATAGTCTTTGCGGGCTGCCTGGCGGCATGCCAGGGCGCCGCCTGGGGCAATCAGCCGCCGCGTTGTGTGCTGAAGGCAGCCACGGATACCCTACAGGTGGGCAGGCCCTTTACCGTTATCGTGCTCAGTACCTATCTCCACAGCAAACCGGTGTTTCAACTTGCCGACAGCCTGTTACAGCCTTTTGAGTTGGTAAGCCAGCGGCGCCAGAGCCGTAATGGACAAGACAGCCTGGTGTTGCAACTGCGCACGTGGTCGGTGGAGCCCCTGCAACCTTTGTCGCTGGGTTACAACTGGCTGGGCGCCCGAGGGCAGCAGCAAGCGCGCACAGATACCCTGGTACTGCGGCTTACCCGGCGGGTGCAGCCCGAACAGGCCGCGCAGCTGGATTACCAGAAAGACCTGAGTAAAATGGCCGAACCTCGGGAACCGGTATCAGATATATGGCTGATTATCTTATTGATAATCACCGGATTAGCTATCATATCCTTGTGTATCGCTTTGCTGTTTGGTAAACGCATCCGGCGTTACCGGGCAGTTCGCCGGCTACGCAAGGAAGAGCTGCGGCTATTACAACAGCTTGCAGGGCTGGAGGCGCAGCTTTCCACAGATCCCCGCACCTATCTACTGGCCGCCAATCACCTGTGGAAGCAGGCCCTGAAGCCCCTGGCAGATGCTGCTCCGCTGGATACGATGACCAACCAGGAGCTCCTGGCATGGATACCCGGCATGCGGCCTGGTTTGCAGCAGGCGGGTGCGCTCATGTTACTACTGGCCGCTGAAACCCGGGTGGTATATGCCGGGGAACAGGTTCCGGCTAGCCAGTTGTTACAACAGCATGAGCAGCTCAGGGCTTGCCTGCAGGAGATCTACGCCATACGAAAGGAGGCGCAGCGCCTATGAGCTTTCTGCAACCGCATCTGCTATGGCTATTGCTGGCGCTGCCCATCTGGCTGTTCTGGTACCTGGGCTACTACCGCCGCCAG
Organism: Bacteroidota bacterium; assembly: GCA_019638695.1. Taxonomy (GTDB): domain Bacteria; phylum Bacteroidota; class Bacteroidia; order J057; family JAJTIE01; genus JAHBTG01. The sequence continues at coordinate 15,382 of JAHBTG010000009.1, read as the reverse complement.
CGTGTCCGCATCCTGCTGACCTACCAACCGCAGTCCGGGAGTGGAGAGCGTGCCGGGCGCAGGGTGTTACAAGTGCTCCAGCCATTGTGTACAGTGGTTGCGCTGGCCCTGCTCACTATAGCCATGGCCCAGCCGGTGCGCTGGGAAGCGCGGAAAGAACGGAAACCCGGCGGTCTGCAACTACTGCTGATGCTGGATGTATCTGAAAGCATGAAGGCAGAAGATATGCGCCCCACACGGCTGGAAGTGGCCAAAACGGCGGTTACACAGCTGATAGACCTGCGGCCGCATGACCAGGTGGGGCTGGGTATCTTTGGCGCCGGCGCACTCTCCTATGTGCCATTGACCCACGACCATGCGTATGTCAAGGAGCGCATCCAATACCTGCAGGTGGGGATCCTGCCTGCAGATGCTACTTCGCTGGGCGACGGGTTGGGGTGGGGGATCAACCGAATGGAAGAGTCTGCCGCTACTGGAGATAAGGTATTGCTGCTGGTGACCGATGGCGGGAATAATGCCGGCAACCTGGACCCTGTCGCTACGGCGCGCTATGCCCGCAAGCGCCGGATACGCACCTATGTCCTGAGCCTGAGCAATCCCGGTTTAGGAGCCGAATGGCCGGATGCCGCCAAGGCCAGGAGCGACCACGCCTACCTGGAATCACTGGCGCTGGCGGGTGGGGGCGTTTGCGTCTCTGCCGCCGCCCCGGAAGCCTTGTTTCAACTGGCCCAAAGCCTGGAAAGCCTGCGGGCAAGTGACGCTACAGATACTTACTTGCAGGAGCCGGTAGCCCTGCATACCCCATTGCTGTGGACTGCCCTGGGCTTGCTGGTGACGATGGCCCTGCTACAGTATCTGTGGCTGGCCAATCCTCTGGAAGATTAAGGCAGGCGCCCTTTCCCACTAGTGGCTGGCTGGCCGCTCCTGGTCTTTGAGGAGCACAGGCAGGCGGGTATCCAGCCAAGCCCAGGCGGCGTCCAGTTCATTGGGGATCTCACCTTCCAGGATCGCCTCCCGCACCGCGTTCTTGAGGATACCGATCGCAGGACCCGGGGTTAGCTGGTAACGCTCGATCAGCAGCTCTCCGGAGACTACCGGTTGCCAGTTGCGCAGCCGGTCGCGTTCCAGTACCTCCATTACCCGGCGTTCCACCTTGTCAAAATTGGCCAGGTAGCGTTTCTTGCGATCATCATTGCGGGTGGTAATATCTGCACGGCACAGGGTCATGAGCTTTTCCAGGTCAGGCTCTGCATCCACCACCAACCGGCGCAGGGCGGCGTCCGTTACCTGCTCATTCACCAGGGCAATGGGCCGCTGGTGCAGCCGTACCATCTTCTGGACAAACCGCATATGCTCGTTCTGGGGCAGCTTGAGCCTGCGAAAGATACCGGGTACCATGCGCGCGCCTTTGTCCTCATGCCCGTGAAAGGTCCAGCCGTTGCCGGGTTCAAACTTCTTGGTCAGGGGCTTGGCGATGTCGTGCAGCAGTGCGCTCCAGCGTAACCACAGGTCATCCTTATTGAGCCTGGCGAGGTTGTCTACCACTTGCAGGGTATGGTAGAAGTTATCTTTATGACGCAGTCCTCCCTGCTCCTCTATCCCGTGCATGGCTTCCAGTTCTGGCAGGATATGCGGCAAAAGACCCGTTTTGGAAAGCAGTTTGAGCCCTGCAGAGGGGGCCTCTGCCAGCAGTACCTTGTTTAGCTCGTCGGTAATCCTTTCTTTGGAGATGATATGGATACGGTCATTATACTGGCAAATAGCCTTGTAGGCATCCTCGGCAATAAAGAACTGCAGCTGGGTAGCAAAGCGGATGGCGCGCATCATGCGCAGGGGGTCATCGCTAAAAGTAATGCCCGGATTCTGAGGGGTCCGCAAGATACCTTCCTTCAAGTCTGCAAGTCCCTGGAAAGGGTCATGTAAGGCCCCCCAGTCATCGGTCTGCAAGCTAAGACTAAGGGCATTGATGGTGAAATCCCGCCGGAGCTGGTCATCCTCCAGGGTGCCATTCTCTACAATGGGCTTCCTGGAGTCTTTGCGATAGCTTTCCTTGCGGGCCCCCACAAACTCCATGTGGAAATCATCCACCACCACAAGGGCGGTGCCAAAGTTCTCATAGGTGGCCACTTTAGTAGCCCCTACCTTGCGGGCAAAGGCCTCTGCCAGACGGATGCCGCTACCTAACGTAACGAAATCCGCATCCTTGCTCCCTTTACCCAGGAAAAAGTCACGCACATAACCTCCGATCACATAAACGGGTTGCTCTATTTCTTCTCCTGCCTGGGACAAGGACTTGAAAAGCGGGTGTGCAATAGCCTGCGGAAAATGCTGCATGAGAGCGCAAAGATAGGTATCTCAGCGGTGCAGCAGCACACGTGTAGCACCATTGCCATATTTGCCGCTGTGATCATCGGTCACCTGCCGCACCGCTTTATAGCGCTTTAATTGCTCCCGGATGCTCTTTCGCAAGACACCTGCGCCCACGCCATGAATGAAGACCACACTGGGGCATCTGGATACGATGGCCTGGTTCAGCATTTTCTCAAAATGAGCCATTTGCAGCTCCAGGGCGTGTATTTCATCTATAGCCGTGGGACTGGGTACCAGTACTTCCAAGTGCAGATCTACTACCAGCTCTGCGGGAGGAGGTGCGGCCGGCCTGTCTGCCACTTTTGGGGTGGCCATAGTCTCAAAGTAGGGTAGGGGGTTATGTGTACCCTGGGGTAGTTCCGGCCGGATGACCAGCGTATTGCCCCGGGTGTTGAGCAGGTTTTTGTTGGTCCACCTGAAACAGAGCGCTTCCGGCGGAGGCGCCAACGCTTCCTTTCCGGGACTATACAAGACATGCAGGGTAAGGACCCCTGCTTCGGCGGGCAAGGTCTTCCAAAGGACAAAGCCTGTTTCTGATTGTAACTGCACGCGTGCATTAGTCCCGGGTAGTGTGCTCAAATAAGCATAGCCTTCTATGGCAGATGCAGTGGCATTGTGCAACCGGATGTCCAGACCGGTCTCTTTTAGCTGAATGGCACAGGAAACCACCCCGGCTATCCAGGGTATGGCAGGTTCCGGTCCAGGTATAGGCTTAGGTTCGGTAGAAGGAATTGCGCGAGGCGGGGAGATCGCATGCCCTACTAATTCCTCTGTCCGCAGGTCTATTTCCATATCGGCATCCAGCAGGCAGACACGCACCCAGCCGTTGGGCAGGTACTTTATAATGCGAGCTTTCCCGGCACTATGTAATAAAGAGACCTCGGCGCCTTCCTCCAGCATATCTTATGCGAGATTTGCGCCGGATTTGCGTCCACCCAGCTCCTGGTCAAACAGGAACAATGCGCTGGTATTGGAACCGATCATTTCAAGCTTCTTGATAAGCTTACGCAGGGTAGACTCTTCTTCCACCTGCTCCGTCACAAACCACTCAAAGAATGTATAGGTGGCAAAATCCTTGTGTTGCTGGGCTTTGTCCACAATGTTGTATATGGAGCGGGTTACCCGCAGTTCCAGCTCCAGGGCTTTCTCAAACACACTTTTATAATCGCCCTTGAAGTTCTGGTCAGGGGCCTTCAGATCACCGAGGCGGAATTTACCGCCTATGTTATGCAGGTAGTTGTATTGCTTGAGGGCATGCATGTTCTCTTCCTGGCTTTGGATGAGAAAGAAGTTGCCGATACCTGCCAGCTCTTCATCAATAAAATGACTGGCCATGCACAAATATTGGTTGGCAGAATGCAACTCCAGGTTAATCTGGTCATTAATTAACTTTTCTATCTCGGCATGAATAGTTTTCATAGTTCTTTCGGTTGATGGAGGTTATTTACAATAATACACCCATCCTTTTATTGAAGTTCTGTCCAGGCAAAATTTAGAAGTGAACCAAATAAAAAGGTCTTGCTGCAGACACAGCAAGACCTTTCAGGTTCAAGGTAAAACTAAGGTAATGCCTTATTTTACGACTACGAATTTCTGGGTAAGCACCTGGCCGCCATGAGCTGTTTGCAGGTAGTATACGCCTGCAGCATAGTTGTTGGTGGTAAACTCACGCTGGTAGTTGCCGGGAGTTTGCAATCCGTCCTCCACTTGTGCCATAACCCGCAGCTTGCTGTCAAGTATGCGGAATCCGACATGGGTGGTTGCATTGAGCTCATATTTGACATTCAGCTTGCTGGTAGCAGGATTGGGGTATACCTCGTTGATACGGATATTGCCCTGAGTAAGGCCGCCGCCGCGGGAAAGCACTTGGGTGCTGGTGCCAAATACGGGGAAGAGCAGGAACTCAGAGTAGAGGAAGCTGCCGGGGCAGGCAGGAGAGTAGCTGCGATACTGGGTAATGGCCAGGCGCTGAATGTTGAGGAATGTATTATCAGCTTCTTTGCGATAATAACCTACTACACTGTGCGCTTTGTTACCGCACTGGAAAGAGGGGCCATCTGCGCTAAAAAGACTACCGTCTACCAGGGCAGGCGCCAGAGTATCATCATTGCCAAGCGTATCTACCCGGATGTAGATCCAGAAAGAATCAGAAGGCAGCAGTACCGGCGGGTCCAATACAATGCGGTGAGGCTCATTCTCATTAGCCAGATCGTCCAGAGTGAACGTGCGAACGGCGATGGGAGCAACCGCATTGTCAATACGAGGAGAGGTAGGCAGGCACGGAGCAATGGTAGAAGCCGGCCAGCGCAGGCCGGGAGTGTGGTCGTGGATTCTGACCTCAAACTCGTCAGCCGTACCAACTTTTATGCTGGTATACAGCTTTTCTTCACCGATAGAAGGGAAAATGATCTCTTCCAGGTACACATCTCCGCGAGAGGTAGCACCTGTCCAGTTCACATTCTGGTTAACCAGGGAAGTGCCATTAACAGTGTAGAGATTACCAAAGCCATGGGTACGGGCATCGGGTACGGGACCCAGATCGTAACCATTCTCAGTAGTACCACCAAGGTAACCATTGGAAGAGGTTATGGTAGAAGGAATGAAATCCCCTAAAAAGCTACCGCCAATTTCGTTTTCACAGTCTATCACGGTAGAAGAATCAAATGCCAGCACATCACTGGAGGTCTTCCAGAGATTCTTAATGCTGTGGTTTTCTGGCAAAGCCACTTCTTTGCGAGAGAGCTGCTCAATGAGCACCGGATACTCCGATTGGCTCATGGCTACAGCAGACTGTAGAAGAACAAACAATAGAATAGTGATTTTTTTCATGTTTTGCGCTTTTAGTTAAACAGTACAAATATCTGGTTGTCTTTTCAAAAAGACAATAGAAAGGGGCAAACGGTTGAAAAAAGGGACTGAATCATCAAAACAAAAAAGCGACAGCTTTTAACAAACTGTCGCTTTTTTGCCATTCAGCTAACGATTAGCGTACCACCTGTATTTTACCGGCAGCCATACCTTGTGAAGTCTTCAGCACATAGGTATAATTGCCACAGTCCAGGCTGGTTACGTCCAGGTTGAAGTCATTGCGGCCCTGAGATGCCTTGATCTCAGGAATATACTTCACTACGCGGCCTTGTACATCCAGAACCTTAATGCTGGCAGTACCTGCTTGGGCCATGTCAAAACCTATATTGGTATAGGTAATGGCAGGGTTGGGGTAGTTGGCATACATTGTGAGGCCACCGCTTTGTACCATAGGCTCATTGCGGGAAGCGGGGTGGGAGATCAGCACGGGAACGATTACGGGAACGCCCAGGCTGTCGCGGTCGGCAAGACCGGGAGTGCTGGTCCAGTAGCGATAACGGCCCCATCCGCTGGTAGTGGCATTGGCAGGACGATAGGTAGCGGTGGGATATGCAGCATCGGGCTTCAGCATCACACGTGCAATTACGTCATAGCTGCTATCCTCAGTACAGGTGCGGAAGATAGCTTCCGTATCGCTGGAAGGAGCCATCAGGAACAGGCTGTCATCGCTGTACACGCCACTGTTGTAGGTGCTGGTAGTAACGGAAGCCATGAAGCGGCCGTCTGTGCTGGTAATGCTCACCGGGCTGTCAAATTCAATGTAGTTACCGGGACCATAGGGATCCAGCGGATAGTAGGTCCAGCTGGTCTCTACCTGGTTGTCGGCAAGTTGCTGCAGGGTGAAGGTTTTGGTGCCGGAAGGCGCGCTTACAGAAACTGCAGCGCCGGGAGTGGTATAGTTCCGGATGTTCACACGGAACTCATCGGGAGAGCCCACTACGCCTGTACCGGGGTTGCCGGAAGAACGCTGGGTAAATACCACATATACACCCTGTACCTGTGCATTGGTTCTGCCGCTGGGCACGCGGTGAGTGGTACCAAATTCCTCAAAGTTGTAGGTACCGGCTTCCGTAATGGGGCTGCCAATACTATAGGTATAGAAGATGTTGCTGATGGTACCCAGGTAACGGTAAGTACTTACGTTACAGGCAGTACCGGTTGCGCCCGTGTTGAAGTTCAGCAGGTTGTTTACCAGGAATTTCCCCAAAGTGTCTGTTTGTGAAGCAGACGTCTTGTTGGCGTTGGCAGCGCTGCCACCGTGTCCAAAAGGAATGGGATTGGATTCGTTAGCCATGCTTTTGTGGAATCCAGGGCGGATGGCCGAGCGCAACTCAGGGCTAACCTGGGCGCTTAGCGTGCCTGCAGCCAGCAGTAACGCCATAAGTAGAAGTGATTTCATAATCTTTACTTTGGTTTATAAAGGATTAAAGCGGAAATTTAGGTAAAAATACAATTTCTAGCACACTATCACCAAATGGGGCGCACTAAAATTTTACTGAACGGTAACATATGGGTAATCATTGGTCTTAATCTGTGGATAACCGCCCTGTTATGCACAGCTTGTGGCAGCCAGGCCACCGTTCAGGACCCCCAGAGATGGCAGCCCCTGGCGCAGGCCCTTAGCTTACCCAGGCCACTGCAGAGAGATACTCTTTTGAAGAGACTGGATAACTATAAACCGGTAGCAGATTCCATGGGCATGAGCTATTCGCTGTGGCTGGACAGAGATACCCGTTTGCGTGCCAGTTACCAGCATGCTGCCGGGGCACCCGGCACACCGGCTTCTTTTATCCATACCATCAGCTGCCCCAATGCGCTGGAGGCCCAGCACCAGTATCAGCAACTGGAAGCTTTTCTGCGCGGGCAACTAGGCAATCCTGTCAAACAAGGGAGCTTTGGCAGCAGAAGCTGGCAAAATGACTCCCTGTCGGTACATCTGCAGTTATACAGCGAGCAGAACGCCCTTACGCTAAGCATCTACTATTGACGTCCTGGCCCGCAGCCAGTGGTCTGCAAGCGTGAGTGCTGCCATGGCCTCCACAATGGGCACTGCCCGGGGCAGCACGCAGGGGTCATGCCTGCCTTTGCCCTGTACTACCGTGGCCTGGCCATCTCTATCCACAGTGGGTTGCTCCTGCAGGAGAGTGGCCACCGGTTTAAAGGCTACCTTGAAATAGACATCCTCCCCGTTGCTGATGCCGCCCTGTATGCCCCCGCTATGGTTCGTTTGCGTGCGGATGCGTCCTGAAGTCTTCTCTGTGTAGAAAGGGTCGTTGTGCTGCGAACCCCGGAGGTGAGTGCCCGCAAAACCACTACCATATTCAAACCCCTTGGCGGCATTGATGCTCAGCATGGCCTTACCCAGGTCTGCATGCAAACGGTCAAAGACCGGGGCACCCAGGCCCGGAGGCATCCCGGTAATGCGGCCGGCTACTATGCCGCCAATGGTATCGCCTGCTTTCCGCACCTCCCTGATCAGGGCTTCCATAGCAATGGCCGCCCCGGCATCCGGGCACCTCACCGGGTTGGCCTCTATCGCCGCCGGCTCGGGCATTGCTTCCAGCTCGGGCATAGACAGGCTGCCTACGCTATGTACCCAGGCCGCCATTCGGATAGTTGTACACTGGGTTAATAATAGTTTGGCAATGGCGCCCCCGGCTACGCGGGCCGCCGTCTCCCGGGCGCTGCTGCGCCCGCCGCCCCTGTGGTCTCTGCGCCCGAAACGCGCATAATAGGTATAATCGGCATGGCTGGGCCTGAACACCTGGCGCAGGTGATCGTAGTCCTGGCTTTTGGCATCTGCGTTGCGAATGAGCAGTGCAATAGGGGTGCCTGTGCTGTATCCCTCAAAAATCCCGGAGAGGATCTCCGCCCTGTCCGCTTCTTTGCGTTGGGTGACAATGGCGCTCTGGCCCGGACGTCTTCTGTCCAGCTCCTGCTGAATGAAATCCTCATCTATACGCACCCCGGCCGGACAGCCGTCTACCACCACGCCAATGGCCTGGCCATGGCTTTCTCCGAAAGTATGTATGCGAAAGGCACTGCCATAGGTATTATCCATGCCGCAAAATTACACGCTGGGTTGATTAACAAGCGCCGGAGTTTTGGTGTCTTCATGCCTGGGCGGCCAGAAGAAGCGGGATGGATACCGGGCAAAGTGACTGAGCAGGCCGGTAAACAGCAGGAGAGATTGGCGGAAGGTGACATCGCGGGCGCGTAGCGCCACCATAAAGGATAAACTGAAGCTCCCCAGGAAGTTGAATACCCCGACGAGGAATACGCCGGCAAAAGCCATCACCCACTCATAGGTGGATAGCTGCCAGTCCAGCCCGGCCACTGCCATACCGATGCTTCCGGCTACAAAGGTAATGTGCCGGATATCGAAGGGAATACCAAAGATGAACCCGATAAAAGCGGCCATACCCAGGCAAAAGCCCAGGAAGAAATTGCTGGCCAGTGCTCCCAGGTTATAGTTGATATACTTCACCAGCTTCTCCCGTCTGGCTGGGCGCAAGAACTTAAGCAGCGGGAACTCCATCAGCCGCTCCGGTATCTTATAGTATACCACAAAGTTGTCAAAGTAACCGGAGACCAGCCCTGCCAGGAACAGGAATACACCTGCAATGGTAGCGTAGAGTATGCTCAGGCTTTCGATGGGGTTATTGCTGTGTAGATTGTAGTGTGCGGCCTCGGGGGTCAGGTAATGCTCCCCGGTTATCCAGTAGATGAGCATGGCCAGCAGGTAAGCCATGGGAAATGACAAGGCCACATTGCCCAGGAAAGAGGCTATCTGCGAGCGGGATACCCGCGCAATGAGCGTGGGCAAAGGCACTTCCGAGGGTTTGCCGTGCAGCGTGCCTTCGATGGCGCCTGCTATGCGGGAGGCCGTCATGGCAGGCTGTTTGGTGGCCAGTTTGCCATGGAACAGGTGGATGGCAATGAACCCCAGTGCATAATTGAAGCTGAAGGCCAGCGCTTCCATAAAGGGCGCTGCTTTCATAGACTTGATGGCCTGCTTGATAATGCACAGGAAGGCCACTACCACCCCGCCAATAGTGGCCGCCCGGAACATGCTCCAGTACTGCTTGCGGGTGGTGGTAATATACTTTTCCCCCGTGCGGCCGCTATGCTCCACGATCTGGTTGGTGAAGATGGAAACGTTCTCCGCCAACAGCCTGCGCAGGTTGTTCCGCGGGTGAACGTAGGGAATGATCTCCAGGATCATTTCCCAGAACCCCAGGTAAGCGCTCTCTATGTGCGTTTTGTGCAGGAGGTTGATCATCCTTTCAGACCGCTCCACGCACTGTTCCAGCCGGCGGATGAGGAACAGCAGGTCCAGTGTGAGCCCATAGCGGTCCTTCTGTTTGCGCAACTGGTCCAGCAGCTGCTGGCAATGCCGCAGGCTGTCCAGCACATCAGCATGCAGCAATCCCCGGGCCAGGTCTTCCCTGGTAAGGCTGGGGTAGACGTGCGTAAAATAGAAGATAGCCTCCTTGTTCTGCAGCAGAAAGGGCGATTCCAGGTTATCTGCCTCCGGCATCTTGGTGGTGAGTACAGGCTCCAGCCCTATACCGGTAATGCGGTGAGAAAGCAGGATGACCGCATGGCTCATCTCATTGCGGATATGCCCGGCCAGGACCTCTCCCCGGTGCACCAGGGCATCCTCAAAGAGCTCCAGCCACTGTACCGGCCGTATCCAGGCCAGCCACTGGTAATCCGTGCGCTGGGGAAATATGTAGGCCAGCACATCTGCCAGGTCGTTGTTATTGCGGGCGGGGGCCAGTATCGCATGGCCTATCTGCCGCCAGGACTCCCCCCAGAAGGTAGCATGCCCGTTGATTCCCGTGTTGGAGAGCAGCGACACATAGGTGGTTTGGGTGAGCACGAACTCAAAGCTGCTGCTCAGCTCTTTCTTGGCCTTGGGATTACGCCCAAGCTCATATATCAGCGCATTCAGCCGCTGGGTAAAAGCTTCGGTTTCCTGGAGCTTTCTGGGCCTCAGGTAATCAAAGGTGAGCCGCAGCTTGTGCATAGCAGGCACATCACCCCGCTTTAATTGGTCTATCAGGTCAAATCGGGTCATTCAGAAAAGGGTAGGTTGCAGACCTTCGCAGGTCTTTTGTATGAAAGTCCGGTTAATATACAACCAAACGGAGGTATTTCTAAGAAACTCTGCGGGCTTCTTCCACAATTTCATCCACCAGCACCCCGCCATGTGACTGGTCCAGAATACATGCGCCCCGGTGGATAAGGATCGTCTGGGGGCTCTCGTGTGCCACCGCCAGATTTTCGGCAACGGCATTACTCACCTCCCTATGGGCTATCAGGTCGAGATAATGGATATCCGCATACCCGGCAAGCTGCGGCGTGCCTTCTGCAAGCCGCCTCATGGCCATAAAAGAGATACTGCAGCGGGTGCTGTGTTTGAATACCAGTTGCGGACGGGTAAACGAGGCATGGATGAGCTGCTCCAAACCGGCAGGATCCTTAAGTATCTGCCAGTCTGCTGGCAGGTGAGAACCGGCTTGACGGCCCGGCAGCATACCGCGCTTATTTGTGGTTGTTGGGCTTTACGCAGTTATGCGACTTCTTAATGGACAATGCGCCATTGCCCGTGCTGCAAGCCATCATGCCCAAACCACCCAGCACTATCAAGACATACAGCAGATATCGGGGAATATTTTTCATCGGAATTGAAAATTAAGGCCTGTCTATCTTGTGGTTATTCTTTTTGATACCGTTGGGACAATCCTTGGCAGTGAGCATGCTGTTCCCGCTACCGCAGGAAGACAGCACGGCCAGGGAGACCATTCCTGCCACTGCAAACAAGATAAACTTCTTCTTACTCATAACCGCAATTTACAGAGAACAACGACAGGTGCAACCCAAATGTTGCCAACAAGCCCATTTGGAGCTTAATCTGCCATAAATTCCTGGTGCCGGGCTTCCTTGCGCCTGTGCACCCTGCCTGCAATGACAATGCTCACCTCATACAGGACGAATATGGGCAAAGCCAGTAACAGCTGGCTCAAAGCGTCCGGGGAAGGAGTGAGGATACCCGCAGCAATGAGAATGACTACTATGGCATGGCGGCGGTACTTGCGCATCAGCCGGGGCTTGAGGATCCCCAGCTGGGCCAGCACCCAGGTGAGTACCGGCATCTGGAACAACAGCCCGCCCGCTATGCAGAACATGATCACCAGGCTCACCAACTCCCCGATGCGCCAGATGTTCTGCACCCCGTCCATGATCTGGAAGGTGGCCAGGAAACGAAGCGTAAAGGGCAGGATGACAAAATAGGTGAAGGATACACCCAGGAAGAACAGGAAGCTGACCACGCCCACTGCCCCCCTGGCCACGCGGATCTCGCGTTCCCGGAGGCCGGGTTTCAGGAAGCGCCAGAGCTCCCAGGCGACATAGGGGAAGGCAATCACCAGGCCCGCAGCAATGCCTATGCTGATAGCTTTGGTAAACTGCTCGGTAGGCGAGGTGGCTTGCAGGCTGACATGCAGGATTGGCGCCGTATCGCACATGGTCTCATCTATATGGCAGATAAGGCGGTTGGTGGGAAAACCCGGCTGCATGGGTCCCAGCACCACATACTGCATGAATTCCTGCAGGAAGATAAACACACCCGTCATAGCCACCGTAATGGCGATAGCGCTCCGGATGATATGCCACCGCAGGGCTTCCAGGTGCCCGATAAAGGACATTTGCTGTTGCGGTGGGGGTTCGGGACCGTCCAGTGGCGTGGGGGTAATGGCCATCGCGCAAATATACCGCTACTGTGCAGTGGATTGCAAAGCAGATGCAATAATGAGCAGACTTCCCTTGCAGAGGGTAATGTGCGTTCCGGTGAAGAGATGCCCGCTAGGGCAGGGGCTTGATCTGGAGGATCAGGTACTCATTCTTCTTAGGGTCGCCCATGCCCAGCAACACCAGCCGCTGCGGTTCTGTCTGCACGCTGCGGCGGGTGAAGAACAGGAGGTTGCCCCGTTCATTGGTGGCCAGCTCTTTTTTCAGGTGTTCGCCCGTTTCCCGGTTCACACTGGCCAGCATCATTTTGCCGCCGCCGCCCACGTCGCTCATATATACCATATGGATAAACATATCCGTCAGCGCTGGAACATAGCTGATCATGGCCGGACTGTAGTCCGTCTGCTCTTTGTCCATCAGGTTCATCCACAGCAGCTTGTCCGTAGCCACATCTATGCCCAGCATGGCCACATCATGGCGAAAGTACTGCTGTCCGCCAGATCTCAGTTCATCCCAGGACTGTTCTGCCAGCAGGTACAGCTTGCCCCCCTTCTCCAGGAAACGGAACTGGCCGAACCGGGCGCCCAGGGTTTCGCTCTTGTACTTGGCGGCCATTTTGGGGGTTACCGGTTCCTGGAAGCTGCCTTTGCTCGCCAGGTCCTGGCTGCGGAGGTGCAGGCGGGTCCAGCCCACGCTGCTCCAGTAGAGCTGCTTGCCGCCGCTGTTCAGCTGGTTGGGGAAGCCCTTATCACCGTCCATCATCAAAGCGACCACACCCAGCATGTCGTCTGCCAGCGGCTGCAAGCGCACCGTGAGGCAGGTATGGCCTTCAAACTCCAGCTTGCGCTCCTGCCACTGTTTGGTCTTGTAGTCATAGCGCAGCACTTTGGGGGCAAAGGCCTTATCGGGTTCACCACCGGTGGGGCTCTCATCTGCCATGCCCAGGTAGAGGTTGCCGGTATTGTCCACAGCTGCATCTGTGGCTATCAGCCGGTCCTGCGTACCCGCAGGATTCAGCTCCCCGGACCATACCTTGCGTCCGTCGTCGCTGTATACCGCCGCATAATATACCCGCTTTTTAGCCGGTTCGGCAGGGTTATAGCCCAGCCACAGCAACTTGCTGCCGTCCGGGGACATATAGTAGGAGTCCTCGTAGTTGCCAATATTCTTGCGGTAGGGAGAGAGGTACTGCTGGGCGCCCAGCAGTTGCCCGGCCATGTCAAAGTACTGGATGACCGTGGCAGGAGCAGAGCCCTTGGGCGTGATACGCCCCATAATGGCCACCGACTTCTCGGTAGCTATCACATTGTTCACATCTATGAAGGGGTCCTGCGGCTTGTGCGTAAGCACAGACCAGGCTTCTACGAACTCTTCGCCTTCTTTGGTCATCTGGGGCTTTACGCTTTGCAGGTAATAGCCTGTGGTGGGCTTGCCGGGTCCCTGTTTCCAGAACTCCACGTAGAAGAAGCGCCCGCCCGGGATGGCGGCCAGTTTACTGGGCCAGCCCATTTTCTGGATCTCATACCCCACAGGGTAAGGCACTCCGCTCAGCTTCTGGGCAGAGAGAGGTACACAGGCAAACAAACAGGCGAGCAGGCAGATAAAGGGTCTCATAGTATGGGGCTTTAGGCCCTCAAGTTACAAGATGTGTGCCAGATGCCCAAGTGCCCGGCACTTTCAGGTTTTGCCCGCAAAACCCCTACCTTTGCATTCTTCTGTTGATTATCCGAACTCCTATGAACGCTATCCTGCAACTCCCCGCTATACACAATGAGCCGATATATGGCTATGCCCCCGGCAGTCCCGAACGTGCCGCACTGGAAGCCACCCTCAAGGCCCTGAGAAAAGAGCAGCGCGAAGTACCCTGCTATGTGGGTGCAGAGCGCATCTTTACCGGCAATACCCAGAGCCTGCAACCCCCGCATGACCACCGCCACAAACTGGGGGTAGCCCACCGCGGGGATGCCTCGCTGGTCAGTAAGGCTATTGATGAAGCCCTGATGGCCAAACCCGCCTGGGAACGCATGCACTGGGAAGACCGTGCGGCCATTTTCCTCAAAGCGGCCGAACTCATTGCGGGGCCTTACCGCTATAAGGTGAACGCAGCCACTATGCTGGCCCAAAGCAAAACGGCGCACCAGAGCGAGATAGACGCTGTGTGTGAACTGGTGGACTTTCTCCGCTTCAACGTGGAGTACATGCGTATGATCTACAGCCAGCAGCCCGGCAGCGGTCCCGGTATCTGGAACAAGATGGAATACCGCCCGCTCGAAGGTTTTGTTTTTGCCCTTACCCCCTTCAACTTCACTGCTATAGCAGGTAACCTGCCCAGCAGCGCAGCGCTCATGGGCAACACCGTGGTGTGGAAGTGCGCCGATAGCCAGATCTACTCTGCCGATGTCATCATGCAGATATTCCTGGAAGCCGGACTGCCCCCCGGCGTGATCAACCTGGTACATGTAGACGGCCCCACTGCCGGCAGCGTCATCTTCAGCCACCCCCAGTTTGCAGGCCTCCACTTTACCGGCAGCACCGGGGTATTCAATGGCATGTGGCGCACCATAGCCCAGCATATGGACCACTACCGCAGTTATCCCCGCATTGTGGGCGAGACCGGCGGTAAGGATTTTATCCTGGCCTACAAAGATGCCCGTCCAGACGAAGTAGCCACCGCCATTGTGCGGGGCGCCTTTGAGTTCCAGGGCCAGAAGTGCTCTGCCGCCAGCCGCGTATACCTGCCCAAAAGCCTGGCCGGCACCATACTGGAGCGGGTCAAGGCAGACCTTAAGCGCATCAAGATGGGGCCGGTGGAGGACTTCTCCAACTTTGTGGGCGCCGTGATCGACGAGCGCTCCTTTAAGAAAATAGCCGGTTATATAGACCATGCCAAAGAAAGCCCCGACCTGGAGATCATTGCCGGGGGCGGCTATGACGGCAGCAAGGGCTGGTTTATTGAACCTACCGTGGTCCTCAGCCACAAACCGGATACCCGCCTGATGCGCGAAGAGATCTTTGGCCCCGTGGTTACCGTTTATATCTATGACGATGCCCAGTGGGAGCAGGTCTTTAAGCTGGTAGATGACAACGAATACGCCCTTACCGGCGCCATCTTTGCGCAGGATCGCCGTATCATCCGCCAGGCCCTGGATGCCCTGCGCCACAGTGCCGGGAACATCTACATCAATGACAAACCCACCGGCGCGGTGGTGAATCAGCAGCCCTTTGGCGGCGGCCGCGGCAGCGGCACCAATGACAAGGCCGGTAGTTACCTCAACCTGCTACGCTGGGTGAGCCCCCGCACCATTAAGGAGACCTTTGTGCCGCCCACGGATTTCCCTTATCCCTTTCTGAGCTAAGGAAATCCCAGACTTGTAACGTACCGTAGTTG
>JAHBTG010000089.1 GCA_019638695.1 Bacteroidota bacterium | reverse complement strand
CCTGCACCCGCTGAAAACCCGGATCTCCTTCCAGCGTCAGCTTGATGCGGCGCGTCAGTTGAGTAATGGTAAGAATCTCGGGACCAGGCATGAGCCGCTTGCCTGGAACTAGGCTTTCTTAAACTGGGTAAGACTGGTCTCAGCCAGGAAAGGCGCCTTGACCACTACGGCCTTATGGTCTTTTTCACGGATGCGCACGGCAATCTCCGTGCCCACTGCACTTAGCGTAGTGGGCACATAACCCAGGCCAATACCTTTATTCAGGCTGGGAGAGAAGGTGCCGCTGGTGACTTCTCCTACTATTTGTCCGTTGTGCACAATGGGGAGGTGACCGCGGGGAATACCGCGTTCCTGCAACTCGAAAGCCACGAGTTTGCGGGATATTCCCGCTGCTTTTTGCTTGCGAAGAAGGTCAGCAGCGGTAAACTCCACACCTTTATCCAGCTTGGTCACCCAGCCCAGGCCGGCTTCGAGCGGACTGGTGGTATCGGTAATGTCGTTGCCATAAAGCATATAGCCCATCTCCAGGCGCAGGGTATCCCGCGCACCGAGTCCTATGGGTTGAATGCCCTGTGATTTGCCGGCTTCCATGAGGGCTTCCCACAGCTTAACCGCCTGATCTGCACGCACATAGAGCTCAAACGTTCTCTCCCCGGTATAACCTGTGGTGGCTACCAGCACATTGTCTATACCGGCCACGGTAGCTTTCATATGCGCGTAATACGTAAGGTCGCCCACAGGAGCGGTGGTGAGTTTGCTGAGGGTAGCCAGACTGAGCGGACCACTCAGCGCCAGGAGCGCGGTTTCCTCGGAGAGGTTTTGCATCTCGGCCCCTTCGGTATTGAGGGAGCTCAGCCAGTTCCAGTCCTTCTCGATATTGGAGGCATTGACCACCACAAGGAAAAGTTCTTCCTCCAGGCGGTAAATGATCAGGTCATCCACAATGCCGCCCTGCGGGTTGGGCAGGGTGTTGTATTGGGCCTTGCCCACAAGGTTTTTGGTGAGGTCATTACTGGTGGCGCGTTGCAGCAGCTCCAGCGCTTTGGGACCGCGCACCAGGAATTCGCCCATGTGAGAAACATCGAAAAGGCCCACTTTCTCCCGCACGCAGAGGTGCTCCTGTTTGTCACTACTATAACGCACAGGCATATCATAGCCGGCAAAGGGCATCATCTGGGCACCCTGGGCTACATGCCAGGCGTGGAGGGGTGTTTTCAAGATGGTTTCTTGCATAGGTATAACGGATTGTGAGCGCTAAGATACGGCTTGGCACCGAGATTTGCCCCGGATTTCCACAGCAAAAGGCTTTGCCAGGTACTCTTACAGAGACACTCCGAAAGACAGCGCATATTTGCCCGGAAAGGGGATCTGCACAAGATAAAAGCCCGTTACGGAAGATTCTCCCTACAAAGCTTGCCCGTGATGACCAAGTATCGGCAATCTTTTGCCTAATTTGCCCCTAAAATCCTTTCTGCGCTATGTGGCACCAAAATATCCTCGAAACCCTGGGCAATACCCCCCTGGTAAAGCTTAACAACGTTACCCAGGGCCTCAAATGCACCGTGCTGGGCAAAGTGGAATACTTCAACCCCGGTAACAGTGTGAAAGACCGCATAGCGGTGGAAATGATCAATGAAGCCGAACGCCTGGGTAAGCTGAAGCCCGGAGGCACCATCATTGAAGGCACCAGCGGCAACACGGGCTTCGGCCTGGCACTGGTGGCGGTGGTGCGGGGCTATCGTTGCATCTGCACCATCACAGATAAACAAAGCCAGGAGAAGATAGACATCCTCCGCAGCCTGGGAGCGGAAGTGATCGTGTGCCCCACCAACGTGGAGCCTGAAGACCCCCAGAGCTACTACAGTGTAGCCAAGCGGCTGGCCACGGAGATCCCCAACAGTTTCTACCCCAACCAGTATGACAACCTGGCCAACCGCCAGGCGCATTACCGCACCACCGGCCCGGAGATCTGGGAACAAACGGAGGGAAAGATCACGCATTACGTGGCGGGTATGGGCACCTGCGGCACCATCACCGGTACCAGTACTTACCTCAAGGAGAAAAACCCCAACATCGTGACCATTGGGGTGGATACTTACGGTTCTCTGTTCCAGAAGCTGCACGAGACCGGAGAAATCGACATGAACGAGGTTTATCCGTATGCCACCGAAGGCATTGGCGAGGACTTTGTGCCGCAGAACCTGGACCTGAAGGTAGTGGACAGAATCATCAAAGTGACGGACAAAGACGCTGCTATCATGACGCGCAAGCTGGCCCGCCTGGAAGGGCTGTTCGTGGGCTGGAGCTGCGGTTCTGCCATGCATGCCGCCCTGGAGTATGCCCGTAGCCTGGGACCTAAGGACGTGATGGTGGTGATCCTGCCGGACCACGGCACACGTTACCTGGCCAAGGTGTATAACGACCAGTGGATGAAGGACCGGGGCTACCTGGACGCCGGGGCACTGGTCACCGCACAGGAGATCCTGCACCGCAAGCAGCAATCTGCCCCCCTGCTGCAACTGGATGCCAGCGAACTGGTGGCCCGCGCCATCGAGATCATGCGCAAGAACGATATCAGCCAGGTGCCGGTGTACCAGAACGGCGAGATCGTGGGCAGCCTGAGCGAGAGCGCCGTACTGAACCGCCTGCTGGATGATCCTTCTGTGAAAGAGGCCCGGGTGGGAGACATCATGGCAGATCCTTTCCCCTTTGTCCTGCCCACCACCCGTATAGACGTTATCTCCAAGATGATCAGCAAAGAAGTACCTGCGGTGATCGTGCAGAAGACAGACGGCACACAGGACATTATCACCAAGAGCGACCTGATCAGCGTACTGGCGGGATAGGCAAAACTTCCTGGTCAGAAGTTACCGTTCCTTTCTTCAGAAGAGGAGAAGTAGTACTTACAGGAAGCTGTAAGCTTATCCTGATGCTGCTGGAGCCGGTCTGCCAGCAAGGCAAAACTCACTTCATCACTGGAAGAGAGGGAGGGATGTGCCAGCAACCAGTCTATATAGGCAAAAGCCGTAATCTTGGAGATGCTGAACCGGTCTGTAGCCCACACAGTCTGGTGTTCACAGCTAATCATATAACACAACTGCGGACTGATAAACATATACTGACGTTCTACCTCGTCAGTCAATAGTTTACGGTAAAACGGATATCTGTACATTCCTTACAATATCCTGGAAAAGAGCTTGCCTGCTTAGCACAGGTAAGTGTAAATTACCCATCATAATGCTAGATTAGTATTGAAAATTCTTATTATAGCCTCTAAAAGCCGGACAGAATCCTGCCATATTTGCAAAACATGAAGACTATAGGGAATAAAATCAGGGTGCTGCGGGAGATGCGCGGCTTCAGCCAGGAGTACATGGCAGAGCAAATCGGCATCAGTCAGACAGGGTATAGCAGGCTGGAGCGCGAAGCTGAAGGCCTTACATTAGGACGGCTGGAACAGATTGCCAATGTCCTGGCAATTAATCCTATTGACCTGATCACCATGGATGAAAAGTTTGTTTTCAATAATTGTGAAAGCATTTACAATGTTGTGAACAATGGAACCCTAACTGTAAACGAACGAAAGATGTACGAAGAAAAGATCAATTTGCTGGAAGAGCTGTTGACTACCTATCGCAAACTGACCAAAGACGGCACCAGTCAATAACCGATAGGGAGATGTCTTGCGGGATTATGCAGCTAAATACCTCCAATTAAAGAATTGCACCTGGTAATCCATCCCAAGACCAACCCCTAGCTCTTTCAGCCGGCAGGTAAGGGCCATCACTCAATACGTACTGTAGTCATGCTGCAGGAAATCGAAGCGGGCGGGGTGAGATTTCTTCCGGCGGCGCTCTAGTTCCAGCAAAACTTCCCCCAGCTTCTTGAGGAAGGGAAATCCCACGGTGTAGTAATCATACTGGTCGTCGTTCAGCACTTCATCGCTATTGCAATACAATGTAGCAGAGAGAAAGAACTCCACATTATGCTCAAAATCAACGATATAGGCACAATCTGTGAGGAAACCGAACGCCTGGCCTACCTTGTTGAACACCCGCACCCCGGGCAGATGATTTCCGTAATTGCCGTATAGGATGTACTTCATCCGGGTGGGCGTATAGTAAGGCTCATAAACCGGGTCGCTGCTCTCAGTGGGGTACATGCTCATGTATTTGTGCAACAGCCTGTAATCTTCACGCCGCAGGTAAAAGCGCTTTTCCCGTGGCATCACCTGGGGCATCATAATGGCCATGAGCACCTCATGCAGGTCTTGGAGACTGGCGGTATTGGCTGTGGAGAAATCCCGCGGACCGGGGGCATACTGACCGTTGACAATGCGGCCGCGCCCCACCTCCGTGCGTTGCATACGGTTCTTATAGTGCTTCAGGTTCTCCGTAAGGGGTTGGTCATAGATCTGGCGGCCATCCCGGAAGAAAGCCACGGGATTGGTCACACGGTTCTGTTCATCAGTGCAGAAGTGCCCGTAGCGGGAAACAATCTGGAAACTGGTATAGCCTTTTTTCCAGAGCTGTGTATTGAGGTACTCCTGGCCCACAAACTCATACAAGCGATCATAGCTTTTATTACCGGAGACCAGGAATACATCCTTGATATTATGGTGCAGGGTGTTGAACCCCTGCTGGCGGGAGAACTCATCAGGGCCGGTAGTGGTCTGGCACGGGAATTCGCCGAGCACCCGCATTTCGGCATCCACATCCAGGCCGGGAACTTTGAGACGGTTCATTTTTTCCAGCGCCAGGGCAGCCGTAGCCATTTTGACCATGCTGGCCGGGAAAAAATATTCGTCCGGACGGAAACGCCAGGTATGGTGCTTCACATAGGGGCGGTTTTGCGCGTCGCGGTTCACCTGGGTGAAGATGATCTGCAAACGCAAGGGATCTGCTTTGGAAATGACATTGCCCAGCTCTTTGCGCTGCGTAGTAAACACCCATTCGAGGAGCGGGCTGTTCTGGGTAGTGATCTCATTCACCTGAGATTTCATGGCCGTGCGCGCCTTCACTTTTTGGTTGGCAAACTGGTCTGTGCGCCGGTATTGCTGCGCACGGACACGCACAGGCGCCAGTAAGCACGCCAGGACCATACCACCCCATATCCATGCGAATAAGCGAGACATAGGGTCAAAGATAACTCAGGGGACGATATCGGTAAGGATACTGTCCAGTATCAGCCAGCCCCGGGGTGTAGCCATCAGCCGGCCCTCAGAAAACAACAGGTAGCCTTCTGCAAGGTAACGGGCCAGGTGGGAAGCATGGGTGGTCTTCCAGTCCGGGTGAGACTGCAATACTATGATATCCATTCCTTTAAGTGTCCTAAGTTCAACCATTGCTTTCTCCAGTAAGCGCTGATCGGTATCCAGTTGTTCCACATTCTCATGAGGCAAAAGCTGTTCCCAGGCCCGGGCATAGGCATGCACATTGGCCACATTGGCAAAGCGGATATCCGGGGGAAGATAACTATGGGCGCTGGGCCCTATGCCGATATAAGGCTTACCCTCCCAATAAGCGCTGTTGTGAACGGCCTGTGCACCGGGAAGGGCATAGTTAGAGATCTCATAGTGTATATACCCTCTCTGCGCAAGTGCATCATGCAATGCCAGGAACTCCCGGGCATACTGCTGCTCATCCACGAGTATCTGTCCGCGGTGTACCTGGTGATACAGCAAGGTGCCCGGCTCCACTGTAAGCCCATATACCGAGAGATGTGGCGGGCCATACTGCAGCAACTGCTCCAGGTCTTGCATCAGGACGGCCATATCCCTGCCCGGCACGGCAAAGATGAGGTCCGCCGTCCAAAAAGTGAAGGTACCGGCAATAAGCGCCAGCGCCTGATGGGCTTGTGCAGCCGTATGCGCCCGGTGCATCTGGCGGAGCACCGGGGCTTGCAGGCTCTGTATACCTATACTCAAACGATTGATACCCAATGACTTCCAGCCATGCAGCAGGTCAGCGGTAATATCATCGGGATTGGCTTCCAGGGTAATTTCCGCATCCGGCAATACAGTATAGTGCCGGTGTATGGCAGCAAACAAGGTTTCCAGTTCCTGAAGAGAAAGCAGGCTGGGCGTGCCGCCTCCCAGGTACACAGAATGCAACGGAGCATGCGAGGGCAAGTGCCGGGTGCGATACGCCAGTTCCCTGCAAATGGCGGCCAGGGTATGCGGACGGCTGGCCTGGTTGGTAGAAAAATAGAAATCGCAATAACTGCAGGCCTGTTTGCAATAAGGGATGTGAATATAAAGGCCCGCAGATACCATTAGGGGGTAAACAAAGTTTTATGTTAAGTAACCCAAGGGGTAAATTTAGTGCTTATGTTTGGGCAAGCTATGCGATTGTACTCACATTACCTTTACCCCCTGATCTGGGACGCAGAAGGCATATTAACCGGCCGTTTCCCGGGCGAAACCTACAGCCGCTATAAGTATGGCAGTCGCCAGGCTGCACAGGAACTGGCTGTCAGTCTGTTTCACAGTACGCGCAGCCGTTTCGGAGAATGGTTAGGTGAGGGCCCAGTGTATGTAACGGCATCTGCTTACAAAGCAGTACCAACCGCAGCCCAACAGATCTGCAATGCCTTTGTTGAACTGCTCAACCATTATCTGCAGAACCGCAGTGGCAGACGGTGTATTCCTTTCCGGATCCTGCGGCACACCGTTTTTTCCGGCGATTATGGAAAGCTGGAAGTAGCTGACCGCCAATTACTTATGTCGCAAAACATACTGGAATGCGAAGTGCCCCTGCGAGGTGCACGGGTGATTGTGCTGGATGACGTACGCATTACGGGAAGCCATGAGCACAAAGTGCAACAGCTCATGCAGGCAGAAGGCGTATCTGCGCTGCTTTCTCTGTTCATAGGGAAAAGCCTGGACATAAGCCAGGGCGGACACGTGGAACATTTGTTAAACCATAACTGGATGAACAGCCTGGAGCGCCTGTATGCACTTACCCGGGAACCGGAATGGTGTGTGAATGCACGGGTATGCAAATACCTGCTTTCTTACGAAAACAAAGAAGAGCTGATATCCTTCTGGCAAAGCTTATCAGCTGATAATCAACAGGTTATCTGTGAGAATATTTGTGCAGACAATTATGACCGGATGCCCGAATATGCAGCACAATATGAGCTGCTAGCGTCCCATATACACCAGCAATACACTGATATCCGACTGGCGCACGCCTGATATCCGGCTGGCCTGACCAAGTGTGCGCGGGCGTATTTGTTTGAGCTTTTGCCGGCCTTCATTGGAGATGGCATTGATCTTGTCATAATCAAAATTCTCAGGCAGGGAAAGGTCTTCCAGCTGGGTCATTTTATGAGCCATCTGTTGCTCCTTGAGGATATAGCCCTCGTATTTAAGCTGTATCTCTGCCTGTTCAATATGGTCTGCAGGATAATTCCCCAGCCTATCGGCAAAAGCAGAAAAGTCGCGCAAAAGACCTGCCAGCTGTACCTGGGGGCGCAACACCACGGATGCTGCCCTAGTCTTCTGAGAAAGGGGCGACTCTCCGCGGGCAGATAGCCAGCCATTGATCTCCTCCGGGGCGAAATTATAGGATTGTAAAAGCCTGTGTATTTCCTTCACCGCCGTTTTTTTGGCCGCTACAGCTTGCATGCGCTCATCAGAAGCCAGGCCCAGTGCATGTGAGAGCGGCGTGAGGCGCAGGTCGGCATTATCCTGCCGCAGGAGGATCCGGTATTCTGCCCGGCTGGTAAACATGCGGTAAGGTTCATTGGTACCCTTGTTCACCAAGTCGTCTATGAGCACGCCTATATACGCATCCTGCCGGCCCAGGATAAACTCTCCTTGCTGTTTCACCCGGAGTGCGGCATTGATACCCGCCATAATGCCTTGTGCCCCGGCTTCTTCATATCCGGTGGTGCCGTTAATCTGCCCAGCAAAATAAAGATTGCGCACCAGGCGGGTCTCCAGGGTAAGATGCAACTGGTGAGGCGGGAAGAAATCATACTCTATAGCATAACCGGGGCGGAAAATGCGGGCTTTCTCAAAACCCTCCACCTTATGCAGAGCTGCCAACTGCACATCCTCCGGTAAAGAAGAAGAGAATCCGTTGAGATACACTTCGCAGGTGCGCCAGCCTTCGGGTTCCACAAAAAGCTGGTGGCGGGTCTTGTCTGCAAAACGCACGATCTTATCTTCTATGGAGGGGCAATAACGGGGCCCTAATCCCTGTATCCTGCCGGTAAACATGGGCGACTGTTCAAAGCCACGTTCCAGAATGGCATGTACTTCAGGATTGGTATACGCAATATGGCAGGGAAGCTGGGTATCCGGCATGCCGGGTACTTCCTGGTAGGAGAAACGGCCACCGGCTTCATCCCCGGGTTGTTCCTCCAGGGCAGCATAATTAATGGTACGGCCATCTACACGGGGCGGTGTACCTGTCTTCATGCGGCCGGACTCAAAACCCAGTTGCTCCAGTTGTTCGGTAAGCCCGGTGGCGGCTTTCTCCCCGCTACGGCCGCCGGAGAGTTGTTTCTCGCCCACGTGAATAATGCCGTTAAGGAAGGTTCCGTTGGTAAGGACAACGGTGTGTCCGGTAAAGCTTTTGCCCATACCGGTGCGCACGCCATACACAACACCGTCCTTCACCAGCAGAGAAGCTACCATATCCTGCCAGAAATGCACATTAGGGATCTGCTCCAGTGTGGCACGCCACTCTTCTGCAAAACGCATGCGGTCGCTCTGAGCGCGGGGGCTCCACATGGCCGGGCCTTTCTTGCTATTGAGCATGCGAAACTGCACCCTGGTCTTATCCGTAATGATACCACTGTATCCACCCAGGGCATCCAGTTCTCGCACAATCTGGCCTTTGGCAACTCCACCCATAGCAGGGTTGCAAGACATTTGGGCAATGGTATTCATATTCATGGTAACGAGGAGCACACTGCAGCCCATATTAGCAGCAGCAGCGGCAGCCTCGCACCCGGCATGGCCGGCGCCCACCACAATCACATCAAAATCAGGAGGTTCCACGTGGAACATAATCTATGGCTTGTGTAACAATAAGACTCAAAGGTAGGTATTAACCGAAGGCGAAGAAAGGAGGTTCCACGTGGAACACTAAAACATGCGCATGCCCAGCATGAGGTTTTCTGCCTTTCGCATCTCTTGCTGTTCCTGCGCTGTCTTGTCTTTGAGGCCACAGATATGCAGTATGCCGTGG
>JAHBTG010000088.1 GCA_019638695.1 Bacteroidota bacterium | reverse complement strand
GGTGGGCCTGGATGCCCGCAAAAGCAGTGATGCCCGCTTTGCGCTCAACCTGCTCCGTGAATTTGGCATAGATACCACGGAGTTCACGCCGGTATTTACGCCGCACGGGCAGCTGCGGGTGAACGACAGCACACCTGTCGTCTGCATGCTCACCGCCTATACAGACCCCAAGGTGCAGGAACAGCTGGCCCAGCGGAATGCCGCTGTTTTCTCCCTGGACGACCCCAACATTGCCGGCAAGGGTTCGGCTGCGGACGGGTTTTGCATGAAGTATGTGCACGCGCATACGTTTATTCTGCCGCGTTATACCTTTGGTCACTATCCTGCGCAACCGGTGCTTACCGTAGCCGTGGATGCCATACTGGCCACCCGCACAGACGTGGACCCCCACCTGGTACACGAGGTCACACGCCTGCTCATAGAAGAGGAACCCCGGCTGGCCAATGAGAATATCCTCTTCCAGTTTCTGAGCGAGGATTTTGACTACCACACCTTGGACTTCCCTTTGCATGAAGGAAGCATTCACTTTTTCCGGCGAAATGAACCCGGGTTCCTTGAACGATTTGCGGAAGTGATCGCCATGGGCATATCCGCTTTTCTGCTCATACTGGGCGCCCTCTCAGGGGCCTTACGCTGGCTG
Source organism: Bacteroidota bacterium (assembly GCA_019638695.1). Lineage (GTDB taxonomy): Bacteria > Bacteroidota > Bacteroidia > J057 > JAJTIE01 > JAHBTG01. The sequence continues at coordinate 8,653 of JAHBTG010000088.1, read as the reverse complement.
CGGCTCCGCAAAAAGAATCGGATTGATACCTACTACCAGCGGGCACTGGCTATAGAAGTAGCCGCCAAGGGATTTACCCAACGCAGCGAATACACCCAGGCCATTGCCCAGTTGCATACCCTCCGCCAGGACGCGTTTGAGAAGCTGGTGGCAGAACAGCTCATGGCAAATGAGTCTTTCCTCATATTCACCCAGTTGGTACAAACGCTGGCGGATATGTTACGGCAGAAAGAAGCCATCACCCTAGAATAATCACTCCCCGTTAGGCAAGCCAGCTAATCGGTCAACGATCAGATAACGAATACTCGCAGACCAGTGCGGCCACGGCAGAGGTCGGCAGCTCATCAGTATCCAGGCTCAGCTGGGCCTGTTCATAGGCAGCCCGGCGCTTTAGCAACAGGTGGGCCAGTTGATTTCGCAGGCTCTGGGGGGTGGCATCCTGCAGGAGGGGCCGGTGCTGGGTTTCGTTCTCCAGCCGCCTGGCCAGCTCATCTACCGTGGTATGCAGGTATACCGTCCGCCCGGCAGCATTCATCAGGGCGGCATTGTCAAAAAAACAGGGCGTGCCGCCCCCACAACTGAGTACGCATGCCGGTTCTGCCAGCACAGCTTCCAGTTCCCGGCGCTCCAGTTCCCGGAAACCCTGCTGGCCCAACTCCTCAAACAGCGCGGGGATAAGCTTGCCCGTTCTTTCCTCAATGCGGGCATCCAGGTCATACCAGGGCAGGCGCAGCGTAGCCGCCACATGGCGTCCTACACTGGTTTTGCCGCTGCCCATCATTCCCCACAGGAATATCTTCATAACGGGATGGGGGGGAGACAATGAGGCATTGAGGGTTTCATATCAGCTAAGGGAAAGGCTTCCTATCCTTTGGGTGCCAGGCCATAGAGCATGACATCTACAAATTCGCGGTCTTTATTGCCGGCATTGGGCAAGGTGCCCAGCCGCTGGAAGCCATTTTTCTTCAGTACGCGCCCGGCATCGTCGCCCCAGGTAAAATGAAAAGCCATGAGATATCGAAAGCCCAGCTGATGAAAGGCATATTTAATGTAGGCCTCCAGGGCAGCGCTGGCATAGCCCTTGCTCCAGTATTTCTTGCCCAGCCAGAAGGTTACTTCACCTACAAAACGCATCACATCCTTGCCGGGACGCATCCCTATGCTTCCGGCCACCTTGCCGTTGACAATAATGGCCAGGTTATACTGCGGGCGCTCTTTCATGGATCTCTCCATCCAGGACTCCGCATCCTTCAGAGAATAGGGATGGGGAAAGCTATCGGGCAGGTTGCGCCAGATATCCATATCATTGGCTATACTGGAGAGTTGCAGGGCATCATCCGCTTGCCAGGAGCGCACTACCACGCCTTCCATACTGGTTTTCAGCAAGAGTTCCATGAGCGTTGAGGATTGAATAGCAAAAGGAAGAAATATTAGGTTTTCAATTTTATCAAAAATTCCGAGCCAAAAGCTGCCCTGCCCGGGCAAGGACGATTTTTTTGAAGTATATTTTATCCCCATAAGACCCGTCTTATCATCCCTGGCACTGCCATTGCGTTGTAACTTGGCAGAGCCTTTGGGCACTTATAGCAAACACGATGTTAAACACCCTGAAGTCCTACCTGAACAAGCGCCTGGAACTGGCAGGCCTGCAGGCGCAGGTGCTTGCCAGTGTGCTGCTGGCACTGCTGGGGCATCTCCTGCTAGAGGCCTTTATTGTACTTATCGGCTTGTTCCTGCTAGGGATAGCCCTGGGGTTTGCCCTGGGCCAATGGCTGGATAATACGGCCCTGGGGTTTCTACTGGCAGGCGCCTGTTTTCTGCTCTTAAGCCTAATCGTGTATTTTTGTAGAAATCCGCTGCGCCGCTATCTGCAACAACACCTGGATCAACTACTTACTGAAACTTTGAACGCCCGTCATGAACCCGAAATCTCCGACCCAGATGCGCATGAGTAACCTCCGCGAAGAAAGCGCTCATTATGAGCAGCAACTCACCCGGCAAGTGCATAGTGTGCTCGACAGCCTGAAGCTGGAGAACATACTGGCCGGGCTGCGCAACTTCTTCCGGCACCAGTTATGGCGCCGCCGCACTTTGTATGCACTGGGGGCTGCATTTGTGGTATTTCTAGTACTCAAGGGGATGCTTGGCGGCCGCAGGCGGGTGAAGGTACTGGCCGGCAGCACCGGCGAAGGCGAGGGAGCGCTGGTAGTGGAGCACAAAAGCAGCGGAGGTTTCTGGTCTCGTCTCATCCAGGACGCTATCCGCACCTTCCTGCTGTCCTATGCGCGCAAGGTGCTGATGGACTATATAGCCCGCAAAACCGAACAGCGTGCTGATTGATGCGTTCATCGCAGACGCCGGGGCAGGACAGAAGCGCTTTGCCTTGCTGCTGGACCCCGCTCACGTAGCAGGCGCCGGGCTGCCGGCATTGCTGGAAGGGGCCGCCGGCGATGGTGTGGATTATCTATTCATAGGCGGAAGCCTGGCCAATGCACAAGCCACGGAACAACTGGCAGAGCTGGCACGGCGGCACAGCACCCTGCCGGTCATTCTCTTTCCCGGCAGCCCGCAACAGCTTACCCATGCCGCGCATGCGGTGTTCTTTCTCTCCCTCATTAGCGGGCGCAACCCCGAGTACCTGATCGGCCATCATGTGGCCGCGGCAGCCCAGCTGGAGCATATGGCCCTGGAGGTACTGCCTACAGGCTATTTGCTGGTAGATTGCGGGCGCCCAACCAGTGCCAGCTACATCAGCAACACCCAGCCGCTGCCTTACGACAAACCCGAACTGGCACGCTATACTGCCCTGGCAGGGCAATACCTGGGTCTGCAGCTGCTCTATCTCGACGGGGGCAGCGGCGCCATGCGCCCTATCTCTCCCCGTATGATACAGGCCGTGCGGGCAGCCGTGCAAGTACCGCTCATTGTAGGCGGAGGGCTGCGTACTGCAGAAGACATTGCACAGGCGCTGGCCGCAGGGGCAGATGTGGTGGTGGTGGGCACGGCCCTGGAACAAGACCCCAAACGGGAACTGCTGCGCGAGCTCACACAGGCTGTGCGGGGCTTCATTGCCGCAGGATAACCCCCCCCTTTGCAGAAATCCCATACGCCTGCAAGCCTCAGAGGCGTTTTACCGTATATTTACCTGAATGCGATCGCTTTCCATTATAGGATACCTGCTTATCCTCTGGTTATGTACCGGGGCATCTTTATCTGCCCAGGACGGGGCAGAAGCCCAGCTGGCCAACGAGTATTTCCTGGACGGGGAATATGAACGGGCGCTCGAGCTGTACCAGAAGCTGCAACGCAAGCTACCGGAGAACCCCCAGTTGATTACCCGGGTAGTGGAGTGCCACCTGGCGCTCAAAGCGCCGCAAGAAGCCCTGGGCTTCCTGGAGGGAGCGCTGAAACGCCAGAAGCAGACAGCCCAGTTATATGCACTGAAAGGCAAGGTATTGCTTGCCCAGAACGACCGCCCCGGTGCAGAGGCTGCCTGGAAAGCAGCAGTAGAGGCTACGCGCGAACCTGCTCAGGTAAGCCAGCTGGGCAATTTTTTCCTTATGGAACGGGAATATGGCTGGGCAGAACAAACCTATCTCTCCGCACGGGCCCGCCAGAAGGAACCTACGGCATATGCCAATGAATTGTCGCAGATCTATCGCTATCAGAACGACTTTACGAAGGTGGTGAAGGAGCTGGTACTCCTGCACCAGAGCAACCCCGGGCTCAGTGGTTATGCACGCAGCCAGGTCATGGGCATGGTGCACCCGGCGGCGAATGACGGACTGGAAGCGGGCTTGCTGCAAAGCATACAGGCGCACCCGGCGGACCGGGAGCTACCCCTGTGGCTCTATGATTTTTATGTGCAAAGCGAAAATTACAGCGAGGCCCTGCGCCAGGCAAAGGCCCTGGACAAACAACTGGGCGAGGGTGGCAAACGCCTGTATGCACTGGCACTGGTCATGCAGCAGAACGGGGCCTATGCCAAGTCAAATGAAGCACTGGCCAGCTTGCTGGAGCAACCCAATGGCGCTTATTATGTGTCTGCCCTGAGCCAGCAGGCCAAGAACTACGAACTGATGGCCTTTGAAAAAAGACCGCTGGACACCACCGCCCTACGCCAGGCAGTAGCCAACTATGACATGCTGATCAAGCGCTATGGCCGCAACCCGCAAATGCAGGAAGTGATGTTTCGCAAGGCCCGCCTGTGTGCACTTTACCTGCAGGACCAAGCAGCTGCCCTGGCAGAACTGGAGGCCATAGAGGCCCTGCCGGTGGCCCCCGTGCAGAAGGCGGAGGCCCGGTTATTGCTGGGCGATGTACTGCTCATCCGCGAAGAAGCGGTCAAGGCCCGCCTGCAATACCAGCAAGTGGTGGACGCCTTCAAGGAAGAACAGATAGGCGCACAGGCCCGCTACCGCATCGCACGGCTGGATTATTTCCTGGGGAATTTTGAAGATGCCAAGACCTACCTCAAGATCCTGAAGGAAAATACCACCAATGACATTGCCAACGACGCCATCCGCCTTTTCCTGACGATACAGGACAACCTGGGGCTGGACAGCACCACCACGGCGCTGGAACGCTTTGCACATGCCGAACTCCTGCGCTACCAAGGGAAGCAAACACAGGCTATACACCTGATGGACAGCATTCTCAACGCTTTCCCGGGTCATGAACTCACAGATGATATCCTGTACCAGAAAGCGCTGGTATACCTGGAGAATGGAGAGATCGACCGTGGAATTGCCTTGCTGGACCGGGTGATCACGGACTACGGACAGGGTATCTTTGCAGATGACGCGCTTTTCAGCAAAGCAGAGCTCTACCACTACCGCCTCAACCAGCCGGAAGTAGCTGTCAAATACTACATGCAGTTGCTGATCGATTACCCGGCCAGTCTGTTCAAGGTAGAAGCTCGTAAGCGTATACGGCAGCTGAGGGGCGATAAGGTGTAATATTTAGGAATCATTCTTATATAAGAATAGTTATACAAATAATCACTATCCCCTAAACCCTAAGATCATGGCTAAGAAAACCTCTTTAAACTACATCGGGCTGGATGCTGACCAAAGCGCAAAGCTGACACAGAAGCTGAACACCCTGCTGGCTACCTACAGTGTTTTCTACATCAATACCCGCGGATACCACTGGAATATCAAGGGCAATGATTTCTTTGAGCTGCACGTCAAGTTCGAGGAATTGTATGAAGACCTGAAGCTGAAGATAGATGAGATCGCCGAGCGTATCGCCACACTGGGGCACACGCCGCTGCATAGCTATTCAGACTATGTCAAAACCAGCCAGGTGAAAGAAACCAGAGACGTGAGCGATGGTAAAACGGCTGTCAAACATATCCTGGACAGCTTCCAGAAATTACTGGTGCAGCAGCGCGACCTGCTGGACATCAGCGCCCAGACTGGCGATGAAGGCACCAACTCCCTGATGAGCGATTACATCAGCCAGCAAGAAAAACTGGCCTGGATGTATGCCAGCTACCTGGGCAGGTAGTTTTGCCAACTGCGCAGTTGCTGGTCTGGATGCTTATGATCCTTCTTGTAGCATCCCACGCCCCTGTATCCTGCCAAACTCGCTTCGGCATCTCCGGCATAACACCGTGCGCGCTGCGCTGCACCCCCCAGCGTCATCCTGAGCGCAGCGAAGGATCTTGCGCTGCTGGCACATACAGGGTACAGCCCGATGCTGCATTTGTACTTTTTTCCTGATAAAAAAGTACCCAAAAATCAAGGCCCCCTGCCGGGGCGGCAATCATTGCCAGATCCGGGATGACGAGTGCCCCCGGATCTGGCAACGGATACCGATCCAATGGAATTGGTGTTTTGGGTGATTCGCCTCTGGCCGCTCCCGCAGTCTCGCCCTTTTCGCTTAGGCCGTTCTTTCCCGCAGGGGAGGGCAAGCAGGCGTGGCTCCCCTCCCCGCGGGAGGGGTTGGGGGAGGGTTTTTTCCGGCAGGGGCCGAGAAAGAACGAGAAAGAGGCAGTGAACCTACACGCCCAGCAGCAGGCGCACGGGATTCTCCAGCAGTTCCTTCACGCGCACCAGGAAGGAGACGCTCTCCTTACCATCTATAATGCGGTGATCATAGGACAATGCCAAGTACATCATGGGGCGGATCACCACCTGGCCGTTAAGCGCAATGGGACGTTCCTCTATCTTGTGCATACCCAGGATCGCACTCTGCGGGGCATTGAGAATGGGGGTACTGAGCAATGAGCCGAACACCCCTCCATTGGTAATGGTAAAGGTACCGCCCTGCATGTCTGCAATAGTGATCTTGTTATCGCGGGCGCGCTTGGCCAGCTCTCCAATGGCAGCCTCTATCTGGGCAATGCTCATGCGTTCTGCACTGCGGATGTTGGGCACCACCAGGCCGCGGTCTGTGCTCACGGCCACACCCAGGTCCACATAGTCATGCAGCACCATCTCATCCCCGTCTATCTGGCCGTTCACGGCAGGGAACTCCATAAGTGCGGTAGCACAGGCTTTGGTAAAGAAGCCCATAAAGCCCAGCCCCACCCCATGTACCTCCTTGAAGCGGTCTTTGTATTCCTTGCGCAGGTCCAGTATGGCGCTCATGTCCACTTCGTTGAAAGTGGTGAGCATAGCCGTGTCGTTTTTGGCAGAGACCAGGCGGTTTGCCAGGGTTTTGCGCAGCTGGGTCATCTTCACCCGGCGAATGCTGCGGTCTCCGGCAGGTGCCACAGGAGCGGCGGCGGGAGTAGTGGCGCCATTAGTGGGTTGTGAAGCTGCGGGGGTGAAATTGACCACATCGGCTTTGGTCACCCGGCCATCCTTGCCGGAGCCGGCCACCTGCCCGGGAACGATACCTTTTTCCTGCATAAGCTTCTCAGCAGAAGGGGAAGGCACCCCGCTGGCATAAGTCGGCTGGCTGGCAGCAGGCGCCGCAGATACTGCAGGAGTTGCCGCAGGTGCGGCGGTTTCGGCCGGTTTGACGGTTTCCGTTGCGGGGGCGCCGGCAGGGGCGGCCGCAGCGGTATCGATCTCTGCTATAAGCGACCCCACGGCAATGGTTTCGCCGGCAGCCACTTTTATTTTGAGCACACCCGCCTGTTCTGCATACACGGTGAGCATGGCCTTATCGCTCTGGATATCCGCAATGGGTTCATCGCGGTTCACATAGCTGCCATCGGGCTTCATCCAGCTGTCAATGGTTACTTCGGTAACCGATTCTCCGGGGCTGGGTACGGTGATTTGCAGGATACTCATGGGATTCGGGACTACAAGTGAGGGAAAAGCTGATGCAAAATAGGAAAAAGGTAAGTGGCTACATGCGGCGTACCACACGAAAGCCCACATGTCTCATATGGCGCTCCACCGGGGAACGGCCGGAACGATACGTAATGCGCATATGCTGGGGTTCATCCATCCAGCTGCCACCCCGGACCACACGGGCACGCCCGCCATCCGGTCCGGTAGGATTATGAGTCTGCGAAGGGTCATAGGTAGGCGCATGCCAGTCCCAGCACCATTCTGCCACATTGCCGGTGAGGTCATAAATGCCCAGGGAATTGGGTTGCTTCACTGCGACGTTGCGGATGCGGTATTCGGCATTGCGGGCATACCAGGCAATACTGTCTATGTGTGTGCCGCCGGCTCCGGGATAGGGTCTTCCCAGGTGGCCGCCCCGGGCGGCATATTCCCATTCGGCTTCGGTAGGCAGGCGGTAGCCATTGGCCTGCCAGTTACAGGTAACCGTCCATTTATCAATATCCATCAGCGCCAGGTTACGGCTGTCGGATCTCAGCTTGTCAATCACATAACAAGGCTGGAAGCCCTCTTTTTCGCTCAGCCAGTTGCAATACAATACCGCATCGTACCAGGAAACACCCATTACCGGCAAGGTATCTCCCCGCCCCCAGTTGTAATCTTCGGGACGGTGGTACCAGGTCTCGTCATAAAAGCGATCGAACTGTGCAAAGGTGACCTCAGTAGTCTGCATGTAGAAGCCGTCCAGCTTCACGCGGCGCACCGGGTTTTCCTCGCGCTCACCAGTGCCTTGTACATCGCCCATCATAAACTCGCCCGCCTGTACGGACACCATCCTGACAGGGAACTGCGCCCGCGCCATACCGGCAAAGGTCAACAGGCAAAACAGGCACCAGCGCATATATTTCATAGGGACAAAATTAATCGCTTTTGGCATAAGCGGCGTTAACTTATAGGCGATAGGTAACGACTAAGCCAGGTTTGGCCCAGCGGGGTGCGAAAGCCGTCCAGCGTGCCCCTGTGCACACAAGTATGGTCATAGACAACTGTACCGGCGGTCAGGGTGCCATTGGCCAGTAGCTCGGGCACGTGCTGAAAATGTACCCGGGAGATACCCTGCGGAGTTTGATACAACACCTCGGCCGCATCTAGGACCTCCAGCTCCTGAGTGGTCAGCACCTCTGTCACGGCCTTCTGCAGCCAGTCTATACCGCAGCCGCTGGTATCGCTCAACGCCTCTACAATGACAAAATACGCATCCACAACCGTCACACAACTCTGCACAGGCTGCTTATGCGCCTGCCATCCGGCCAGTGCAGCCCTCAGCAACTCCTCAAGAGAATCAGGAGCAGGTCGGTTAAGCGGGAATATCCAGAGGCTTTGCATGGGCTGTCTTTGTCATCACG
>JAHBTG010000087.1 GCA_019638695.1 Bacteroidota bacterium | reverse complement strand
CTGGCGGCCAGCTGTTGCAGCTGCGCTGTGTAACAGGGCCAGTACGCCTGCTGTTGCCACACGTCAGCCAGCGTCAGCGCAGCGGGCAGGAAACCCAGCCACCGGAGGTCTTCCAGTATGGCTGCGGCATATTCCGGACGGCAACGCTGGCGGTCATGGTCTTCCAGCCGGAACAGCACCTCTGCCCCCTGTTTGGCGGCAAGTCCCCAGGTATACAGGGCATTGAGCACATGGCCCAGGTGCAGATATCCTGTGGGACTGGGTGCATAACGGGTGTGCAATCTGCCGGCCGGCATCTGTTGGGCAAGAGCTTCCACACAGGCAAAATAGGGGTTTCCGCAAAATTCAGGTGCAATCCTGGGTTTCCGGCAAACTTTCTTGACGGCAGGGCTGTTGCTTTCTAATTTGCATGCCATGAACTATTTCAACCTCCAGAGTTCGTACCAGCCGGCAGGAGATCAGCCGGAAGCTATCCGCCAGCTGGTGGAGGGCGTCCACGCAGGGGAACGGGCGCAGGTGCTGCTGGGGGTTACCGGGAGCGGAAAAACCTTCACGGTGGCCAATGTCATCGCCCAAACCAATCGCCCTACCCTTGTCCTGTGCCATAACAAAACACTGGCGGCACAACTCTATGGGGAGTTTCGCCAGTTCTTCCCGGATAACCTGGTAGAGTTTTTTATCTCCTATTACGATTACTACCAGCCGGAAGCCTATAATGCCGTGACCGACACGTACATAGAAAAGGACATGGCCATCAACCAGGAGATTGAGAAGCTGCGCCTGCGTGCCACCACGGCACTGCTTTCCGGCCGGAGGGATGTCGTCATCGTAGCGTCCGTGTCCTGCATCTACGGCATTGGCAACCCGGAGGACTACAAGGAAAACGTATTCCGCATCTGCCAGGGAGAATCCATGGGGCGCAACAGCCTGCTGCACAAGCTGGTGCAGGTGCTCTACAGCCGTAGCGAGACCGAGTTCCGGCAAGGGAATTTCCGGGTGCGGGGCGATACGGTAGAGGTATTTCCCGCCTATTCGGACACCGCCATCCGCGCCATATTCTTCGGCGACGAGATAGAAACCCTCCAGCAGTTCGACCCCGAGACCGGCAAGACGATCGCCAACATCCCGGAGTATATCATGTACCCGGCCAGCCTGTTCGCCACCCGCCCGGAGATCCTGCAACGGGCTATCCACAGCATACAGGACGAACTGGTAGAACAGGTAACTTACTTTGAACAGGCCGGTCAGCTGACCGAAGCCCGGCGCCTGAAAGAGCGCACAGAGCATGATCTTGAGATGTTACGCGAAATCGGGTTCTGCAAAGGAATTGAAAACTATAGCCGCCATATCACCAGCCGCCGCCAGGGGGAGCGCCCCTTTTGCCTCATCGATTATTTCCCCGATGACTTTCTCATGGTCATAGACGAAAGCCACGTAACCGCCTCGCAGGTGCGGGCCATGTACGGAGGGGACCGCAGCCGCAAACTGATACTGGTGGAGAACGGTTTTCGCCTGCCCAGCGCGCTGGATAACCGCCCGCTCAAATTTGAAGAGTTTGAGCAGGTCATCGGGCAAACGTTGTTTGTCAGCGCCACCCCGGGAGACTACGAACTGGAAGTCACCGGCGGGGCTGTAGTGGAACAGATCGTGCGCCCCACCGGTCTGCTCGATCCTCCCGTGGAAGTGCGGCCGCTCTTTAACCAGGTGGATGACCTGCTGGAGGAAATTGCCCGCGCCGTGGCCAACCACGAACGGGTGCTGGTGACCACCCTTACCAAGAAAATGAGCGAGGAGCTGAGCCAGTATCTCACAGACCTCAATATCAAGGCCAGGTATATCCACAGCAGTATCGACGCCCTGGAGCGGGTGGAGATCCTGCGAGACCTGCGGCTGGGCAAGTTTGACGTCCTGGTGGGTATCAATCTGTTAAGGGAAGGACTGGACCTGCCGGAGGTAAGCCTGGTGGCTATCCTGGATGCAGATAAGGAAGGTTTTTTGCGTAGCGAACGCAGCTTTATCCAGATAGCAGGCCGGGCTGCGCGCAATGCACGGGGACGGGTGATCCTGTATGCAGAGAAGGTGACCCGCAGCATGCAGGTGCTCCTGGATGAAACGGAACGCCGGCGCGCCAGGCAGATCGCCTACAATACCCTGCACGGCATCACACCCACTACGGTGCGCAAGAGCGATGCAGAGATCATCGAACAAACCAATATGGGGGTCTCTACCTTTGGATACGATACAGACCAGCCGGAAGGATTGTTGCTGGTAGCGGACCCAGTGGTACAGTATATGAAACCCGCGGAACTGGAAGATTCCATCAGGGATGTACGTCGCAAGATGGAACAGGCCGCCAAGAACATGGACTTCCTGGCAGCCGCCAAGTACCGGGATGAGATGTTTGCCCTGGAGCGGGTACTGGCCCAGAAAACCGGTGATGCCTGATGCGTGTATAACAGCTTTGGCCAGCACCGGAGGGTCCCACTCATAGCGTACCTTCATCCAGCGCCTGCCACACACGGGAAAGGTACTTGTCCTCCCCGGCCAGCCCGGTATCAGCATGCGTGCTCAGGTGCTCTGCGCGGGGTTGCCAGCCATTATAAGCGGCATACCGCAGAAAAGATGCCCACTGAACCTGCCGGCCACCCTTGCGCTGGTTGAGCTGGTGCACGGCCTGAAGCAACCGTAGCTGTTTATCCGTGGGCCCGTCCTCAAAAAGAGAGGCCTGGCGGGCAGCCAGCGGCGAAAAATCCCAGCAGACAATACCCGCCTTTTTATAGCCATAACCGGGTTTATACATAGCTCTCAGGGCCTGAAGGGCATACCGCTGCAGTTCCGGAGGGTAAGCAGTAGGCTCAGGTAAAGGGATCTCCCGGTAAGGCCGGTACTGCGGCCCGGCCTTATGACGGTTGGTACTCAGGAAGATGGCCATGTACCGGGCGCCCGTCTGCTGGCGCATCAGCTTCTGCGCACAGCACAGCACAAACCAGGACATGGCCGCTTCCAGCTCGGTCAGGTCCTCTATATCATGGGCAAAAGAGCGGCTGGCCAGGATGCTCCGGAGCGGCACCTGCACAGGGGACAATCCCATCATACTGCGGCCATGCAGTTCATGCCAGATGCGCAGAACCGGCACATGCCAGCGCTGGCGCACGGCCTGGGCAGGCAACCGGGCAAGGTCCCAGGCGGTATAGACACCCGCGGCAGCCATCTGGCGGGCCAAACGCCCGCCTACCCCCCATAGTTTGTAAACCGGGGTATTCCTCAGCAGCGCTTCGGTGCCGGCAGGGTCAGCAGGCCAGGCGGCCAGTCCGGAGCCTTCTCGTTTAGCCTGGTGGTTGGCCAGCTTGGCCAATACCTTGCCGGGGCCGACCCCAATGCTTACGGGAATATGCAACTGCTCCCAGATATGCCGGCGAACGGCCTGCAGACGCCCCTGGGCATCCAGATAACGCTCCATACCTGTAAGGTCCAGGAAAGCCTCATCCACGGAATAGACCTCTACCTGCGGAAAAGCCGCTATCAGGATCCGCATCAGCCGGGCGCTCATGTCCCGGTAATAGGCAAAGTCTGCCGAGCGCAGAATGACCCCATGACGGTTCAGCAGATCGCGCACCTGGAAAAGCGGTGCAGCCATAGGGATCTTCAGAGCCCTCAGCTCCGGGCTCCGGGCAATGATACACCCGTCATTACTCGACAGCACCCCAACGGGCTTGCCCCGCAATGCAGGATCTGCCGCCTGCTCACAGGCCGCATAGAAGTTATTGGCATCCAGGATGGCTATTTGCCGGAAAGTGGCAGGAGGGGCCCATTCATCATTCATACTTCTAATATAGAAGTATGAACAGCCCGGACAAAGACATATGATAGCTATATTATTAATACAAAAGTCCCTCTGGCAGAGGGACTTTTAGAAGGAGGGGCAAGATAAGAAAGTGCTTTCTTATTAACCCAGGTATGCTTTCAGCATCTTGCTGCGGCTGGTATGGCGCAGGCGGCGGATGGCTTTTTCCTTGATCTGGCGGACGCGCTCACGGGTGAGGTCAAACTTCTCGCCGATCTCCTCGAGGGTGAGGCTATGCTCCACACCTATGCCAAAATACAGGCGCACCACCTCTGCTTCACGCTGGGTAAGGGTGCAAAGGGCACGTTCTACCTCCTGGCTCAGGCTCTCGTTGATAAGACCCTGGTCCGGGCGGGGTTCCTCGTCATTTTCCAGCACGTCCAGCAGGCTGTTTTCTTCGCCCTGCACAAAGGGGGCATCCATGGAAATATGGCGGCCGGCGATCTTGAGAGTATCGCTCACTTCGCTGGCACTCATGCCTTCAATGGCTTCTGCAATCTCGTGGGGAGCGGGCTCACGCTCAAACTCCTGCTCCAGCTTGCTGAATGCCTTGCCGATCTTGTTGAGGGCACCTACGCGGTTGAGGGGGAGGCGCACAATGCGGCTTTGCTCGGCCAGCGCCTGCAGAATGCTCTGGCGGATCCACCATACGGCATAAGAAATGAACTTGAAACCGCGGGTTTCATCAAATCGCTTGGCGGCTTTGATAAGACCCAGGTTTCCTTCATTGATCAGGTCTCCCAGAGACAAGCCTTGGTTCTGGTACTGCTTGGCCACAGATACGACAAAGCGGAGGTTAGCCTTGGTGAGCTTCTCCAGGGCAGCCTGGTCACCTTCGCGGATGCGGCGTGCCAGTTCCACTTCTTCGTCTGGGGTGAGCAGTTCTACTTTGCCAATTTCTTGCAGATACTTGTCCAGGGACTGGGACTCACGGTTGGTGATCTGCTTACTGATTTTTAACTGTCTCATGCGGGTAAAAACTTGCGATACTCGGTATATTTGGGTTGATACTCAGGTGCAGTGTGATAAGCCGGGGCAGCTTAAACACAGGAATTAACGCGCCTCGCAAAAGGATATTGTGCGGGATATGCGGTAATTACAGTGGATAAGTGGAACACCTTACAGCTTCAAGTGATACTTACGCGAAAGACGTAAGCAGTGTTACATTTTACGTTAAAAAAATCAAATTATTTTTGAGCGAGTACCCAGCGGGCGAGGTCTTGCCAGTTGGTGAAGTGCACTGTAGGCGGAGCGGGCATATCTGTGAGCGTGGCATCTCCGTCATTGGATAACGCGTCTTTGATAGTGAGACTGGCACAGCCGAAGTTCTCGGCCAGCTTGGCATCTGTCTTGCGGTCGCCCACTACATAACTGGCGCCCAGGTCTATGTCATATTTCTGCAACAGCGGAAGGATCATGCCGGTACCGGGCTTACGATTGGGGTGGTCCTCATGCGCATAGTGCTCATCTATACAGATCTCCAGGAAAGAGATCCCTTCACCAGCCAGGATATCCAACATAAACTGCTGGGGAGGGTTAAAATGTTCCCAGGGCAGCACAGGCGTTCCCAGGCCATCCTGGTTGGTCACCATCACCAGCTCATAGCCTGCCTGCACCAGCTGCGCCAGCGAAGTGATGACATAAGGCAGGAAGCTGACCTTCTCCAAAGTATCGATCTGGAAATCATGCGGCTCACGGATGATGGTACCGTCTCTGTCCAGAAAGAGTATCTTCTTTTTCATGCGCCAAAAGTCTGGAACAAAACTATACAAATGACCTGAAGCATCATTATTCCGAAAGCACATAGTCCATAGGGTCCACCTTTACCCCATGTTTGATGACCTCGTAATGCAGGTGAGGCCCCACGGAATATCCGGTATTCCCAATGAACCCGATAAGGTCGCGTCTCTTAACCTGCTGGCCCACCTGCACCTTGGTCTTGGACATGTGGGCGTATTTAGTGATATAACCAAACCCGTGGTCGATCTCCACCTCCAGTCCGTATCCCCCGCTGCTAAAACCACTGGTAATGACGGTACCATCTGCCACCGCATAAATGCGGTCTCCAAAATGACCGTGGAAGTCCAGCCCGGGGTGAAAGTGCACGCCTCCCTGGATAGGGTCCCTGCGATAGCCAAACCCGCTGAGTACATGTCCGCGGGTGGGTCTCAGGGTGGGCACATGGCGCAGTTCATCCCGGTTCTCCTCTGCAGCTTTGGCAAGCTGCTCCATGCTTTTAAGCTGCAGGCCAAATTTGCTGCGCATACGCTGCGAAAGCTCCAGTGCCTGGTGCATAGCAGCCTGATCCCCGGTAGCGACCAAAGGAGACTGGGCGGCACTGCTTTCCCAGGTCTCCGCAGGCTGGCGGGGCAGGTTCAGGATGCTCCGGAAATACGTTTGGTCGGCGCTGTGAATACGCTCAAGCTCAAGGTCTATCTGTTGCAGGCGCAAACGGCTGTCCATCAGCTGCTGACCCAGCACCTGCTGGCGTTTCCGCTGCGCCTGGGTATGGATATCTTCCCAGGCAAAAGCATTGAGACACAGGAAACCGGCAGCCAGGACACAGGAAAAGCCCGTGGCCCAGCCCAGCTTGCGCCACCACAGGGCACGGCCGGGGCGATACTCTTCGTATCGATAGGTTTCGGTATTATATATATACTTGCGCTTGCGCATGCCCAGTCCGGGTGGACCCTGGAAGTAAAGGAAGCAAGTTTACCCAAAAATACCATACCAGCCTGTTAATCATCTGCTTCTCCACCGTTTACCCCAGCTCGGTTAACCATTTTTAACGCCCATGCCAGCATCCTCTACTGCCACCCGCACCCTCCGTTTATGGCCGGAGTGGGTAGCGACGCTGGGGCTGGCTGCCCTACTGCTGGCCTTTTGCTGGCTGCGGTATACCCAGTTGCAATACACTTCGGACGGCTACCGCTATTTCCGGGTACTGATCAACACGCTGGAAGGTCACTTTATGTGGGAGGGTCCTTATTGGGGTTATATGCTGGCCTTTCACCAGTTCTTGCTGCTGCCGCTCTACCTGCCTGTGATAGGGTTATTCCCCCACCCTTTTGTGCTGGCGGCAGGCACGGTGATCATGGGACTGGCAGGGGCGTGGCAGGTGCGGGCAGTAGCCCTGAAGCTGGGCGATTCCCGCGGCAATGCCGGACGGTGGGCGCTCTATTACCTGGCGCTGCCCAATGTCCTGAGCGCCGCACTGGGCTATGAGTTCTTCCTGTTCCAGAACGAAGCGTTTCTCCTGTTCCTGATGCCCTGGGCGCTGCGGCTATGGATATCCCAAAGCCCCTGGCTGGGACTGGCCATATGTCTTACCGGCCTGGTGAAGGAAGAATCTTACCTGTGGATGACACTCGGAGCCCTATTGCTGGCAGGGGTACGCCCGCCCGGCCTGAAGCTGCATAAGCGCGTGCTTTGGACTGCGCTGGCAGGGGGACTGCTGGCACTGGTCATTACCTTTTGGGTGCGGGGGCATTATGCCAGCCTGCTGGCAGATACCATTTACCGCTTCAGTCCAGAACTGCCGCACCTGAATGCGCCGCGCCTGTTGGCCGCCACCTACAAGGTAGGGTGGCAACTGGGGCTGCCACTCCTGCCTGTACTGGCGCTTGTGCTGTGGCAGCGGGTATGGTCTGCCCGGCAGATGGTACTACTGGCGCTGGGCACCCTGCTTCTGCTGGTAGTGCGGGCTGCCATCAGTATACTGGTGTTCGGGGTAGACTGGGAGATGGTCTATACGCATGCCTACTGGGGCAACACACAGGTAGCCATCCTGCTCTTTGGCCTGCTGTTGCTTGGGTACCGGCCGCAGCCCTCTCCACCGGCCTGGCTACGCACCCTGGCGGTCTTTTTTCCACTGGCCTGTTATGTGCTGTTCAACCCGGCACGCTTTTTCCCGGAGTCTTCCGTGCACAAAGCGGCCCATACCCGCCCTCAGCTGGCAGCGCTGGAAACCATCGCAGCACGTCTGCCTGCCAAAGTACAGTCCCGGGAAACGCTTGTGCTCTCCGATTTTGCCCAGAATCCTTTTGTACGGCAGCGGAACTTCATACTGGCCCAGAGCCTGGCCAATGTGCCTCCCGAGGTGCAGGACAACTGGATGCAAGACGTGAGCGGCGTGGTGGTCCTCCATACGGACAATAGCCCCCTGCTGGCATCCATCTATACCCGTTGCGGGATGTGCCTGTGGTTTCGGCAGGGGCCCTACGTGGTCTACTGGCGGTGTGGCCAGCTACCGGCATCCTAACGCTGAGATTCCGCCACCTGGCGGGATGCAGCCGCCTCATTCCATTCGGCATACACGCGGGGAGAGATGCGGGCGCCCGGCGCAGGAGCCTGTGCACGGGGTATTATCCAGCGGATATCCCCTTTACGCCAGATATAGGCAAGCCCCAGCGCCAGTATACCCATAAATACAAAAGCTTCCGCTACAGCAAAGGCCATCCACCCCGGCTGTGCCTTGAGCAGCGGATGGGCATAGGCGGTGGCCCAGGGGAACAGGAGCAGTATCTCTACGTCAAAAACCAGGAAAACCAGCCCCATCACATAATACCGCACATTGAACTGCGCCCAGGCGCTGCCCAGGGGTTCTTCACCGCATTCATAGGGGGCATTCTTCTCGGGGTTGGGACGGCGGGGCGCCAGCAACCGGCTGGTGAGCATACCCCCGGCAATAAAGATTGTACTCCCGATAAGATAGAGGAGTATCTTGCCAAACTCACTGATTTCCGTCTGAGGCATGCGGCAAGGTCATGTTGATCTCACGGTCGATATGCGCAAACTCCGGCAAAGGTGCCACCTGCGCAAAGTCTGCCAGGCGGCGCAATACTCGCGCCATATCCTGGGGAATGGGACATTCAAAGAACCGGTATTCTCCCGTGGCAGGATGTATAAAGCCCAGGTTCTTGGCATGCAGGGCCTGCCTGCCGAGCAGATCGAGGTTTTCCTGCATAAAGCGCTGGTAGAAGCGGCTCTGCTTACCCCTCAGGATACGATTACCGCCATAAAAATGATCGGCAAACAGGGTATGCCCCAGGTATTTGAAATGCACGCGGATCTGGTGGGTGCGGCCGGTTTCTAGCTTGCAACGCACCAGCGTGGCTACCCCATACCGCTGCAGGACCTCATAGTGCGTCACGGCATGTTTACCCATGCTGCCATCTTCGTATACCACAAAGCGCTTGCGGTCCTGGGCGCTGCGCCCTATGTGACCGACAATAGTACCTTTATCCTGCGCCACATCTCCCCACACCAGCGCCCAGTAATTGCGGTGAGTGGTCCGCTCAAAGAACTGGCGTGCCAGGGAGTTATAGGTCTGTTCATTCTTAGCCACCACCAACAGGCCGGTGGTATCCTTGTCTATGCGATGGACCAGCCCGGGACGGATGCTATCGGGGTCGGCACTGGTTTTGTGCATGCCTTTATTGAAATAATGCAGCAAGGCATTGACCAATGTGCCCCGGTAGTTGCCGCAACCAGGATGGCATACCAGCCCGGCAGGCTTGTTCACCAGGATCAGGTGCTCATCTTCATAGTGGATATCGAGCGGGATATCTTCAGGTATCAGATCCGGCTGGGGAGGGTATGGCAGGATAATGCTGACCTCATCATAGGGACGGATCTTGAGATTGCTCTTCACCGTCTTGTCATTCACCTTAATAA
>JAHBTG010000086.1 GCA_019638695.1 Bacteroidota bacterium | reverse complement strand
CAGCTTCTGGCCTTTCTGCCGGGTATCTGCCACAATGGGGAGTTGCCAGCCCTGGGCAGCCCCTTCCCTGCGGAATCCTTCGAGGAGGCTACTCTGATGAAGATTCCCTTCCAGGTACCAGCGGGGATGCAGGTGCTGCCACCGGGCATGTGCATGATAGGCCCAGCGCACGGCTTCTTCCAGGCCGCACTGGCGGCAGAAGCCATCTATTACATAGAACGCATCATCCTGCCGGGCCACGATGACCATGGCTTTATAGTCGCCCGTATCGCTCCAGCTGGGGTCCATATAGGCCACTACCGCTTCGGGTGCAAGCGTAATCTCTGCCCAGATCATATGCTCCTGCCGAAAGAGGCTGCCTTCCAGCACAGGATTGTTGAAATATTCCTGCTGGCTGCTCCGATATCCCAGGCGGGAGATCATCAGCTGAATATCCGGCAGGCTGTATTTCTGCGGCCACACAGACTGCCCGTGCTCATCCTGTATATTCACCCGGCGCAGGACAGCGCCTTCTACCTGTGCCAGGCGGACGATCAGGCTCTGGGGAGCGATCACGTTATTGAGCGCCAGCAGGCGTGTGCGGCCCGGAGTGCCCGCCATATACAGGCTCTCCAGTATCCAGCGGAAACTTTCCGTCACCCGGCGGGGATTGCGGCACTCCTGGTCATCATCTATGTCGTCCAGCCAGATAAAATCCGGGCGACGGCTGCGGTGCTGCTCTCCACGGGGGTTCTGTCGTTTGCCATAGGCCCGGAAAGCGGGGCCGTCCCGCAGGGCAAAATCCGCCCGGGACCAATGTCCGCGCCCAGGCCTGAAACCGTAGTCCTGCTGCAAGCGGCGGTTCTCTTCCAGTTCCACCTGCAGTTCGCCCAGCAGGCGCCGGGCTTTCAACTGGCTGCTGCTGGCCAGCAGGCCAAAATGCAGTTGCCCACGGCATACGAGCCAGATAACAGCCATGCGGGCCGTGGTAGTCTTGCTCAACCCGCGCGCCCACTGGCAAATGACAAAAGCGGCCGGGTCTCCTGCCAGCAACTGTACCATCTCTACATGAAAGGGTGCAAGCGGCACCTGCACGATATGCGGGAAATAGAAAGCACAGAAGGCCCCAAAGTCTGCCTGCAAGCGGGCCTTGCGGGCCGCACAAGCCTCCGGACTTTCCTGCAACAGAAAGGGCTCGCACTGCTGCACACACAAGCGATAGGCCTCCACCTCCCGGCAGAGTTGCTTATAGGTCATACAAGAAAGGGGCTACGCCTTCTGCCGTTCTTCGAGCCAGCGGGTGTATTCGTCGCTGACGATCTCCGCCAGAGGAGGCTCCTGTTCTCCCAGCCACCGGAGAAAAGGCAGGATAGCGGCGCGCTGCAAAGCGGGACTTTTCAGCTCCCGTTCCAGCTGCATGACCTGGCGGGAGAGCTGCGTGACCAGTTGCGTATGCACCCGGATATCCTGGGACATCCCTGTCTGCAAGCTGCGGTCCAGGTGGCCCTGTGCCTGAGCCAGCTGCGCATAGGCACATTCCAATATTTGAGTAAGTGTGTTTGTTTCCATGTGGCAAAGGAAAGCCGCCTTTGGCTATTCTCCAAATCGGGTTTATCTCATTGGTCCGTATAGCTCCTACAGAAGTAGCCATCCCTACTACAATAGTATTTTGCCAGTAAGGGCGCATGTTTGCAGGCTTTCTTTGTTAGCTTTGCAAGAACCTGGGGCCAGTATCCGCGTATACTCTGGGTGATATGGATGTGAGTGGATTGCTACCCAAAATCATTGTTCTCCTGGTCATCTCCCTGGGTATACAGGCTTTGATAAGGACTATCCGCCAGCAGCGGCAACGCCGGCACCGGGTGTTACTGGATGCAGCGAGGGAAGACCTGAACAGGCATTTCTACAGCCGGGCCATTCAACAATATTCCGTACTCATCAAACAGCACCCGCAGGATCCCATACTCTATGTAGAACGGAGCCTGGCCTATATAGAATCCAACCACCGGGAGAAGGCCCTGGCAGACCTGTCCAAGGTCAATCTCTCCAAGGTGCAGGACGCCGGTGTGCGCGGCCTTGCGGGCATTCTGTACCTGCGCCTGGGGGAATATGAGCAGGCCGAGCAGGCTACCCGGCTGGCTATCCGCCTCAACCCCGATGCCCCGGAGGTGCGCCAGGCATTATCGGAGATCTACATGCGCCAGCGCAAATGGGCCGAGGCAGCCCAGGTACTGCTGGGGCTGGCCAATGACCATCCTACCCAGCACCACTACTGGAACCAGCTGGGAGTGGCTTATTACCTGTCCGAACAATACCCGGAAGCGCTGGACGCCTTCAACCAGGCGCTGGGAGAATGCCAGGATGCCGAAGAAAAGAGCACTATCCTCAGCAATCGCGCGCAGGCACTACTTTATATGGGGCGCAGCTTTGAAGCGCTGGACTCTGCCGTGTGGGCCTTGCAGCATGACGACAACAACCCGCAGGCCTATTGGTACCGAGGCATTGTGCGTATGGAGCTGGGTGAAACCGAGAAGGCTTTCCTGGATTTTGAGCGGGCGATGGTGCTTCATGAAGAGGACCCCTGGTACCTCAATTACTCGGACAACTAGTATTGGCGGCATAGGGCGAATACATTAACTTAGCCCGATGGACACCTCCTTCCTGTTGAACCACCTGGGCGAAGACCGCGCAGCTTACTTTGATGCGGTGAGCCCGCCTATCCTGCAGACCAGCAACTTTGCATTTCCTACGGTAGCCGCCTTTCGTGCGGCACTGGCAGACGAACAGCAGCACACGCTCTATACCCGTGGCCAGAACCCCACCCTGGTCATACTGAACAAGAAGCTGGCAGCCCTGGACGGCGCTGAGGATGCCCTGTGTTTCTCCAGCGGGGTGGCGGCGCTCTCTGCCGCTATCCTGAACAGTGTGCAAACGGGCGACCACGTGGTCTGTGTACGACACAGCTATGGATGGACACGTCACCTGCTGGAGCACCACCTGGCCAAATGGGGCGTGAGCCATACCCTGGTAGATGGTACGCGCACCGAACATATTGAGGCGGCCCTGCAACCCAATACCCGCCTGATCATCCTGGAAAGCCCTACCAGTTTCCTGTTCGAAGTGCAGGACCTGGCAGCAGTAGCCCGCATGGCCCGTGCACGGGGCATCCGCACGCTGATGGACAACAGTTATGCAGGCCCCCTGAACCCCTCTCCGCTGGGACTGGGTATAGATATGGTAGCCTACTCCGGCACCAAGTATCACGGAGGACATAGTGACGTGGTCTGCGGGGTACTGAGCAGCAGCCGGGAGATCATCCGCGACATCTACAAGAATGAATATATGACGCTGGGGCAGATACCGGCCCCGCTCACGGCCTGGCTGGTCCTGCGCAGTTTGCGCACCCTGCACCTGCGGATGGCGCGCGTGGCGGACACGACGCCTAAGGTAGTAGCGTACCTGGCCCAGCACCCCAAGGTAGACCGGGTGCTCTACCCCCACCATCCCAGCCACCCGCAGCATAGCCTCGCCGTGCAGCAGCAACCCCAGCCTACGGGGCTTTTCAGCATTGTACTCAAAGCAGATAGCACGGCACAAGTCGAACGCTTTGCAGACGCCCTGCGCTGTTTCCTGATGGCAGTCAGCTGGGGAGGGCACGAAAGCCTGGTGATCCCTGCCTGTGCGTTCGTTTCTGAGCAAGACACCCAGCCGGTCCTACCCTTTAACCTTGTGCGCCTGTATATAGGCATGGAAGATGCGCAAGTGCTTATCGAAGACCTGGCCCAGGCCCTGGATAAGGTATAAAGCTATGGAACCGGCACCCTTTCAATGCAGAAGGCGCCTCTGGGGCGCCTTCTGTGTAAATTATGATACCGGATCAATCTAGCCCAGGTCTAACCCAGGAATGCAAAGAACCGGTTACTGCCTTCGTATTTCTCCGGCACAAAAATGAGTGCAAAGAAATCGATCAGGGGAACTATTCCAAAGATACCCCCAAAGGTGATGAAATAGAAGAGTATCAGCCAGGGGGTACCGCCCATGACCACCCGGTGAATGGCCAGTCCGCCCAAAAAGAAACAGAGAATGATGGCCAGGATCTGCTTGCCAGCATCTACAGTGCCTTTTTGTGCCTGTTTTTGCTGCAGCTTTTCGAGTTTTTTCTGGATACGGACGGTTTTTTTAGCATCCAATGTGGTATACGCCCGGGCTGTAGCGCTCTCCCGGGAGGGTTGCACAACCGGCGCCAGCGCCTCCATCACAGGTTGTGCAGAGGGGTCTGCTACCTCTACCTGGTACGAGGGCTCTACCGGGCCGGCAGACGTGCCTTTGTTCATTTTTTCTGCAATACCAGCCTGCGCCACCAGGACAGGCGAGAACAGAATGGCGAGAAGGAGTTTTTTCATAAGTAATGATGATTAAGTTATGGACAGCAAAATAGAAGGATATTTTGGAATAATCACCCATTACACTAGTTAGATATATTATATATTGACAGGGCTGATATCTGAACGGACAATCCACGGAGCACTATACTTTTGCCTATTTTTCCGCCATGATACCGGACCTTGCAGCAATTGAGCGTCTAAAGCCATTACTCACCACACTGGGCGTCCCTTTGGCAAACTGGCATCCGGCTACTGCCCGGTTAGCACCTGATGCCAGGGCATACCAGGCAGGGCACTGGCACATTGAGGTGAAACCCGGCAGCCCTTATCCCAATATTGAGACGGAAAGTTACTACCTGGGTAAAAAATGGATGGCGGCCGGTACCGGTCATGCAGCGGTCATCAGCCTGGCAGCTGCCGCCATTGCGCCGCCGCCGGGTATGCAGGTAATGGAACTACGGCATCCGCAGGGTTCTACACAAACCGAAAAAATCCTATACTGCGTGTGGATTCCCTCCTAAATTTATCCATCCATTCTTCTGGCATCCTACCCTTTCCTTATGCAAGTTCTTGAGATCAATAACCTCAGCAAGCACTACACCAATGTGCAAGCCGTGCGCAGCATCAGCATCAGCGTACCCAAAGGCAGCATATATGGCATCCTGGGCCCCAATGGCAGTGGCAAAACCAGTACACTGGGCATGGTGCTGGGGGTTATCAACCCCAACAGCGGCAGCTATCGCTGGTTTGAGAGCGACACCAGTGTCAGCCAAAGCCGCAAACGCATAGGCGCCCTGCTGGAAACCCCCAATTTCTACCCTTACCTATCCGGACGCAAGAACCTGGAGATTGTGGCGGCCATCAAGGAAGTGCCTTTTGAGGATATTGACCGTGTGCTGGAGATTGTGGACCTGAGCGACCGGCAGAGCAGCAAGTTCAAGACCTATTCCCTGGGGATGAAACAACGCCTGGCCATAGGGGCTGCCTTGCTGGGCGACCCGGAGGTGCTGGTACTGGATGAACCCACCAACGGCCTGGACCCCAAAGGCATTGCAGATGTGCGCACCCTCATTCAACGGGAAGCCCAGCGGGGTAAAACGGTGCTCCTGGCCAGCCATATTATGGATGAGGTGGAAAAGGTATGTACACATGTAGCAGTAATGAAAAAAGGCAAACTGCTGGCAGCGGGCACCCTGGCGGAACTGATACAGGGTGAAGAGACGATAGAAATTGCAGCAGAGGACATGGCACGGCTGGAGCAGTTCCTGGGAACGCTGCGGGGCGTGAAGATACTGGAAGTGAAGCCCCAGTTTATCCGCATAGCGGTGGGAGAAGAGCTGGACAAAACGGAGCTGAACCGCAGGCTGTATGAAGCAGGCATGATGCCCACCCAGTTCGCCACTAAAAAACGCAGCCTGGAGTCTGCTTTCCTGGCCCTCACCGACTAACGCCGTCTGCACATAGTTCCATTCATTTCATTAGCCTAAATCTCCTGAGTTATGACCGTCCTTCTCAAAAGACTATATGATATAGAGAGCCGCAAGCTCTTCCCTTACAGAGCCTTCAACATCATGCTCCTGTTGTTTGGTGTTCTGTTTGTGCTGGGGGTACTGTTTTTCTCCAGCCTGCTCTTCACCTCCTTCTGGGAATCCCAGCTGAGCAAGAACATCTTCGAATTCAAGACCAATGTCTCCTGGAACATCATTACCTACTTTGCGGGCTTCTTTAATGTATTCCTGAGCTATGCCATAATGATGTATGTGTGCAATGAGTATACCTATCGTACCCTGCGCCAGAATGTGATAGACGGGATGAACCCCCAGGAAACGCTGGCAGGAAAATACATCATGTCGGGCCTTATTGCCATAGCAGCCACTTTGCTGGTGGCGCTTATGAGCGTGTATTTTGAGTTTCGGGTAGGCAAGCTGGTAGCCCAGCCACTAGGTATTCAATACCTGGGCTTATACTTTCTCCAGCTACTCAGTACCCTCATCATAGCTATCTTCTTTGCCACCTGGATGCGGAAGACGGGCATAGCAGTACTGCTCTTTGCAGCATCCTGGTACCTGATAGACTCTTTACTGTATTACTGGATACTCCCCGGCGGAGCTGGGGCATTCCTGCCCTTCAGCTCTATAAAGGACCTGGTGCACCTGCCCGGCCTGGATGAACTTATGGCCCGCGACACGCCTTTGAGCGATAGCGAACTCATGGCCATGACCCGCCTGCACCTCAATACCAATTATTTGACGACTATTGCCAAAGTAGTGGTGTGGGATGCTTTGTTTATCTTTCTCACTCTGCGGATGGTCAAAACCCGGGATATGTAAGCAAGCTACAACCGGCTTTGCAACCGAAAACCCCTCTGGCGTTTATACTGGAGGGGTTTTCTATTGAGGATCACACATAGGGGTTGTTGGTATCATACCGGGCATGCGCCAGCTGGGCCGTGGCTTTGGCAACAGGGTGCAGGTTATCCGGCCAGTCAATGGTGTAATCCCCTGTGAGCAGGAAAGGCTGCCATTCTTTGTGCATGGTATCATAGAACTCCACATAATCATGGGCCAGCGCAATAGCCAGTGCTTCATGAAGCGGTTCGGGCAGGTAGTCGGTCTCCAGCGTATAAGTCTTGCCCAGGCGTTCCTGCAGCTTCACGCCCACCCCGTCACTCCGCACATAGGTGCGACGGTCATGTGTAGGGGCATAATCCTTAAGCAACACAGGCAGACGCAACTGATTCCAGCCCTGGCGCAGCTCCACGCCATTGTGATCACGGTAGATAAAATCGCTCTGACTTTCACGGCTCCGGTAACGGATAAGCATACTCTTGCACTCACCGGCAATAACAAACGGATCGCCGGGCCAAACGGTCGTCAGCTCATCCTCCAGCGGACCGGTGGCCGCCAGCAAACGATAACAACCGGCGGGCTGGCCATCAGGAATATGCAAACTATACACACGGTACTCGCTATTGACAATACCGGGGCCATACATGAACGTGCGGCGGATACTGGTGGCATGGGGCACTGCCTGCAGCAACGAAACCGCCAGCGGGGTAGTGGTCTGGATAGCCTCCTCCTGCAGATAAAACGTCAGGGCAGGCAAAGCGCCCGAGAAATTCTTCCACAGATATAACGGCAGGCTCAGGCGGTCGCACGGGCTCAGGATAAGCGCAGGTCGCTGCGGTGCATGACAGGGCGCCGGCCGGGGTTCTGCCTGTACAAAAGTAGCCTGCAAAAGCGCATGACTGCGGTAACCGTCAGGCGCATCAGAGAACGGGGAGAAAGCAGTAGCGTCTGCCGGTGCGCCGGGAACCTCCTGCATACCCAGGAAAGAGAGGCCGGTGCTGCCATATAATGAAGTAATACGGGCCCGGTTGAGACCAAATCCCCGCAAATGATGGCATGTGGGGCTCATGCTGATATTGACACGGTCGTAGGCGGCATGGGGGTCATCTACAAATTGCCCGGTACCGCTGCTGAGAGCGATGCTGGTTTCGTAACCCTCCAGCACCAGCGGCAACGGAGGGAACCAGGCGGGCAGCGCCAGCAAACCGGGCTCTGCGGCATACACACCGTGTGCTGCATAATAAGCAGCCTGTGCGTTGCTAAGGGCATCTATCACCTGCCAGGCAAGCCATTCCTGCGGAGCCAGCGTTACCTGATCTTCAGGCAAATGAAAGCGGATAAAAGCATGTGCGGGACTATAAAGCCGGAGACTGGTAAAATCGACCATAAAGCAATGATTAAGTCTATGAGTGCACGTTTATTATACATTAAGCAGGCTGTGCATCCAGCCTGAGTAAACCTCTGCAGACTCAAAGTACTGGCCGCCCAGCTGCTCAATGTCAAACATCTGGTCCTGGGTAAAACCACCCGAGTCACTTTCCATTTCCAGTACGTTGGGAATACCCTGTCCATTGCTGTCCAGCATATCTGGCAAGTAGCCTTGTACATAAACAGGAATGCGAACAGGGTAACCGGCAGGGGCTGCCAACCGGGAAGCAGCGCTAAGCGGGATATATGCGTACATATTCAGATAATGGTTATGAATCATACAGGGTTGCATTTGCCGTCAATGGGATCTCCAGGCAGGATTGGAATCTCCGGGGAGGGTGCGAGTGCCAAAGTTGACCAGCGTCCCATGATTACCCTGGCCGCTGGTATCAGGTGCCACGTTCACAGCCGGCGGGCCGGACTGCACCTCATCCAACTTCCAGCGGCCACGCAGGAAGGGCAACTGTGCCAAGGGCGGACGGTTACCACTACCGGCATTGTACAGGAAAGCGACATCGGCAGGACTGGGTTGAGAACCGATATAGTACTGAATTTCATCCAGGCTGCCAGGCCAATGATTCAACGCAGTGCCCGCACCACCTCCTATGCGGAAGTTAGTAGCAGCAGGAGCAATCCCCACATCGGTGGCTCCGGATGAGGTAACCGCATAACTCACCCCATCTACCCATATCTTCCAGTTAGCAGGATGAGGGCCTATCTTGGCCACTATCACATGAAACCAGCGATTCAACGTCGTAGCGCTCAGCAATGTAGTAGTACCCACAGTCCCGGTGCCGCCAGAGCCCGTGAACTGAAAGATCAGTTGCGGATGCGTACCAGAGGACAACCGTATTTCCATCTGCACCACAGAGCCGTTGAAGAAATGCACCCACCTCCTGTTAGGGCGGTCCAGGCCGGTGTTATCATAGGAACGTACCCAGAAGGAAAACCAGAAATCATCACTTCCCGGGTTGGTACCCGCATGATAAGGCACCTGCATATAGTCATTGATGCCGTCAAAATGGAGGCAGTTTCCAAATACAAAGGGCGCGGCGCGTATCACACCCGGCACGGCAAGCATACTGCCTCCGCAACCGTTGGCCTGTAGCCCAAGGGTAAAGTCCTGGTCATACTCCACCGGAGCCAAGGGTTGCAGGCGCACGGAGAAAGGACTGGGTACTGGTTCTCCAAAGACTATACCCGGCAGGGAAACCGCCACCAGTCCGGGGTCAGGCGCCTCTGTAACGGTTACGGAAACATCTCTGTCGCAACAGATGCGTTCTATCGTAAAGGGCACATCCAGGTATGCCCCGGAAGCCCCCAGATCAATGAGCGATACTTCGGTGGCCAGGACAAAGGAAGGCTCGGCATCCAGACATTCATGGGGGCGGGCCTTGATAAAGCGCCAGCGCGCCAGCCCCTGGGCCGGCTCATAGTTTATTTCGCGTATCCACCAGTAGCCATCGGCAGGGCCGCTGTCCACTACCC
>JAHBTG010000085.1 GCA_019638695.1 Bacteroidota bacterium | reverse complement strand
TAGTGGCGCCCACCGCAGCAGCCCCCATGTTGTAGGCATCATCTATGGTGCCAAACATGATCTGATCAAACTTATTAGGATAAGTAAGCAGCTCGTTATGGTTGATCTTGACCACAAAAGGAATCTTGTGGGCATACTTGCGGGCCACACTGGACAATACCCCATAGGTAGAGGCCACCCCGTTACACCCGGCTTCTATGGCCAGCTTGATGATATTCTCAGGATCGAAATAGATGGGATTGGGCGCAAAGCTGGCCGCAGCGCTATGCTCAATGCCCTGATCGACAGGGAAGATGCTGAGGTACCCGGTGCCGGCAAGGCGGCCGGTATGATACAGGCGATGGAGATTATTGACAACTGGCTGCGGGCGGTCGCTCAGGCCAAAGCTATTGTCCAGGTGGTCCGGACCGGGCAAATGGAGCTGAGACTTGGGAAATTTGGCCTGGTAGTTCAGCAAAGTATCGGCTTGCGAGCCCAGTAGTTCGGTAATGCGGTTGATAGCAGACATATGCAGTAAATGTCGGTAGAATGAGGAGTGAGAAGATTTGGGCACGAAAATAAGGGAAATTGCCAAAGCACGCACCACCCCTTTACTTTCCCTCCTATTTTGGCGGCATGCACCGGCGTATCGCCTCTTTGATTTGCTGGCAGGCACTGGCCTGGCTGGTATGCTGGCTGGGCGGCACCCTGGCGCCCCAGCATTCGCCGGAAGACCTTACCATATACCAGGTGGCACAACGGGGAGCCGCACACACTTCCTTTGGTGCACATTACCGGCATGAACTGGCTATAGACCGCACAGATGCCAACCGTTTCCGCCCCATATACATTACCCTGCTCACGGCGTATGTGCGTTACTCAGGCACGGAACTCTGGTTATGGAATGGCGGCATGGCACTCCTGCTGGGCCTCACCGGCTGGTTGCTGAACAGGTGGCTGTTACAACTGGGCTTTACACCGCTACTGGCAAGCCTGGGGGGAATACTATGCATCGTGGGGCCCCAGGCCGAAGCCTGGCAGCTATTTACCTACCAGGAAGGCCTGGCCATGCCCCTATGGATAGCGGCACTTACGCTGATACCTTATACAACCCATACCCGCAACACATTGCGCCTCGCCTCATCTGCAATGCTGCTGCTGCTGGCAGGAGCCACCAAGGAGGTATTTCTGCTCACCATACCCTTCTGGTGTATGATTGCAGGAGGTACTCCCCTCCTACCCCGTTATTCCGGCAGGTGGTGGGCGCTCAGCCTACTCCTGTGCGGCTATATGCTGGGCATGCTGCTCTATATCCGCACCACAGTGAGTACCACTCATGCGGGTGTCTATGGGTTTAGCCTCTGGCAAACCACTCCCGGCAGGCTGTTCACTGCGGTGGCGCAGCTACTGGGGCAATCCTATGGCGCATGGATAGCCGCACTTACACTCACCTGGGGGGCTTTCCTGCTGCAGAAAAGAACCCTATCCCCAGCCGGCAGGTGGCTGCTGTCAGCTGCCGGAATACTCATAGTACCGCAGATACTCATTTATACCCTGAGCGGGTTTGAATGGCCACGCTATTTCCTGCCGGCCAACCTGGGGCTGTGCCTGCTGGTGCTGGTTCCCCTGCAATCCCTGAAGCGCAGGCTATCCCATAAGCTGCGGGTTACGACAATAACAGCCCTCACTGCCTTACTGGCATGGCACGGCATACATTACCTGCGGATATGGAGCAACTATGCACAGGGTATTTACCGGGTGCAGGCGCAAGTACTCACCACTGTCCCAGCGGATAGCCAGGTGCTCTGGGCCCTTTCCTGCCCGGATGCCCCTTTTGAGTTACCCTACTGGCTTAGCTGGTACCATATCCAACGCCCCGAGGCACCGGCAGCCATCGTATACAAAACCGATCATCTCCAATGCAGTGCCGAAGACAGCGCCGAGCTTCAGCGGATTCAGGCACATTTCGGATATCAGCCACCGGTTGGCCAAAGGCCGGAATACCTGTTTGCTGTCAGTAGCCTGCATGGCGTTCCCTGGAAAGCGGATATCCCGCGATTGATCTCGAGGGAGATCATCCGCAGTACCCATAGCGGATCTGCGGAGTGGCGGGGCATAGATATGACGGTGCCCAACCCACTCCCGGGCAAAGCGGATAGCCTGGTATTCAGGCTGGGCAGGATCATCTATACTAAGCCTGTTCTGCCTGGGCAGTCAGCGCCTGGCCAATGATCTGTGTGATGCGGAATTGCTCCGGCGCACTCAGGGCCTCTCCACTGGGCAGGCACAATCCTGTGTCAAAATGCTGCTGGTCGCTATGTGCGCCGTAATACGCACAGTTATTGAACAAGGGCATCTTGTGCAGAGGCATCCACACGCGGCGGCTCTCCACGTTCTCGGCTTCCAGCGCATCTACCAGCTTGCCGGGAGTTCCTTCGGGGAAGTGGGCCACACTCAGCCAATGGGTAAAGAACCGGCCCTCCGGCTCTGGCAGGAAATATACCCCGGGGTTCTCGGTCAGGATATCCTGGTACAAGTGCCGGATACCGCGGCGAATGGCAATGCGGTCATCCAGGCGGGTCAGCTGCCCCAATCCCACGGCTGCCAGCAGGTTACTCATGCGGTAGTTATAACCCAGTTCTTTATGAAAATAAAAGGGGCGCTTGGCTTTGGCCTGGGTAGCCAGGTACAGGCCATGCTCCACCGGTTCCCGGTGAAGGCTTACCAAAGCCCCGCCGCCCCCGGTAGTAATGATCTTGTTGCCATTGAAGGAATAGGCCCCTAATGGCGCAAACGTACCGGCCATGCGCTCTCCAATGCGGGCGCCCAGGGATTCAGCGGCATCTTCTATCAGCAGGATCTGGTACTGGTTACAAAGCTGCAGGATGGCAGGCACATCCGCCACCTGTCCATAAATATGGGCCAGGATAACGGCCTTGGGCTTCTTCCCCTTGTCCAGGCGGTCTTTGATACACACCTCCAGCCAGTGAGGGCTCATGCAGTAACTATCGGGCTCACAATCTACAAACACAGGGGTGGCGCCACAATATCGCACGGGATTGGCGGTAGCCACATAGGTAAAGCTGGGGACGATCACCTCATCTCCCGGTCCGGTACCAATCAATGCCAGGGCCAGGTGCAGGGCTGCCGTACCGCTGCTCAGGGCCACTGCATGCGGCGCGCCCGTGATATGGCACAAGCCCTGCTCAAAATGTTCCAGAGCGGGACCTGCGGGGGCAATCCAGTTGCTGCGGAAAGCTTCCAGCAAGAGCTGTTCTTCAGTATCTCCTACATAAGGAGGCGATAGCCAGATGCGTTTATCCATGATGGTGCGAAGTTAGCACCTTTCGGGCTTGAGGGTTAAACGGGCATTGCCCTATCTTTGCATATGCGCTTACACTGGTTACTGATGGTCTTTCTGCTGGCCGCCTGCGAGCAGACTGCAGAAGAGGCTGCCCGCAGCATCGCCCTGAAAGAGTGCGACTGCTTTAAGCAACGCCAGCAGCAGAAAGACGATGCCTCCTGCAAAAAGGAACTGGAAGATCTATATGCCGATTTTGCAGAGAACTACCGGTTTGGCCCGCAGGATTCTGCCCGGGTACAGTCTGTGCACACTGTAGTACGCCAGGCGCTTATCGACTGCGGCGCCACCCAGTAACCTGCCCGGGGCTAGGACTGGACATCATACTTTTGCTGGAAGTCTTCTATGAGGTTTTCATAGAAAGTTTTCTCTTTCTCGTCCACTCCATTGACCTCCATTACCTGGGATATCATGTACAATGCCTGCTTCACATGTTCCGTACTGGCCTTACCGCTTTGCACATAATCATCAAAATACTCCATGCCACGGTTATAGTGCTTGTAGGTATCCCACTTGAGATATTGCTCATCGACAATCATATCCTGCACATCGGCAATGATGCGCGCCCGCAACATGAGCGGTAAAAATCCGGGGTTCTTCTCCACCAGCTCTTCCACCCGCCGGCTCTCTTTTTCGGAGATATCCCCATCTGCCTTGATAAGGCCCATCAGCAAATGAGACAACGCCACCTGGTAGATGGATTGGGGATCGGTCATGTCGATTTCCAGCATATCGTTGAGGTTAGAGTGGCATAACAGGCGCACTGGAGGCGGGTCTATTACCGGGATTCGCCATCCTGCTGAGCGGCCTGGTCCCACGCCTGTTCTTCAAAAGTAGTGCTGAGCATCTGCATAAAATGTTTCACCTGGTCTTCATCCTCCAGGTCCACCCCGGCATTCAACGCCATCATGGCAATGACTTTGCTCATACTCCACTGGCTCTCATCTGCGGCACGCAAAGGAATGTCGCTGGCTATCCTGGCCAGGTGCTGCTGCAGGGCGTCCGTTTGAGTCAGCAGTTGCTGTTCCTTGAGAAAAGCAAAGAAAGTGCCGAGTACCTGGGGGACGACATTAAAGAAATCCGGACCGGTAGCTATCTTGGCGGGCATCACACTCAGGCACACTTCTTCCAGCCCCTGGGCATTCCATTCCGCCGGCTCCTGCCCCAGATGGGTATACATGTATTCGGTGAAGTATAGGATAGCACTCTCGGCAACCATCCGGGTATATTCGGGCATCTGCTGCCACTGTGGGCTTTGCTCAAAACGGGTGAGCCAGCCTTCTACCAATGTGTAGATCTCGTTGAGGGATTCTTCTGAAAAATCCAGCTCGGCATCCGGCGCAAAGTCTTCTTTCATGTATGAACAAAGGTACTAACATTCTCCATACGAAGAGAGAATGATTAGTTTTGCAGCCATGCAAAAACCAACCATAGGGGTGCTGGGGTCTGGCAGCTGGGGCACGGCATTGGTATCCGTGCTGTTGCAAAACGGGCACACCGTGCACTGGTGGGTGCGCCGCGAGGCTATGCGCCAGCACCTGATGCTACATGGCCGCAACCCGGACTACCTGCCTAATCTGCGTTTGGAGACGGACCGACTGTTGCCGGCCGAAGACTGCACTACGGTGGTTAATGCCTGCACGCATCTGCTCGTAGCTATTCCTTCTGCCCATATGGCCGAAAGTTTATCTTCTGTGCCTCGGGAGCTATGGCCCCATAAGCAGGTTGCCAGCGCATCCAAAGGACTGATTCCCGGCACTCAACACACCATTTGCCAATGGCTGCATACGCAGCTGAAGATACCGCAAACGCAACTGGCTGTCATCAGCGGGCCTTCGCATAGTGAAGAGGTGGCGCTGCAGCAACATACCTGGCTCACTGTGGCGGGGACAGATGCTGCTGCAGGGGCATTTTGGGCTGAGTCGCTCGCACGCCCCTGGCTGCACCTCTCCACCACCCCGGATCTTGCAGGTGTAGAGTGGGGCGCCATCCTCAAGAATGTATATGCCATTGCCGCAGGCCTGGCACTGGGACTGGGGCACGGCAATAACCTGGTGGCGGCGCTGATTGCGGCCAGCCTCAACGAGATGCAGGATCTGCTAGACCAGCTGAGCCCTTTGCCCGGGCGCCGGATGGGAACGGCACCTTTACTGGGAGACCTGCTCACCACCTGTTATAGTCCCCACAGCCGGAACCGCAAACTGGGAGATCTCATAGGCCGCGGACGCACGCCCAGGGAGGCGCTGGACCAGATGTCTATGGTGGCAGAGGGTTATTACTCTACCCATACCCTGGTAGAACGCTGCCAGTTGCAAGCGCCGATCCTGCATATGGTCTATCGCTGCCTGTATGGAGATGCTCCGGCAAGCACTACCTTTGAAGCCCTGTTGCCGATCCTGCACTAACTGCTTTCCTCCTTCTCTTCTGTATGGCTATTCGCAAACGTATCCGCAATAAGATCCAACAAACCCTGGAGAAGCGCTTTATGCGCTATCTTGTTGCGGCAGGCATCGCCACGGTGGTAGACATTGCCGTCTATACCCTTGCTTATGCTTTTATATTCACCGAAGAGGTCTACTTCCAGATCACCCCGGAGGTATTCATCACCCGCCAACTCATGGCCATTCTCTTCAGCTACCATTGTGGCCTGCTGGTCAACTTTGGCATCTCCAAGTATTTTGTCTTCAAAGAATCTGATCTGCGCACAGGCACCCAGTTCCTGCGGTTCCTGCTAGTGGCCGAGATTGTGTTCGTGGCCAATTTCCTCATGACACGTTTCCTGTGGAGCATCATACCCTACCTGCTGGAAATAGATAATGAGAAAGTGCTGGCACTGATCATACGCACCATCTCTGCAGGTACCATAGGTGTGCTCAGCTTTATACTGCATAAGATCTTCAGCTTTGAAGTGCAGCGCGCTGTAGCCGAACTGGAAGAGACGGAAGCGGAAGAAAACGAGAACCCTGCCCAGAAATCCTAGCACGGGTGCAACTGCTTTGACAAGTATGCGTATATTTGCATACTTGTACACTCAAGGCAAGACCGCACTGGGGATGAATGGACTAGACGGGCTGTTTTGGTGACAAGGTATAAGCATGCAGAGCCGCGATGGCGTACCTCTCAAAACTGGGTCATCAGCCGTAATTGGCGATTCTCAATACGCTCTGGCTGCCTAATTAGATTAGGATCCGCCGGATGTCGCTCGAGTCCTTTGTCTGCCGGGGGCTCTCTGCGGCATAACCCTCAGACAGAATCGGATGGCTAAGTCTGTATCCCATCCTAAACTTTACAGGCTGGCTTTCGGGGGCTTGTGTTCGTCCTTTACCCTGTAAGCAAGACCCCAGGATGAACTAAGCATGTAGAAGGCCTTGTGGCTGGCTTCGCCGGACGCGGGTTCGAATCCCGCCATCTCCACAAAACCCCCTGATAATCAGGGGGTTACGTATTTTTAGTCAATATACAAGTCACGAATTCCAGGCTATACGCTAGCCCGAATGCAAGCAAAACGGGGCTCCGGTTAACCGGGAAGCCCCGTTTCCTTTTCAATGGCTTCGCTTCGAAGCTAGTGCGGGGTTTGGGCTTCTGTACGGGCTGTTCCTGGCTGCCCCTTACACTGATGGGCCACCAGAACTGCCCGGTCTCTACCTGCGTGCCTGGAATTTTCAGGGTGGGTCTTGAACTATTGGTCAGATTTGAGTAGGTTGGGATTCACTTTCACAAAAATGGCAGTTTCTTCGAATAGCATTTTTCATTTTACTAAATCCGTTGAGGTATTAAGTAATATTCTAAAGGATATGGCTTTTAAACCCAACTACTCAAAAGAGGTATTTACTGGAGTATTTCAGGGGGACAAGAAGGATTTTGGGCTTTTAATACCAATGGTTTGTTTCTGTGACATACCATTATCTAGCATTAAGAATCATTTACATACCTATGGTGGATACGCTATAGGTTTAAGAAGAGAATGGAGAGACAAACATCTCAATCCAATTTTATACTTAAATCCCAAACATGAGATGAAGGATATTCTAGCTCCACAGGCAAATGAATTAATAAATAGGATAAAATCGGAAGAAGAAGTGGCAACATTAGATAATCCTTCCGCATTCTCACTAGTTGAGTATATTAAAGTAATTCATCCTCGACACACAAAATCAATTACAAGCAAATTAGATTCTAGTAAGTTTACTATAGACTATGAGATATATGAAGAAAGAGAGTGGCGATACGTGCCTAATGTTGAAGAAAGGGTGAAAAATAGTTTAAGCCCAATTATATCATTTAATAAAACAATGCGAATGAAGACCATAAAAAAATACAATAGCCAACTACATTCAATTGAAACAAGCTCCCTTTCTTTTAATGTAGAAGATATATCTATGATTATTGTAAAGACTGATGATGATGTAGCGCGAATTAGCCAAATTCTCACAAGTAAGTTTCAGCAAAGTTTCACCGGAGCCAGTTTTTCAGCCTTGCTTTCTAGGATAACTTCTCTTCAAACTCTTTTAAATGACATATGAAAATACCCGATAATTAAACCTTTATAAGAAACTTAGATATCCTGTTCAAGGAATGACGATTGGCTTTCCAGATGACGAGTCTTATTCTGTAAAGAAAATAAGATAAATGATTTTCTTAATAAATTTATAGAACTAAAGAAAAATTAATTAAATATTTCTTTAATGAATATGAATTTACTGCATACGCAGCCAATATAACTACGACACTGACAACAAAAGGATTGACGGAGTGAAAGAATATATTAAATATTTGCAAAATTTTAGGGGAATTATGAGAATAAAACTATTCAATTATATATAACCCAATTAAATCAAGTAATTAGCAATCAGTAGAGCAAATATAAACCATACAATGGGCCAAGCTAAACCCTTCTAGTAACCACCAAATCCGACAGATAGCTATGCTTCTGGAAGGGCGCCGTCCAGCAGGCAGTAAGCAGCTCTGCTGTTGGTTGATATAGTGGCAAATAGGATCGAAGGCTTTGACACTGCTCCACAGGAAACGAAACTGTACCAGAAGCACTCTCAACCCTCTCAGTTTAAGCAAGCCCAGGCTAGCGTAGGTCATAAAAGTAGTCATCGTAGCGCATGGCCTCTATCCACTGTTTCTCACCCATGCTCGTATACCTGCTATTGACTTCAAATTGCGATATTCTTACCTTGGTCACATTTATGGATGATCAACTCTTAACTGCAATAATTGGAATAGGAGCCGCAATGGTAGGTGCAAGTAGTGTTCTTGTTAGCGTTTCTCTTTCATCAAGGCATCAAAGGAAGAATGAACAAAAGCGAATACTGTTTGATGCAAGGAAGGAAGCGTACCTGGATTACCTAAAAACCGTTGCTTTAATATCGGATAAAGAATCCAGAAATAAGAAAGCAAAACTTGTAGAATCAAAGCTGTTGATAAGCCTATTAGGGGGTGATGCGGTTGTAATGGCACTGCATAAACATTATGAGGAGATTGAAATATATAAAAAGAACCTGGGAGAACTTGAATTTGACATAGATAAACTGCTATTAGCGAAGATCTGTTCTCGCTTTCAAATACTATAGAAAGTAAGTATCTAAAAGACCTTTTCTTTGGATTTCCAAGAAAGGCCTGATGTCATCCTTTCCAGCTAAATCTATACCAGCTCTACCCTCTAACAATCCCACAGTTCCCTCATACCATCCATTTCGGGGTATTCATTCAGTCCAGTTACCTAGGCCCTGATGCCAAAGAAGTTCTAAAACGGGGCACCTGTTAACCAGGCAGCCCCGTTTTTCTTGGAGGGATTTCAGCGATTTTCCTACTCCATCGGCTCAAAGCTGACTTTGGGCTTAGACTTCTGCGCAGGCGGTTCCTGGCTGCTGGTATTCGCTTCTGGTGGCGGGATAAGCTGGCGCAGTGCCGCCCAGAGTTCCGGTTGTGCGGAGACGCTGGCCAGCATGTGGTGCAGGTAATGCAGCTGCTCATCTGTCCAGTGTTGCAGTTGCCGGGCGATGGCCTGTACCGGGGGCCTGAAGGCGGGCGCGGGCTGTCCCAGGCCTTGCCCCTGACCGCTCATCACATGTCCCAAAACCTTGATGCCGACGTCTTTTAGCACGTCGCCCAGCAGGCTTTTCAGCTCGCTTTGCACGGCGGGATTGAGGAGTTCCCCGGCTTTTTTCTCGAAGTGGGCCAGGGCTTCCTGCAAGCTTTGTTTTTCTGCTTCCAGGGCTTCGGCCTCTTCCCGCCAGTTACGGTATACCTTGCGCAGCCTGTGGTATTTTTCGGTCAGCAGGGTAAGCCGTGCGGCTTTTTCCTTGAGCTCGGCTTGCAGGTGCTCCAGCCGCACCTCTTTGTCGCGCAATGATACGCGCTGTTCGGCCGAGTCGGAGGGTTCCTGTGTGGCGGGGGCCATCAGCGGGTAAGCGGGGTTG
>JAHBTG010000084.1 GCA_019638695.1 Bacteroidota bacterium | reverse complement strand
ACGGCGCTCGCCTCCATCGCCCTCACGGTTTTGCCAGGGACGGCGCTCGCCTCCACGATCTTCGGGGCGCTCTGGTCTGGGACGACGCTCGTCGGGATTAAATTGCTTGCGCGGACGCGGGCCGTTTCGTTCGGGGCGCTTCGGTTCACCCTCAGCATCCCATCGCTTGCGCCATGGGTTATTGTCTTCTTGCATAGGAATTGGGGAGGTAGTACAGGGGACTATTGTTCAACGGCAGGTGTGCGAAAGGCTTCCACACTTTCCTCATCAGCTGCCAACTCTTTGGGTTTGGGCAGGTCTTCGACAGATTTCAACCCAAAATACTCCATGAAAAATGGGCTGGTCTTATACAAAAGGGGTTTTCCAGGCGTGTCTGCCCGGCCTGCTATCTCTATCAGCTGTTTCTCCAGCAGTTTATTAATGGCATAATCGCAGTTGACACCCCGGATGTGTTCCACTTCCGAACGGGCTACAGGCTGACGGTAAGCAATAATGCTCAGGGTCTCCAGCGCGGCACGAGATAGTCGTTTGTTCTCTTGCATTACAATGGCATGGTGCGCATACTTGCCATAGGCGCTTTTGGTGCGCAGTTGCCAGCCGCCGCCTACTTCGGTAAGCTCAAACGAATAGGTATCGGCCTCATAGCGGGCCGCCAACACCTGTAACGCATCTGTCACCTGAGGGGATTCTGCCGCTGCCATACCGATATCCATGCGCTGCAAGAGTTGCCACAACTCATCTGAGCTGACAGGCGACTCGGATACAAACAAGATGCTCTCAATAATAGTCGGCAGGTTCATCTGTGCGGCAAAGATACAAAAGCCCCATGGTATAAAGACACCTATTTTGGGCAAACGGTTCCGCGCTGGGATAAAAGCGGCGCGAAAGCCCCATATTTGCATCTATGACAGATGCGCGCAGGGTAGTCATGTGTGTAACCAATGACCTGGTGCATGACCAGCGTATCCACAAGATGGCGCTCACGCTGATGGCAGACGGCTGGCAACCGCTGCTGATCGGGCGCCTTCGCCGGCAATCTCCGCCGCTACCCGCCCGGCCCTATCGTTCCCTGCGCATGCGCCTGCCTTTTGAGCGCGGCAAATTTTTTTACATCAGCTACAATATCTGGCTGTTCTTCCGGCTAATGCGGGTGAATGCCGAGGTCATTTGTGCCAATGACCTGGACACCCTGCCGGCCTGTTATGCCGCGGCCTTGTGGAAACGCACCCCCCTGGTATATGACAGTCATGAATATTTTACCGGTTCGGTAGAGCTGGTAGCCCGCCCGGTTACCCGGCGGCTATGGCAGCTGGCCGAACAGGTACTGCTGCCACTGCTGCCCATACGCATCACCGTCACGGAATCTGTGCGGCAGGCGTATGAAAGGGATTTCCCTCGTCCGGCATGGCACCTGGTGCGCAACCTGCCGCAACAGCAATCCTCAGCGAGCTGCCCCAAGGCATACCCCCCGGTGATCCTCTACCAGGGTATGCTGAATGAAGGGCGGGGGCTCCACTGGCTCATAAACGCGCTGCCGCTCCTGCCCGGATGGCAGGTATGGATAGTAGGCGGGGGTATTCTGGAAACTCCGCTGCACCGGCAGGCACTGGAACTG
The DNA here is from genome assembly GCA_019638695.1 of Bacteroidota bacterium. Taxonomy (GTDB): domain Bacteria; phylum Bacteroidota; class Bacteroidia; order J057; family JAJTIE01; genus JAHBTG01. Next base: position 8,203 of record JAHBTG010000084.1, on the reverse strand, counting down.
GGGGTGACCGACCGTGTGCACTTCTGGGGCATGCAACCCTTTGAAACCCTGCACAAGTTTACCTGCCAGGCCACCATTGGCGTGAGCATTGAGGATAACCTGTCTCCCAACAATCGGTTTGCGGCACCTAACAAACTATATGACTATATCCACGCAAACGTACCTGTAGTGGTAACACCACTGCCGGAGCACAGCCATATTGTAAACCAATGGGAGGTGGGGGAAGTCATGCAGGACTTTTCTGCCGAGGCGCTGGCACAAGCCGTGCAGAAATTGAGCGAACCCAGGCGTTATGATCACTGCACACAGCAATGTGCAGCGGCTATGCAATCTCTTTGCTGGCAACCCCAGGAACCCCTGATACAAGACATTTACCGGCAGGCGCTGACACAAGGATATGTGGTGTGAGATCATTATACCTACCTATCAGAACCGCACAGAGCTGATCGCCTGCCTGGCATGCCTGGCGGCACAAGACTGCGGCCCGCAGGCATTCAGGGTATGGGTGTGTATCGATGGCAGCACAGACGGCACCCGGGAATGGCTGGCCGCTCACCAGGAATCGCTGCCTTTTGCGCTACAGGGATTGCAGCACCCGGACGGACGGAACCACGGCCGCAATGCCACCCGGAACCTGCCCCTGCCTTACCTGGAGTTGCCCTATACATTGCTCCTGGATTCGGACATGCGCCCGGCACCGGGACTGCTGACAGCCCATCAAACGCTGCTGAACAAGGAGCCCTGCATATCTCAGGGACACACGCGGTTCACTCAACGCCGGTCGAATGCGTGGGCAGCGTACCTTTCCACCCGCGGCCGCTTCCGTTACCCCCCAGGTGCAGAGCTGCCCATACAGTATACGGTTACGGACAATATGGCCCTGCCCACCGCCTGGTATGTGGGTATCGGGGGACAGGACCCGGCCATGAGCCGCCACTACGGAGGAGACGATACGGAGCTGGGCTGGCGGCTGCAACAAACTTATGCGGCGCCTTTGCTGAATAATCCGGCCGCCTGGGGAGAGAATGACATGGCCAAACCGTTGCAGCAGGTCATGCAGCAACACCGGGAGTTCGGCCAGTACAACCTGCCCTATATCCGGCACAAACACCCGGAATTCACATCCTTATTTAAAGCAGAACTACTGGACAGTCCACAACTGAAAGCCCGGTTGTTCAGAGCAGCCTGCCATCCCCTGCTCTGGGCACTGGCAAAGCCACTGGCGTATCTACCCTGGCCCTGGTTACGGCGCAAAACGGTGCGCTATGGAATGGTCTGTGCCATCCTGCAGGGCTACCGCCGCCGCCAGCGATAAGAACCATTCCTTATTCCCACGGTGTACCCTTCAAGCTTTAAAAAGCAGAAGTCCCGGCAGAACCGGGACTTCATGGGCTATTCTGATTACTGGGTGCAGATTACTTCAGGGCAGCTTTGAACTGCTCATCATTGAAATAGTTGCGGAACTCCAGGTCTTTAGCAGCTTTCTCACCGAGGCTGCGGTCAATTTGCACCGCACGCTTCAGGTTCATCACCACCAGGTTGCTGTCGGCAGAGCGGGCGCCCAGGATGGCGATGAGGTAGTATGCACGGGCATTGTTCTTGTCTTCCTTCACAGCAGCTTCAAAGTCCGCCTTGGCGCCGGCCAGGTCGCCCATGAGCAACTTGGCAAGACCGGCATTGTACTTGGCGCATTTGAGATCACCGGCGGTGTTGAAGCTCTCGGCAGCCTCGGCATAACGGCCGAGCTTGTGCATGAGGAAACCGTTGTTAAAGCCGGCCTCTTTGGTATTGGCAGACTGACGGGCATCTTTCAGGGGCTGCATAGCGAGGTCATACTTCTTCTGCAGCAGGTAAACCGCACCGGTATTGTTCTGCACGATAGGCTGTCCGGCCTTTTTCTTTTCGGCGGACTGCAGCTGGCTAAGGCCATTGTCTACATTGCCTCCCTGAGCATTGTATATACCCAGGTCATTGTAGCCGCGCCAGTCTTCTGAATATGATTTCAGGTAGATCCCGGTGATAGCTTTGATCTTGTCATTGCGGTTTTCCAGGCGGCTGATGGCAAACAGCAATTCTTCTTGTTTAAAGAACTTGTTGGCATCTTCGTAGGTGATCTTGCCGGACAGGTAATCAGCCAGGGTTTGATCGATCAGGGCATCGGGGTGGCTGCTGGTCATACCCTCCAGTTTAATGGTGGCGCGGCGCAGGGGAGCCAGGATGTCCTCTACTTCATCGGCACCGCCTACCAGGGCCATCACACGCTTCTCGGTAACGGCAGGATCATAACCGGCAGAAATGATGTCAATGATCTGACGCTTCACATCCTCAGGGAAGCTCTTACGGCTCAGGTTAGCCTTGAAACCGTCCCAGTCTTCAGAAGTGGTGGTGATCACAAAGAAGCTGGAATCGAGGTAAGCGTCATAGCCTTCTGCCTTGAGCTGGTCTATGAGCCATTTCTGCACTTCTTTGCTACGAGCCACAGACAGGAACTGGTTGCGTTTGAAAGCCCCTTCGGGAGACGCAAAGCCGGAGATATTGATGCGGGTAGCCACATACTTGTTCTTCAGGAAATCTCCAATGGCACGGATATCCGCCTTTTCATACTCTGTAGGCTGAATGGCGTGTACATTTTGCGGGAACTGGAATTTGGCTTCCAGGGTAAGCGGCTTCTGCTTTTCATAGTTAAAAGGAGCCGTGATAAACTTCACATCATCGCAGATGAGTGTGCTGGTGGTGATGCAGCAGGGCGCCAGGTCAATGGCGGGCAGGTCAAAGGTCTTGCCTTTGCGGGTATAGGAGTTGAATGCCTTGAGCATACCACCGTCCATGCCTTGCTCAAAAGGTTTGGAAGCCGTTACGGAAGCATTGGCTCCTGTTTTTTTGATATCGGGGAACTGGGTAGAGGCGATGCTGACATCTTTGAAACCATATTTGGCGCCATTGTTCTCAATAGCCAGGTTACCGTTATAAGTGCCACCTTTCTTGAAACCAGACTTGGCAGGAATGGTAGCGCGTACCGTGAACTTCACAGAATCGCCATGTACTTCCAGCGGGTTGGGCTTGCAATTGACTTGTGCGCCCTCAAAGGATTTACACTGCCATGCAATAGCACCTACTGCCAGCGACAGCAACATGACGCGGGATTTACCAGAGAATGCGTTGAAAAGTTTCATAGTTATGAAGGGATGTGACATACAATACCTAAACCAGGCTTTAAACAGGGTTTCTTTGGGCAAATTTAGGAAGTATTTTGGAAGTGCAAATTTTATTTTCATTGTTTGGCAAAGGATGAATAGCTTTGTTGCAGAGGGGAGAAGGCCAGGTGCCCTGTTGGAAGCGCTTCAAATTCATGGCAGAGATTTATTACATATTAAAGGTGCAGGGCAAAGCCAAAATCCCGGACTACATCCAGGTGCGGGACGCACATTTCACCCTCATCGGGTATTTCCGCCCCAATCGCGGGCAGCGCCACAGCCATGCCGAGACACCGGATCCCAAGCAGGCCCTCTTTAACCAGATAGAACTACTGGCAGAAGACATTCCCTTTGGCAAAATCACTCAAATACAGATCTAGCACTCATGCACGATACTTTTGAAGACATCCCCGAGGGCACCGCAGAAACCGTTGCACCTGAAACCGCAGAACAGACTTTGCCTGTAGCGCCCCTGCCCGCAGACCCGGATGCCATCCTGCGTTTTACCGACGTTTTTGCAGGCTATAATGAGCAGGCGGTGCTCCAGGGAGTAAACTTCTCTATGCAGAAAGGGGAGTTTGTATATCTCATAGGACGCACAGGCGCTGGCAAAAGCAGTATACTCAAGCTGATATATGCCGACATGATACCCACACGGGGTACTGTGGAGGTAGCCGGGTATGAAACGCGGCACCTCAAGCGCAGCGACATCCCCCTGCTGCGCCGCAAGCTGGGCATCGTATTCCAGGACTTCCAGCTGCTGCCCGACCGCAACGTGGCCGACAACGTGGAATTTGCCATGCGGGCTACCGGCTGGCGGGACAGTGCCCTGATTCGCAACCGGCTCAATGATGTGCTGATGCTGGTGGGCCTCAGCGCCAAAATGAAACATATGCCACACCAGCTCTCCGGGGGAGAGCAGCAACGCGTGGTCATCGCACGCGCGCTGATCAACGACCCGCACCTGCTGATTGCAGACGAACCCACAGGCAATCTTGACCCGGAAGTCACAGAGCATATCATGGATATACTCCTCAAGATCAACAACATGGGCACGGCGGTGCTAATGGCCACCCATGAACACAGCCTGCTCCAGCGCTACCCTGCCCGCATACTGGAGTGCATAGAAGGCATTGTGCACGAACGCTGACCGGCGCCCCATTTCCTGATCAGGACCCTTTCCTTTTATCTCATAAAAAAAGCCCCGGCAAAACCGGGGCTTCAATATGGTATACCCGGAGCGAGTAATTACTTGCTGGAGCAAGCTTTGTAAGCGGCCTCATAGGCTTCTTCGGCCTTCTTGTTCAGGTCCTTGTCATCTTTCTTGTCCTCATACTTCTTGCCCATATCTTCGGCAAGCTTGGAGAACTGGTCCCGGCACTTCTTCAGGTCATCAGCCTTTTCATCCTTCTCCAGTTTCTCACACTCACATTTTTTCTCGGCCATGGCCTTGGCATCGCCTTCGATACCGCCACCGCATGCAGTGAAGCCTACCAAGCCTACCAGCATCATCATGTAAATAGCTACTTTTTTCATCTTGACATTTAATTAAGGGTTGATCTGCCTGCAAGATAGGAAAGAGAACATTCCATTCGTCTGCTTTGCTTCATAATATTATGTAAATCTCACACAGGCACTCCATGCCTGACCGTCATCTGCATCCGGCACTATGCAATAAGCCCCGCCAGGGGCGGGGCTTATCCAATAAATCTGGGATCGACGCTACACAAAAGCTTACTTCATGCAAGCCTCATAAGCACCATCAAATGCACTCTTAAGCTTTTCTCCGAATGCCTTGTCATCTTTCTTGTCTTCATATTTTTTGAAGAACTCGTGCTCGGTCTTTTTGTAGTCATCGCGGCACTTCTTAAAGTCGTCTTCCTTCCCTTCTTTCTCCAGCTTCTTGCAAGCACATTTTTTCTCACCCAAAGCTTTGGCTTCACCCTCAGCACCACCACAGGCGGTAAAACCCAGGCCTGCCAGCATCATCATGTAGATAGCTACTTTTTTCATGTTTAATAGAATTAGGATTAAAGTGGTGCAATATATAACAAGAAGCGATAAGCAATTATATTTTTGTTGATACTTATTTATTCTGCATTTATTCTTCCGGTGCTTCTTCATCGGCATCCTGCCAGATAACCCTTAGTTTGGGACGTGCCTTGCGCAAGGCGGCAACCTCTGCCTCAGGGATGGGATTGCCGCGCAGGTCCAGCCGCTCCAGGTTCCTGAGCGTGCGGGCGGCCTTGGGTACGGTGGTCAGCCGGTTATAGCTCACATCCAGCGTATGGAGATAAGGGCAAAGTCCGAGCTCGTCCGGCAAGGCAGTGAGCTGGTTTTCTGCCAGGTAGAGCGCATACAGGCGCGGGATCTTACTAAGCCCCACAGGCACTGTCTTCAGAAAGTTCTGGCTCAGGAATAAAAATTGCAGTCCTTCCAGTTGTGCCACCTGCGGCGGCAGGGTATCCAGCCGGTTCTTGCCCAGGTCCAGCCGTTGCAGGGCCTTGAGCTGCCACAGGCCGGCAGGCAAGCTGCCCAGTTCATTGTTGAACATATCCAGCCGCTGCAAGCTGCGCATGCGGCCAATATCCTGTGGCAGCTCTTTGATATGATTTCCCCCGGCAGACAGCGTATGCAGGTTAAAGAGCGCCGGCAGGCAGTCCGGCAAAGCATCCAGGTAATTGCCCCCCAGTGTGAGAACGCGCAGCCCCATAAGGCGGCACACCACATCCGGCACCGTGTCCAGCTGATTGTTCTCCAGCAGCAACTCTTCCAGTGCGGGCAGGTCGGCCATCTCGGCAGGTAAAGCGGTGAGCGCATTGCCGCTCAGGTTGATGCTGCGCAGCTGCTTCAGTACACCTACCTCCGGGGGCAACGTACCCAGATGGCACAGCGGTACCTCCAGGTGCGTCAGCCGCTGCCAGCCCCTGATCTGCGGGGGCAGGCTCAGCAGTTGTCCATTATGGAACCGGAAGTGAGTCATCTGGCTCAGCTGCTCCACCTCGGGGGGCAGGCGGGTGAGCTTGCGGTTCACAATGTTCAGCTGGCGCACGGCCTGAGGCTGTTGCAACGCCTCGGGTACGCTCACAAAGTAGCCTTCCTGTGCGCGGCCAAAGCCCGGCAACAGGCAGCAAAGGAATAACATCCAGGATCTACAAGCCTTCATAGGTTCTCAATTTTTGCATCACCACCTGGTCTATCGGCATGGTGAGTTGCCGGGGTTGGACTTGAGCGAGGGGCAGATAGTGGAAGCAGCTGATGGCTTGCTCCTGCGCAGGAGGCGCCACCGGCAGCTGGTCGCATTCTACCAGGTAATAGATGGAGATCACCTGGTCATCGGGGTTGAAAGCAGAGGGTTGAAAGAACTCCGTGGTATAAAAATGCCGCCAGCCCGTCAGCCGGGTCCGGGTCTCTTCTTCCCATTCGCGCTGCAAGCAGTCCGTCACTCCTTCTCCAAACTCCAGCCCGCCACCCGGGAACTTGAGGATACGCAGGTGCCGGTGCACTTCCTCCACCAGCAGCACTTCCTGCGCCGGTGTGCGCAATATGCCATAGACCCGGAGGTTAAAACGCTTCATTTTTAGGCTTTTTGGTCCATACCGGTTCACACTGCCGGCAATTCTCCAGCTGGTTATGAGCAGCCTCCTTTTCCAGCCGGCCGCTATCGTGCTTTCCTTTCTTGCGCAGAACGACTCCCTGCCAGTGAGTACCCTCGCAACTATGGGTTACCCGGCCTTGCCCGGAGAGGATCAGGCGAGCCCTGGCGGAGACAATGATGCGCCCGCCGGGCGGCATATGTACCGGGCACTGCAAACGCAGCGTGCTCCCGGGTAACAGCACCACATCTCCCCACAGGCGGCGTTCTCCGCACCAGGTTTCGCTGCTGTCGCGGGCAATGAAGATCGTATGCTCCGGGTGATGGATGCACCAGTCGGGAATTACCGCCTGGTGTACGGTAGCCATATGACCGGAAAGCGCCTGGTGCACTTTACCCAGCTGGCAGGCTGTCAGCGCACCGGCATGCGCGTTGTAGTCCATGATGTTATTGCTGCACGTATCGCCATGCCAGCAGTCGGTATTTACCGGATAGGTGGGGGTATCGTCGCACCCGTCATTCAGGGGACCTGTTTTGGTGGTGGTATGAAAAAGCCCCAGGTTATGCCCCAGTTCATGGGCCATCAGCCCGCTGGGCCATCCGCCCCTGGAGACCTCGTGCCAGGTATCCAGCATCAGCACCCAGTCTTTGCTGCCAATGCCGCTGGCCACCCCCTCGAACTGGCGGCGGACAGAAGCCTGGCTGCGCTCGGCAAATAATAGGTGGATGGCATCCTGCCGGTGCACCATGCGGGGATCATCCAGCACCAGTTCTTTATACATGCGCAATGCCGCACGCACGCGTTTGCTGTGCGTGTTGTGCACGCTCCAGTCCCAGTCTGCACGGGGATGGTAGAAGATATGGGCATACTCCAGCACAAACTCCACCCGCCCGTCCGGGATATATGCCGAAGCTGTGGGAAGCCGCATGGGCTGCAGGTGGCGATACTTATAGGAAGCGTCCTGGATGAGCCCCATGATCTTGTAACGCCCGTCCACGGTATCGGGGAAAATATGGCTGCTGTCCGGCGGCACTATAATGTGGGCCACCAGGCGAATGCGTTTTACCGGCCACTGCGCAGGAGGGTATGGCACATAGGATTGCCAGTCTGCATAACAACCTTCGGCAACCGGCTGCGCCAGGACAGGGAACTGCCCCCAGAGCCCTGCCAGGCCCAGGATCATACACCATCTAATGGATATGCTGAGCATAGGGCACAAAAGTTTGATCGGCAAATTTTCCCTGGCCATACAGTGCATAGGCTGCCAGCCCTATCATGGCGGCATTGTCCGTGCAGTATTGCAGGGCAGGAATATGCAGGGCCCAGCCATTTTTTGCACAAAGCTGCTGCAATGCCTGCCGTAGCCCACGGTTAGCGGCCACACCGCCCACCACCGCCAGGTGCGGAACGTCA
>JAHBTG010000083.1 GCA_019638695.1 Bacteroidota bacterium | reverse complement strand
GCAATGAGTTCGCGCAGGTCGGGCGTCAGTTGCTCCAGGTTCTGCCAGCCTGCAATGGGGGGGATGGCACTGCGGCTGCGGCTGACGGCAAAGAGGGAATCATTGGGTGCCGCAGCAAAAGCAGCCTTCAGGTTTTCCAGGTAACTGAGCGCCATGGCAGTATCCCGGGCGGTGGGCACCTGCTCAAATACTACCATTTGCACCAGCGCTTCATCCTGCTCCTGGCGATAGCGCTCCATGTGCTGGTCATAGTATTTGCGCAGTTCATCATCGCTGGCCTTGTAGGCGGTATCGGGCAGGGCGGAGTAGTTGACAGACAGGTAGTCTATATCATAGCGGGTATTCTGCTCCAGGTAATCCTTGCGTGCCTGGGCCAGGGAAACCTTGGCGCCGGCCTTGAGCAAAGACTGGTAGGCCGACTGGATATGCTGGCGCTCCAGGCTGATCTTGTAGGCTTCCAGGCGGTTCTTGTAGTGGGCGATCTCTTCTTTGTTCTCAGGATTGGGCATCGTGAGCATTTCATAGAAGCGCGCGCCGGTCTGGAAGTTTTCCCTGACGGGCTGCAGGGGGTTTGCGCCAAAGAATGCCTCCTGGTACTGGGTATTGGTCAGCTTGGAGATGAGCATGCTGTAGTCCCCGGGAGATTTCCAGCGGGCATCATCCACATCAAAAAGACCTGCTCTTTCAAACTCATGCGCCAGGACAATGTCGCGCAGGGTCTGGTTCCACACCATAGGATCCAGCTGTTCCCGCTGGGCAGGGTCCATGGGCTGGTCGGTGATCAGGGTTTGTAATTGTTCCTCAAACTGCACGCGGCTGCGCACATATTCGCTGGACAGTTTTTTACCATACACAGTGGCCATATGGTCAGGATCCCGCCGGCCTGTACCAAATAAGGAACCCAGGCTGCTCAGCAGGTCCTGGGCGATAAAAGCAAACATTGCCAAGCCAATGACCCCCAGCATGAGGCCAGCCTTGTTGCGAATACGGTTGATTACACCTGCCATGCAGTAGTGATATTATAAGGGAAATCCAAAAACAGATTGCAAAAATACAGGAAAAGCCTTAGCAGACAACTGCCAAGGCTTTTCTGGAAAAAAGGTTCTACAATACCACTACTGTACCACAAAAGTGCGGGTAGAAGCACCCTGGGGAGTGGTAATGCGGCACAACCAGGTGCCGGCCGCCAGGCGGTCCAGGGGTATTTGCAGGGTATGTTCTCCGCTGGGATAGAGCTCGGTGGGCCGGGTATACACCACTGCGCCGTTGAGGCCCAGCACTTCCAGTTTCACTTTGGTGGGCTGGGTGCAGTGCAGGGGCAGGCGCACCTGCTGGCTGCCCGCCAGGGCAACGGGCGAAGGATAGCACTGGCCCAGTTGCAAGCCGGCAATAGCGGCCCGGCTGCGCGCGGCGGGGAAAGGATCGCGGGAAATGACGGCACGGATAGCGAAGTCTGTATTGGGACGGTCGCGATAGGGCGCCCAGGTGCTGGCCTGGATCTCATAGGTCTGGAAACTGAAGGGAGAGCCGATCAGGCGGTCAGTAGCCAGCACGTTGAGCGAGCGGGCGGTGCGCTCAGGATCGGATTCATCGCGCTGCCAGCTCACATAAAAACCACCGCTGCTGATAAGCACAGGAGCATCCAGTTCATGACGGTTGGTAACGGGTTTGGGCACAAGGACAAAACCGCCCTGGCCATCATCCAGATACTCATAATCATAGAGGATATCGTCTGCCTGCACCGTCACATCAGACAGCAGGGTGCCGGGCGCACCGTCCGGACCGTCATCGGCCAGGAGCTCCATATGGTAGTTGAGCAGGGTATCGGGCACTTCTTCTCCGTTATCAAAGGCTACGATACCGGCTTCCAGCGCACGCACATAACAGGGATAGAAAGGAGGTTTGAAGTACTGGCCCACTTTAAGATTGGTGACGAAGTTATCCTCTCCGCTATAGGGGTAATCCCAGGGGAAAGCGGGTTCACCGGCATTGGGTTCATAGGCAAAGCGGTCATGTGCCAGCACCATACGCTCGCGGGTGGTATCCACAATAATGAGCTGGGCATCCTGGTCATTGTTCAGGGCCACGGCATCTCCAGTCATGGAGGTGCGCACCCGGATGCGGTAGATCTGTTCGGTGCGGCCGGCGGTCAGGGTGGTGGGGATAGTGACCGGGAACTCTACGATCTGGGTTTCACCGGCAAGCAAGCTGGTGACCTGGGTAGAGCTCTGGAGGGCCGTCACATTGGCGACATTGTCCGTGCTGTAATTGGTGACAATGGTAGAGAGGGTGATAGGGGTGGCTGCGGTAATGTCTACATTGCCGGTATTCTCCACCGCGGCGCGGATGGTGTAGCTATTTCCGCTATTGGCAAGGAAAACAGCATCGTTCTCCGGCGTAAACACCCAGCGGGAGGACACATCCTTGATCTCATAGTCGGTAGAAGCGGGGTAAGTAAGGTAAATGGCACTGCCGGCTACCGGGTATAGATTGTTTCCCATACTGATACCGTCGTTACCCACAATATTCTCTGCACCGCGGCTCAGGAACCGTGCGCCGGAGCCCTGGTAACCGGCATCCACGGTACCGGTCTGGTCAAGATAATTGAAGGTAATGTCGCCATTACTGTGCAGGATAACCTGGAAGGTATTGCTGCCGCTGTAGTGCTCGGTATTGCTGCGGTTCCAGAAGGGGACGGCCAGGTAGGTAATGATGAACGAATCGGGACGGCTCTCATACAGAAGCTTGGTACCGGGCACCGGGGAGCCGTCTTCTGCCACAAAGGTGAGGTCCGTGAGCATGGGTGCAATAAAATTGCTGGGGCTGGAGGCCGGGCCCACAGAAGGGATCTCCGGGAAGCCGCCTGTTTCAGACGCTATATTGATCCCGCGGCCGAACATGAGGTAGCCATTGCTGCCGATATATACCTTGTCATATTTCTGCCAGTAGAAAGAAAAATCAAAGCCCAGTGAAACGGGGCCCACAAAGTTGTCATCGCTCAGGCCGGTTGCTTCCGTGCCGGTGGCAGAGATATCCACCCATTGGTAGAGCCCGGCATCGGCTACGGTACCGCTGGTAAGGTCATGGGAACTCTCCCAGGTATAGCCGAAATTATCGGGGCCGCCGGAAGTCTGGGCATAGCCCACGGCCAGCAGAAAAGAAAGCAAGGCAAGCGTAAACAGGGATTTCATCATAGCTCGATTGGAGGGAAATAAACATTCGCAACTGCAAATTAGGAAAATTGCGGGCAATGCCCGGATAAGATTCGTCTTTTTATCCGGAAAAAAACAAATGTAAATGGCAAGAACAGCCTTCCGGGCCACCCTGTGCACAGCTTCCCGCTGCACACCGGTCATCCTGCCGAAACTTAGTGCGCAGCAGAATGGTTGTGATTGCCAAAAGCCGGCTGTTGCCGGGATATCCGCATGGCAGTATATGTAGACCGTCCCAAACCTATCTTCTTCCGTGGCAGGCAACGGGTATTTGTCCATATGGTGGCAGACAGCCTGGAGGAACTGCTGGCGTTTGCAGATGCCCTGGACATCCCGCGCCGGGCTTTCCAGGACAAACCCCGGCGGCCTCACTATGATATTTTTGACGAATACATAGAAGTGGTCAAAGCCGCGGGGGCTGTGCAGATAGGCAATAAAGAACTGGTGCAGGTGCTGCGCCGCCAGTATGGCAGCTAGCAAAAGACCGTAATGCCGCCGGTTTTTTGTACTTTTGGCCTACTATGCACTCAAGACTCTTGTGGCTTTTGTTACTGCTGCTGCCTGCCCGCAGCTTTGGCCAGGCACAGCCTATGGGCACAGCCCGCATGTTCCTGTTCCAGAGCGGCCTGGCGCTTACCCTCAAGGAAGGCAACCTCAAGCTGGATAACGGCAGGCTGCTGATCGAAGACATCCCCGAAGCGCTCTTCAACTGCTTTTGGCTGAACCCCGCCGGCAACTACAACATTCTCAAGACCGTGTATGGAGCAGACACTGTCCTGAGGGATGCCGAGGCGCGCAATTTCTTTGACATCCTGAAGGCCAATGTGGGCAAGGAAGCGCGCATCACCTACAAAGTAGACAAGGAAGTGGAAGACGTGGAAGGCACCGTCATGCCCTTCGGCATCAATTCAGACCTGGCCCGCATCCAGCGCGCCACCGGCGGCACCATTTTCATCCAGCGAGACCAGGTGCTCATGGTCTCCATCAATGACCCCATGGCCCGCACCCTCTACCAGGAAATGGTGATAGGCAATAGCACGGCAGTGGAGATAGACAAGAACATGCCGTTTGCCTCATTGCAGGCCCTGTTCTTTCAAAAAGGCTTTGCCTGGGAGCCCAGCTACAGCCTGCTGGTGCGCGGAGACCGCAGCGCAGCGCTTTCTCTGAAAGCCATTATTCACAGCAAAGGGCATGACATCACCCATAGCAATATCAAACTGGTCATCGGCAGCCCTGTCTTCCGCAGCGACAAAGGCATAGACGGCAGCATGCGGGAGCTCATCAACGCCCTGCCCACCTACAGCTTTCCCAAGCCCATAGGGGCCAATAACCTAGTACAGGTCATTACCGGCGAAGAACAGAATACAGAAGGCGTGCCCGGCCGCACACTGCTCTCACCTGCATTACTAGGCTATGACGGCCGCACCCATATGGGGGAAATGTATATACTGGACGCAGGCAGTATGTCGCTCAAAAAGAACAGCAAGGCATACCTGCCGGTCTTTGACAATGAAGTGACCCTGCAGCAAAGCTATGCCTGCAGCGTGCCCAATTATGTGGCAGATCCTCAGCTACCTGCCCAAAAGGTGCCCCTGCAAACCCTGGATGCCTACCTGAACCTGAGCATGCGCAACCCCATGGGGTTTCCGCTGCTGCCGGGCGCCATTTTTGTGACGGATGAAAAAGCGGCATCCCTGGGACAAGACGAGATGCCCTATACACCTGCCGATAGTGTCTTTACCATACGCCTGCAAAAGGTCAATAACCTGGTAGTCACTACCGAAGAAGATGTCTATACCGAGGAGTTGCGGGTGCGGCTGGAGGACAAGAGTATCGTAGACCGCATTACGGTGCGGGGCACTATCCTGGTCAAGAATACCGACAAAAAACCCATCATTATCCAGGTGAGCAAGGACCTCACCGGCATTGTCAACCGCAAGAGCGGGGCCACCCTCACACAGTTACCGGGCAAAGCCGGCCTCAATCCGCTGGTGCGCATGGAATGGAGCCTGCCCGTGCCCGGCCAGGCAGAGCAACGCATTCCCTACGAGTACGCCTACTACCGCCAGCCCTGATGGAACTCCTGTTTGGCTCCTTTAACCGCCACAAGGCAGACGAGATACGCCTGCTGCTAAGCCCCGGTATTGTGCTGCGCTGCTGTGCAGACTACCCGGAGCTGGCACCCGTGGAAGAGACCGAAGATACCCTGGAAGGCAACGCCCTGCTCAAGGCGCAGGCCTACTACCAGGCTACCGGCCTGCCCTGCTTTGCAGACGACACCGGGCTGGAAGTAGAGGCGTTGCAGGGCGCCCCCGGGGTGTTCAGCGCCCGTTATGCCGGGGAAGACAGCAATGCCGCCGCCAACATGCAGAAGCTGCTGCGGGAGCTGGCCCCGCACGCCAACCGCAAGGCGCAGTTCCGCACCGTGATCGCCTATATAGACACCCTGGGCGATGCCCACTTGTTTGACGGCGTCCTGGAAGGCAAGATCGCACACAAGCCTGCGGGCACTGCCGGCTTTGGCTATGACCCCATCTTTATACCCGACACGGAAAGCACCCGCACCCTGGCGCAGCATACCGCCGCCCAGAAGAACGCCATCTCCCACCGGGCCCGGGCCCTACAGGCGTTCCTGCAGTTCCTAACCGGCAGCCATGCCTAAGCCCTACCTCATCGGCATCAGCGGCGGAAGCGCCAGCGGCAAGACTACCCTGCTGCATATCCTGCAACAACACTTCGGACCCGAACAGGCCACACTGGTCTCGCTGGACAACTACTACAAGGATATGGCGGCGTATGAGAAAGTCAACGACCGCGGCCTGCAAAACTTTGACCACCCGGAAGCCCTGCAATTCGGCCTGTTTGAGGAACACTTGCACCGCCTGCTGGCCGGCGAAGCGGTGCAGATCCGGGAATACCACTTCAACAACCCGGCGACAGCACCCCGGATGATCACCTACCGGCCCACACCGCTTATTATCGTAGAAGGCATACTGGTGTTTCATCACCCGGCCGTGCGCCGCCTGCTGGACCTGCGGGTATTCGTGGATGCCCCGGAGCATGTACGCCTGGCCCGCCGCATCCGGCGAGACCTGGAAGAACGCGGTTTCACCCTGGAAGATATCCTGGACCAGTACCTCTCCAATGTAGTGCCCATGTACCGGAAATATGTGGCCCCCCACAAGGCAGACTGTGACCTCATCCTGCCCAGCAAGGACCGCCTGGAGCAGGCTGCACAAGTATTGGTACACCACCTGCAGGCAATAGTGGCCCGGCAGTAGGCAGCCCGGCCCGGGTTTCCACCGGTAATTCTTTGATGCAAAAAACACGCCCGAATGCCTTGCGAAGACCTGCACAGGTTAAATTTGTGTTAAGCCGGTGATCTCCTTATATTAGTTATATCAGCTCCGCTTTTTTTTCGTTGTACAAAAGTCATCTTTGCATAGTGGAATTTCCCTCCCGCCATATTGCTAACCTGGTAGAAGATCTGAGCCGCTTGCCGGGCATAGGCCAGAAGACCGCACTGCGGCTGGCCCTGCACCTGGTCAAAGAACGCAGCACCCTGGCGCGCCAGCTGGGGCAGGGGCTCCTGGCCCTGGAGACCGAGGTGCGCACTTGCGTCCAGTGCCACAACCTGTCAGACGGGGAACTCTGCAACATCTGCGCTTCTTCCCGCCGCAACCGGGAGCAGATCTGCGTGGTGGAAGGCGTGCAGGACCTACTGGCCATAGAGCGCACAGGGCAGTATGCGGGGCTTTACCATTTACTGGGCGGCCTCATCCACCCAATGCAGGGCATTGGCCCCTCAGACCTGAATATTGACTCCCTGCTCACTCACATACAATCTTCTGCGCCCAAAGAGTTAATATTGGCCCTAAGCTCTACCATGGAGGGCGAAACCACCGCATTCTACCTCGTCAAAAAACTGAAAGACACACCCATACGCGTTACCAACATCGCCAGAGGCATCCCGCTGGGCAGTAACCTGGAATATGCCGATGAAATGACCCTGGGGCGCTCTCTCCTCCAACGCACAGAATACGCACTGCCCGCCTCCTAGCTCCGCTCATGAAACTATCCATAGTCATTGTCAACTACAACGTAAAGCACTTCCTGGAGCAGTGCCTGCTCTCCGTGCAACGCGCGCTGCAGGGCATCCCGGCAGAAGTATTTGTGGTAGACAATAACTCGGTGGACGGCAGTATAGGCATGCTGCGGGAGAAATTCCCCTGGGTAAAGCTGCTGGCCAACAAGGAGAATGTGGGCTTTGCCCGGGCCAATAACCAGGCCATCCGCCAGAGCCTGGGCGAATATGTGCTGCTGCTCAACCCCGATACCGTGGTTGAAGAAGACACTTTCCGCAAAACACTGGCCTGGCTGGATGCACACCCCGCCTGCGGGGGCTTGGGCCTGAAGATGGTGAACGGCAAGGGCGAGTTCCTGCCCGAAAGCAAGCGGGCGCTGCCCACGCCCTGGGTAGCCTTCTACAAAGTCTTTGGCTTCAGCCGCCTCTTTCCCAAAAGCAAACGTTTTGGCAAATATCACCTCACTTACCTGGACAAGGACCAGAACCACGAGGTGGAGGTGCTCTCCGGGGCCTGCATGTTCCTGCGCCGCGCCGCACTGGACAAGGTGGGGCTGCTGGACGAGGATTACTTTATGTATGGAGAAGACATTGACCTGAGCTACCGCATCACCCAGGGTGGCTATACCAACTGCTATTTCTCCGAAACGCAGATCATTCACTACAAAGGCGAGAGTACCCGCAAGGGCAGCCTTAACTATGTGCTGGTGTTCTACAACGCCATGCTCATCTTTGCGCGCAAGCATTTCAGCCACGGGCGGCGGCGGTTGTTCATGTTCCTCATCCAGCTGGCCATCTATTTCCGTGCCGCGCTGGCCATAGGCCGCCGCATCGTCCAGCGCACAGCCTTCCCCCTACTGGAATGGGGTATTATATATGCCCTGGCGCTGGGCGCCCACTGGGTATGGGAGTACCAGGTAATGCATCGCAGTTTTGCAGAGCTGTACCCGGCAGATTTTGTGCAGCGCGCGGCACCCATCTATGCCACTGTGCTGGTGATGCTGCTGGCCGCGCTGGGCGCTTATCGCAAGCCGTGGCGCATACGCCCGGTAGCGCTGGCGGTAGTGCTGGGCTTTACCGCTATTGCCACACTCAATTTTATCTTCAAGGAACTCAACTTCTCCCGGGGCACAGTGGCCGTCACCTCGCTTTTTTCGCTGGTGGGCGCGCTGGGCGTGCGTGCGCTTTTCAACCTGGTGCGCACGGGATCGCTGGCAGATGAAGGTTACCGCCTGCGCTATGTGCTGGTGGGCAGCCCCACAGAAACCGCGCGGGTATACCAGTTACTGCAGGACGATATCCTCTATCCCGGCGAACTGCTGGGACTGGTGCGCCCGGAAGGCAAGGAGGCCGTATCGGACACCGGGCAACACCCGCCTGTGCTGGGAGATACCGGGCAGCTGGACGAGATCGCCCGCTTTTATGCGGTAAACGAGGTGATCTTCTGCAACAAGAGCCTGAGCACCCGCGAGATCATAGGCCACATGACGCGCCTGGCAGAACGGCACATCCATTTCAAGATCGTTCCCCATGGGGCAGATTACCTGATAGGCCCCAATCTTATCCTGACCGGCGCCAGTGCGCAACCCCTGCGGGCGCGGCTGGAGAACCCGGAAATGCGGTTCAAGAAGAACCTGTTTGATTTCAGCCTCAGTTTTGTGCTGCTGGCAGCCTACCCGCTCACCTTCTGGCTCTACCGCCACAAGCTGCGCGCGCTGCCCAACCTGCTGGGTGTCTTCACCGGCCGCTATCACCTGGTGGGTTACCTGGACGGTACCCAGCCGGAGCTGCCCCGCATCAAGGCTGGCGTGCTCAACCTGAGCATGCTGATGCAGGCCCGCGGCAAAACCAATGCACAGGAACTGCAGCGCATGGACTACCACTATGCCCGCAACTACAGCCTGCTGCTGGACTGGGAGATCCTGGTCAAAGGTTTTGACCAGCTGGGCGCCCCCCTGCCCAGACGCAAAGCTGCGTAACTTGCACCATGCTTCGCCTGTGCCTCCTGCTATGCTGCAGCCTGTTGTCCCTGCCCCTGCAGGCACAATTTGCCAATCCGCCCCGCCTGACGGCCGGCGGCAGCCTGGGGTTTGGCGGCCTGCATATGTATGGCAAGCCGGCTTTTCACCTGCGCTATCATACGACCACGCTCAACCTGGCGCCGGGCACACATTTCCTGTCTATAGGACTGACCCAGCGGCTATATGCTTTTCAAAGCCAGCGCCGGTGCGGACCCGTGCAGGCGATTGCCAGCGCCGCCTGGCATGATGACTGGCTGCTGATGCCCCTGCAGCGCGAACGCCGCGGCAACGGCCATATCCGCGACCTGGACGGCTGGAACCTGCTGGTGGGCGCACATATGGACCTGAACCCGCTGCGCACCGTGTATCTGCAGGTATCCGGCGGGTTTCTGTACCTGATCGAGAAATACCGTACACCCGAGGGCGCGCCCTACCCGCCTGCCAACCGGCAGTTCCTATACCCTATGGCAGAGGTCCGGCTAGGGGTGTGGATACACCTGAAACCGCGCAACGGTATCTTCAGTAAGCCGGTACAGTGGTATTGACAGCCTGCCTTTGCAGGAAAATATCTCTTCCGGTCCCCCTCCCGACCTCACCGGGCAACCCGGTTTGCAGCAAAGGCACACGCCCC
>JAHBTG010000082.1 GCA_019638695.1 Bacteroidota bacterium | reverse complement strand
AAGTTGTAGTACGGCGCATGTGCGCCCCAGCCACTCTCCACCGCAGCCTGCGCCAGGGTTACCAGCGCAGGCACGCCATATTTCCGTTCATTGGCTTGCGCTGCCGGGAAGTACGAGCGGATAAAATCTTGGGGGGAGAGCCGCAACTTTTTCTATATTAGGACTATGAAAAGAAAAGTAATACTCATAACTGGATTTCAGAATTGGGGGAAAACACGAACTATCCAAGCACTATTCAATGGACGTCGGAGATTCCGTCATGGTTGCGAATACGCTATTTCTGGAGTTAATGGTAGTTTTATTGTAGAGACACGTTCTAATGATGATTTGGGTCTTCAACGCTTTATTAATTTTGTTACGTTAAGAATCAGTAGGGCTTCCAATCAAAATGCAGATTTATTGGCAGCATTTTGCCCAACTCGTGAGCCCTATAATGATTCTAGTGCTATTTTGGATCATTCTCTATTTGGTCCATTTGATGAAATTCACCTAATACTATTAAAATATAAATATGATAATCATGCAAAGCTTCAAATGTCTATCATTGAAAATTACCTACGGACAAATGTGGCCAATCCTGCCAAGCTTTCCTTTCATCATGAGGCAACCAGTCAACTTGATGCTAATGGTTTAATTGACCATAATATTCGTTTGTCAAATATTATCTCAATTATAAATAGAATCTAACACTTCTATCTCCCCTTCACCCACCCCCACACCGCTTTCGCAAACACCATCACCCCCGTCCAGGCGGCGGAGAAATCAAACCCCGGTATGCCAGCCTGCTCCAGCAGCAGGTTCATCAGCTTGTTAAGGTAGCGCATCAGGCCGCAAATCGGGTGTGGGACTGGGCCACGTAGCGGAATTTACCGTCCGAAGTGCGGAAGCGCAGCAGGGTATACCCCTTCCACTGCCAGGTATCCACGTAATCTCCCAGCGGAGTATTGGGCGATACCGTACGTGCTGTGTGTAAACCCGCAGCATCCAGGAACATGACCGGTGTTTGCGCACGAGTCACCAGCAGCGAGGTCTCCGGCCCGCTTAAGCTGGGGAAAGCCCATTTCCCGTCGCGGTAAACCAGCCCCATACGACGGAACTCATCCTGCATCTGCGGCCAGACGCTTAGCGAGCCGAAACGCTCCGCAAGCGCCGTCACCAAGGTACGCGTGACAAAAGTGGCCGATTCCGACAGTTTGCCAAACTCCGTACTGGTGCTCCGGTAGCTTTCCGCATTGGGAATCAGCTTTAGGCGCGAGAGCGCCGCAGCGCTATCCCCCTGCACCCAGGCCGTAAAAAGCTGTTGTGCCAGGGAAGCGGAGGCGCCGGTCGCTGCGGACGCACCGCTCTGCGCCGTCAGCGCAGACCAGGTGAGTTCCCCCACCACACCGTCTGCCGCCAGGCCTTTGGCCCGCTGGAAAGCCAGCACCGCCGCCTGCGTATTCGGCCCGAACTGGCCATCTATCCCCTTCGGGTCAAAGCCTGCTTGCGTGAGCAATTGCTGAAGCTGCTGTACACGCGGGCCGCTGCTCCCTTGCCGCAAGGGTAGGGCATCTCCAGCCGCCGCTACTTGCGGCATCGGCATCAGCGGGCTTTCCCCGCCGCCCGCAGGCGGCGACACCGCCTCCTTCGGTGATGCCCGCAGGTTGCGCCACAGCAGGTAACCCCCCACCGCCACCGCAGCCCCGCCTACCACCCAGGGCCATACCTTATTGGGCGCGGCCTTGGGTTTACGGCGTTTCGCGGGCATATACTTAATGACCGTTTCGTCTGCCATATCCGTTTAATTTGAGCGTAGTGGTCGCCCGCTTTGCCCAGCGGGTCTGGTTGTCAATGGTCGTAAAGAGCATGCCTATCCCCTCATCCCGGGTAAACCGACCCAGGATTACCCCTGCGGGCACCTGCTGCACCGGTTTGCCGTTGGGCAGGTAAACTACCGTGGGGAGCTGGGTAAAAACCACCCAACCCCGCATATGCGCAGGCGGCTGGCCGGGGCCGCTCAGCGGTTTGCTCTCAATGATGCGCAAGAACTTGCCGTATTCTTCGCTTTCCAGTTCATCCTTGAGGTCATCCTGGAGCGTAGCCCCATACAGTCGGCGGTATTCACGGCTGATTTCGTCATATTCCCTGCGGTGACGGATCCCCAGCGCAATCGTGTAGATAGCTTCCTCATCCGTCGTATCAAAACTGCGCATCCAGCTAATCCCGGAGGGGTTCATGGCCTGCCGCAGCTGCTGGGCTTTGCTGGCTGCGCTCGCAGGATCCGCTCCAGCCCGGTTCTCCGCCGCCACCTGTCGGGCATCGCGTATCGCCCTGCGTACCAGGCGGTACCCCACATAACCTAGGCCCACCAGCACCCCTGTGCCAGCCACATAGTAGAGGACTTCCTTGCCTTTCATGTCAGAGAAACCTTTTGGCCTTTTGGATAAGCCCCGGTTGATGTTGGGCAATATGAGCGAGCTGCCGGAGGTCTTCCGGGCTCAAGTGCGCATACAACTGTAGCAGTGCATTGACCGCTTGCCGGGCTTCCTCCACCGTAGCGGCTGAAAGCGAAATGCGGAAAGTGAACGTTTCCATGGTTAGGCTTCTTCAGCAGGCATAAACTCAGCCTGGGCATGCTTGTGCACCGGCTCCTGGGCGGGTACCGGTTGCGGCCTTACCCCTACAAACTGGTCGATCTGGGGCAGGTAGCGCGAGAGCAGGCTTCCCAGCAGGATGCCCGCCAGTTCGGTCACATTTACCTCTCCCACACCCGGAATACCCAGCGTGCCCGAAGGCTTGCGGGATTCCTGATCTTCCATTGCCTGCCGCAGGGAGTGTACCTCCCGCTTAAGCCCTTGGATAATGCGGTCTTTGGCTTCCAGTTCCTCATCCATTTCCTGGATATAGGCTTCCGTGCCCTGGAGCTTCTCCAGCAGGCGTTTGTTTTCAATGCGCAGTTCCGTGCGTTCCTGAATATCCTTCAGGCGTTCATCCAGGGTGCTGGGCAGTACCCCTTCCGGTTCAGTTTTAGCTGTCATAAGCGGGATATTGTGCGTGTGTTTACGGTTTTCCGAATGGTCTTTGGGAGAAAGTCCCTGGTAGAGATGCACCACCAGCGATTGCGGCTTCATTCCTGTAAGCAGCTCGGCTACTTCCGTGGCGAACAACTCATGCCCGTGATGCTTGTGCACTACCGGGATAAGGTTGCCGTTCACCTCCGCTTCCAGTGAAAAGCAGAGCGGTTTGCCACTTTGCTCCGCCAGTTTGATCCCTTGGTATAGGCTGTACAGGCTGGGATATTCCCGAAGGATATCGATACCGTTCATGGTTATTTGCAAATGGGAGTGAAGCGTAGAAAAAACAGCTCCTGGGTTTTGAGCGTGTGATTGGCCAGGCGGATGGTGCCGGTAAACTCCGGGTTGTCCATGCCCAGGCGGGTAAGCACCGCCACATTGTGATCGGATTCCAGGCGTACATCCCCCAGCGGTTTGGTGTTTTGCGGATCTGCCCGGAGGATACGGTTTTCCATCGGCACACTGCCTTCCGGCCAGGTGAATACCCCGCCGGAAAAAGCGGGAATCGGGTTGTCATCCCCAGGTGCCAGGTTCCTGCCGATAGCCTGCGAAAAGTCCCCCTCAAACCCCGTTGCCCCTGTCAGTGCAAAATAGCCCGGAAGGGTAGGCGTAGCCAATGCCAGGGCTACCGTACCTCCTGCCAGTTGAATACTGAACGTATAGCCCAGTACCGTTTCTGCAGTAATGGAAAGACCCAGTTCCGTAAAATCAGAAGCAAAGAAGTGGTTAACTGCGTGGAAAGTTGCCTGTGCTTTTCCGATGCTTCGCAAGGTGTTCTGCACAACCACCTCGCAGAATTCTGCATCCGTGAGAAAGTGAATTTCGTTGCAGGGACAAGGATAGTAGAAGAAGAAATACTCATTGGGCGCAGCGATTTCCAGGCTGGCCATCGGTTGCAGCACATAGCTTGCAGGCTGCCAATGATAATGGCGGTAACCCTTTTGCCGCATGCGCAGTTGGCCGTATTGCAGGGCGAGCTCAAAAGTCATTGGATTTGCGATTGAATGAATTCCGGGAAGGTTATGTGCGGCTTGGGAGGCCGTTCGCCGGTGTCAAAAACCAGGTACAGGTAGAAAGGCTGCGATGCAGGGAGGTGTTGCCGGAACTGCCCGTTTACCAACGGGTTACAGACGGGGCACTCCACCTCCCACCAGGCATTGGCGGGGCCTCCTGAATGCAGGGTGGGCAAAGGGCCGCCATACGGCACAGCCCCGTTAACGGGGATTTTCCGGTCTATTTCCAGGGTCAGCAAACCCGCGCTTACTTCTCCGGGTTCGGGGGTGCCCCGGCTTACATAGGCCGCTACCGTGTGGATCTGTTTAGCATATTCGGGTAGCTTGAAGGATATTCCGCAGACGGCAGTATGGGCTGGTATGGGAATACGCTCCACATACAAACGGTCAAACCCTGAATCCCGGCAAAACCGGTATTGATAAGGCAATCCCGTTGTACTGCCTAACAGGATGATAAATTCTACCAGCGTAGGCATGATTAACGGGTCAGTTTGAAGGTGAGGTTCACTTCATAGGCTGTAAACCCCAGGGCCGGGCTGAGGTCGGTATACAGCCCTGTGATTTTGTTGCCTTCCGCAGGTTCGTCCAGGGGGATAAACCGGCGTTCCGTTTCTGTGAAAGGAAGCGCCACCAACAACGGCACGGGCATGGTGTCGGGGAAGATCTCCTTGCCGTTGATCAGCAAGCCAAGCTCAGCCGTCAGCGCCAGGCGGCTTTGTACCAGTGCAATACCCACAATTCGTTTGCCCAGCTTGAGGCTTTCGGTCTCGTATTTCACCGCAATACCGGCTGAGGGCACCGTGATTTTTATACTCTGATACAGGAAGTCTTGCATAGCTTGTTATATTTGGAAATGGCTACAGCAGCACTTAGACATTTGCTTGAAGGCATTTATTTGTGCCAGGATGATGATCAAACCCTTTTACTTGCTGGGCAGTATGGGGTTTTAACTCAAATTAGACAGCGGTTTGAGCAGGACCCTACAGTAATTTTGTGTAAGAATACCCCCGAGGGATTAGCTATCTTTATGGCCTTCAGAGGGCATACTGATCCTAAGCAAAATGGCTTTCAGGTGTTTATTGCAAAAGATTTTGCCGTAAACTATGTCAGGCAATTGCCAGTTATATTGAAAATGCTGTCAAGTTTTAAGTTTGATAAGGCTTTCTTAACTGAATCTGATGAGATAAGCCGGGAAATCAAATCGTACCTAGTAAATTTGAATTGAGGCGAAATATTCGCCCCAATTCAAACCTTGGTTGCCCTAGTAAGGCAGTGTAGCTGCTCCCAGGAAAATGACCTTTACATCTGTGTTGACGGTGAAGGCCGTGGCCAGCTCGATGGTCATCTCAATTTCCACTTGCGGCTCAATAAACTTGGGATTTGTCAGTTTATAGTAACCCTGGGGTTGGTTGGTCTGCGTGCTGCCAAACAGTTGCAAAGACTCGCTATCCAGCAAGGTTTTCTTGCCTACCTTTAGGGTAAACTCTCCATCCAGGAAATCCCGGTTCAGGTTGGCAGGAGGGGGTATACTGGGTAGGCACTGGTGGGGTCAATCAGCACGATGATGGCTGACAGCAGGAACCACATATCCTTCTCCAGCTTGGCATTGGCAATATTGCGCTGGCCAACGGTCTTGGTATCCTGGTTCTCAAAGACTTTCAGCGTCTTGTTGCCCAAAGTCAGGGTCTTGATGCTGTAGATGGTTTTGTCTGCGATATGAAGCCGCTTGTTGAGCAATGCTTTTTTGATGTCTTCGGGCAGTTGCTCCACCCTGGCCAGCATCTCGGCGCGGGCGCCCTTGTCTTGCAACGGGTTATTGCGCTGCACCATCTTTTTCACCTGGCGCACCACTTGTTGTGCGCCCAGGCCGTCCAGGCCCAGCAGCTGGCCGTCATTGGTAAGTGAGAGGGCTGCCAGGCCCAGGTCATTGTCTGTCCAATCTTCCATGTCTATAAATATTGTTCAGTGGATTCTTCTTCAAGCCGTCGCACAGGGTTTCCCAGGGGTTCTCCCAGATCAGGGAGCAGGAGCGGGGTGTTGGCGCTATCTTCTATATTGTCGGTATAGTAAGCGCCCATGCCGCTGACAGGACTTTCTGCGTAAGGCGTATTCAGCATGCGCTGAACCAGCACGGTGCCGCCCGCGACAGCAACGCCCATACCCAGGTTATGAATAAGGGGCTTGCGGTTGGCGATGACAGCCAGCCCGATGCCACCGGCAGCAATGAGCCAGGGAGCATAGGGAGCCGATTGCGCGTCTCCCGCCAGCTTGCGATACAGGTATCCTGCGCCGATGCCACCGGCTACGACCAGGGCCGTCTGTACAACGGTTTTAACAACTTCCTTTTGTTTCATTTGGATAAGGATTAGCGCAGGTATGCGCGTTTGATGCGTTTGCGCTGGCTGCGGGTAGTTTTACCTTTGCTGCTTCTTTTTCGCCTGCCGGGCGCTCCCAGGTCATAGGCTGCGGGTGACCGTTTTTTGCGGCGGCGTTGGCGGCGTTTGGGACTACCCAGGCCTGCTATCTCACCGATCTGTTGAGCGGTCTTTTTGCCGGATTTGGTAAACAGCAGGTAACCGCCGACGGCTGCGCCAATGACCAGCAGCGGGTTTTTCTGCACAAAGTCTTTGGCTTTTTCTAGGAAACCCTTTTCCGGGGGGCCTTGCCCGGCGGCAGGCAGATTGGATTCACTCATAGGAATGGATGGTTTAGGCTGACTTGAGGGGTTGACAGACGGGAGATCTGTGGTGCGTACCGGCGGTTCGCTATACGCAGGGGCAGGAGCTGCTGGCGCCGGGGTGGGGAGGATGACCTGCTGGCGTGGCAGTACGCTGGCGGCCGGGCTAACGGCTTGCTGGGCCTTGAGCACAGCCTGCTGTCCTTTTTGCAAGGCCACTACCAGCCCTCCATCCGTTGTGGGGTCTGTGATTATCGCTTCCTGTGCTGGCCGGTCACCCTTCAGGTCGGAGAGTAACTTGGCTACGGCTGCGATGACCGTGCCCGCTGCTGCAATAGCCGCTGCGGTAGCCGGTTCTCCCAGGGCACCTAAAGAGGGGTGGCCCAGGCCGCCGCCGTGGTGCAGGATGGTCTCCCGGAGCTTGGATTTTTCGCCCCCGATTTTATCATAGATGTCCTCCACTTTGCGGATCATATCCCGCCAGCGTTGTACATCTGCCATATTGAATTGCCTAGCACGGGCTTGTTCGTCCGTGAGATACCCCCATTTGAGTTTCTCGGCCTGGTTCTTACCCGCGGTGCTGAGGTAGAGCAAATAGCCGTTGCGGGCCAGGACGGTGGCGGGGTTTACCTTATTGAGTACGTGCAGGGGATTTTCTACAAACTCTTTAAGACCTTCTCCTACTTTCTGTACCGTGTTCTTAATGGCTTGCCCTATTTTTTGAAAGAGCCCTCCCAGCTCATAACCTTCCAGTCCCCTGAGGCCGGGGTGAATCTGAATCCGGCTTTCCTGTTCGGCCAGGATAGCCAGGGCTTCGTCCCGTTGGGGGGTATCCCAGTATTTCAGGGCATAGTCCAGCATTTGCACATATTGCTGGGGGTTGACCAGGTAGCGCAGTTGCTCCGGGTGGTTTGCCACCAGGCTCCGGGTATGCTCCAGGTAGCGTTTGAGGGTGTCCGGGGTGTCTGATTCCGGGATAGCTCCCAGGCCCGTGAGGCTGAATATATCGGGCACATCTCCCGGACCGGATAAGTAAGCGATGTTCATGGGATGGTCTTGTTTGCGCCGAAAGGGCTTTTCCAGGTCAAATTGGTCGAGGACTGCGTCCAGGGTGTAATATCCTTTGGTGGTAGGGGCCGGTACGATGACGTATACATGCTGCCAGCCGTCTTCTTTGCGGTATTCCGTGATGCGAAAGCTGTGGGGGATCTGGAGGTTGAGGAGTACGGTGCTGATGAATAAGCTGTAGCAGTCGCAGTCCACTCCCCTGTGCCGGTCTGCCCAACTGCGGGCGGGGCGGCGGAGCTGCTCGGTGCCCGGCTTGTCCAGTTCGTACTGGATATGCCAGTACACGAAGTGCCAGAGCTTGCGGCAGGTGTCTTCCACGTTGCGCCCTTTTAACCGGGGTGCCAGATGGGCGGTGTCACTCCGTGTCTGGTGGGCAATTCGCTTCATGGCTGCCACGGTATCCGGCAGATTACCGTGGCGCTTCACCACCGTATCGCGCATGTCGGCCGCCGGAATGATGGACTCGTAGGCCGCCCCTGTCAGGATATCCCGCTTGAAGGCGGCCACCAGTCCCAGTCCATTGTGTGTGTTTGTTTGCACGTCAAAGGGTCACTTGGTCTTCCTGCACCACCGTCAGGCCCGCTGCGGTAATCCGCGTCCTGACGGTCAGGGTTTTGCCTGCTTTCCCGGTTTCCTGTATCCGCTGAATCATCTGCGGGGCATCCAGCAGGGTGCCGATTAAGCCTGGCAGGGGGAGTTCCACTGTCAGGGCTTGGAGTTCCGTGCGCTGTCGGGGGAGCAGCGTGTAGACCCGGTCTTCCGGGAGGCTGCCCCCCAGGCGGCGGTTCCCCTCAAAGATCTCCAGGTAGGGGTGGCTCATCCGCAGCGCATGGCCCGTGGGGTTGTCTATAGATAGCCGTATGATTAGGATAACGGCCATCTTACGGGTGTCCAGTTGGTGGATCCGGGCTTCTGCCAGGTTCACCCGTAGGCTCTTTTGGGTATCGCCCAGCTTGAGTCCCTTGATAAGCAGGTATGCCAGGCCGCCGATTAGTAACAACTCCATGTGCGGGCTTCTTTCAACCCTATATCCCCTCAATGCCTGGTTTTGTCCGGGGGTGGGGAAGGTTGAGGGCGGTTAATGCCGGTTGGGGTAGGAAGAGGGTAGCTTAGGGTTGCTGGAATGATATGCAGGAGGACAGCAGTCGTTACATAAGTAGGCTGTGGAACTTGGTTCTTTTATGCTAAAAGATGCCGCCTGGTTAGATAGGCGGATGTCTATTGATCAGTGACCAGTACTGTGGATCCCTATTAAACCAGTAGACTAGGCCTTTTTACTGAAATTTATAAGATACTTTTTTAATGTGATTTCTTATGTTTATATTTCAAAACATCCTAAACCCTTATTACGTCCCATGATTACCCCTGACCGCGTGCTCAAATCTGAGTACCTCTCTCTTCCAGTAACCGAAATGCTTCATCAGCCCGTGACGGCACTGATAGGCGTTGATACTGAGGTAAGTAAGTTTCTGAAGAAGCTTCAAATCAGCAGTATCTATGACCTGGCAAGTTCCCGGCATTTTGCTTCTGCTTTAGCGATTGCTGCTGCAGCAACAGATCCGAATAGCGTGATTGCCAAAGCAGGCATCGTACCGGCAGACTGGGTAGATGCGGCCTGGCAGGGTAAAACCATAGAGAGTTTGGTGGACGCCAGTCCTGCAGCACTGGAAAGCTTATCTCAGCAACATGGGCAAACGTTACAGTCTTTATTGCATGTGACGACCATTCGCGAGATGGCCTACTGGCCTCCATTTCAGGCGGCTACCAGCTTGCTGCTACAGGCACTTCAACTCCCGGATCCTAGCGTGACTGACCCGGATACACCTCTGGAACTACAACCTAGGATGGGCACAAGTGCAACCGAAAAGCGATTCTATGAGCGTTTATTCTTGTATCATATCGATGAAGAGGAGGAGACTTCCGCTTCGTCAAAAGCTCCTGCTAACCGGAGGCTTTTAGGTAATCGGCTGAAAGACCTGGATGATGCCATTGATATTGGGTTATTCGAGAGCGAACCTTCTCATTTTAAGAAGATTGCATATGGTGCATTACTTAAGTTTGAGCAAGCCTGGCTTCCGTTGCATGTTACTTTAGGGCAACTTTTGCATAGCCTTGCTTTAGCGCCGGGAGAGAGTACCCGTATAGCCATTATTGATTGGAACAGGACTTCCTCAACTGCTGTG
>JAHBTG010000081.1 GCA_019638695.1 Bacteroidota bacterium | reverse complement strand
TCAGCCCGCAGTGCTTTGAGCTGCTTTTCCAGTTCCACCATCTTGTCAAAGGCCATATCCGTCTTTTCCGTATAGGGGAACAGGCTCTTGAGGTATTTGCGCAGGTCTTCCAGTTGCGTTTCAATAGAAGTAAAACGGGCCTCATACCCCCCCACTTTGGCCGCCAGCGTTTCATGTTTATCCTTGAGTTCCTTGATAGCCTTGATACTGAGGGCCAGCAGGCCATACATATCTATGGAAGCGTGTCCCATGCGGTTGCGTACCAGCTCCGGGTTGAGCTCATACAGGCTGGCGTTAAGCTCCATGCCATAGTAAGGAAGATCCCGGCGGGCCAGGGAATCCGTGCTGTAGTACATAATGGGCTCATACAGGTGCAGGCGGTCCAGTGCGCTGAAAGGCATGGGCTGGGTATTGTCCATCAGGGCGGCATCCTGCGGCTGCAGGAACATATCCGGGTAGGCCGTTCGGGCGGGCGTGGCCGCCTGACTGGTGTTGTCTGCCGATGCTTTGGGCGCTTGCTGTGCATTCATGGCACATACGCAGATAAATAAACAGATAAAGAGGAGAAGTATTCGTACCATACGAAAAACGGGTGTTTTTAAAGAATGGAATCTGTATAAAAATACGCAGAATGCGGATATAAAGATAAGGAAAGCTGCACCAGCGGTGACTAAGCGCGTAAATTTGGCGCTATGCACGTGGCCACCCGCATTGCCTGGCGATATCTCCTGTCCCGCCGCCTTCCCGGACCGGTGAACGTAATCAGCTGGATCGCGGTGTCGGGCGTGATGCTGGGCACGGCGGCCTTGTATATCATATTATCGGTATTCAATGGCTTTGCCGCACTTATCGGCAACGTGTTCCAGTCTTTTGACCCGCACCTGAAGATAGCCCCGGTTTCCGGCCAGTATTTTACCTATGACGAAGCGCTGCTGAACAAGGTGCGCAATGTGCGCGGTGTGGCGCACGCAGTGCCCACGGTAGAGGGACGTGCGCTCCTGCGCTATCACCAGAACCAGGCAGTGGTTACCCTCAAGGGCGTGCCGCCCGATTTCAGGACCGTTAGCCGGGTGGAAGAAGCCCTGGTCCACGGGCAATATGCTTTGCTGCAAGGCAACCGCATCCAGGGCATTGTGGCAGGAGGAGGTGTGGCCCATTTTGTCAATGCCCGCCTGCGCGATGTGCACACGCCTATGGAGCTTATCCGCGTGTCTCCCAGCGCCAACCTCACTACCGGGGACCCGGAACGTGCCCTCAATACCCTGCCGGTGATGATGACGGGGGTCTTTGCCTTGCAGAAAGAATATGACGATAAATACGTCCTGCTGTCCCTGGAGGCAGCCCGCCGGTTGCTGGAAACGCCCGAAGGAGTCAGCTTCCTGGAGGTGCGCCTGCATGACCGTGAGGATATGGACCGGGTGCAGGCCGCACTACGCCGGGAACTGGGGGCCGGCTTCCGCGTGGACAACCCCTGGGAGCAGCATGAGACCCTATATCGGGTAATGCGTAACGAGAAAGCCGTGGGTTTTCTCCTCATTGTGCTGATGCTGGTGCTGTATTGTACCAACATTGTAGGCAGCCTGAGCATGATCGTGCTGGAGAAGCAGCAGGATGTGGGCATCCTGCAGGTAATGGGCGCCAGCCGGGGCTTTATCCGCCGGGTTTTCCTCACCACGGGATTATGGGTGGGGGTTATCGGCGGCGGGACCGGTTTGTTGCTGGGGTGGGGACTTAGCGCGTTGCAGGAACATTTCCACCTGGTGAAGTTCAGCAGCACAGCCGAGAACCTCATTGTGAACTATTTTCCCGTGGAGACGCAGCTGGCAGATCTGGGTTGGGTGGCGCTGACGGTCATAGTCCTTTCCCTGTTATCTGCCCTGTATCCTGCACACCGCGCTGCACAGTCTACCGTGCTGCAAAACCTGAAGCGGTAACTATGTGTCAGCCCCATGATTACCTGCCCACTGGCCATACTCCCGCTACCCTCACAGATTGGGTGCTGGATTATCCCTTGCTGGAAACAGGATCCTTAGAACCCTGGACAACTGGTCCGGACCTGAGCGCATACCCTGCTCTGCAGGGCCTTTCCCTGGCCGGCCATGCCCTGGAAACCCTGGATTTCCTCCGGACGTGTCCCGGCCTGAGGCGGCTGGATATCTCCCGGAATGGGCTGACAGATCTCACCGGCTTGCGCCACTGCCCCTGGTTGCATATGCTGAACCTGGCCCACAATGACCTGCGCAGCCTTGCGGATTTCCCGCGCCTGCCTCACCTGCGCAGCCTTTCTCTCAGCGGCAACCGGGCCTTGCGCCACTGGCAGGATCTGCGTGCCGTTTCTCCGGATCTTAAGATGCTATATGTCAAGCAGATAGGTATCCCGGATTGGAGCTTTGCTTTGGAATGGTCCCATTTGGAGGCAGTGTACCTTTCTGCCCGGGATTTGCAAAGCCTGAAGCCTTTGGGCGGGCTTTCTTCCCTGCATACCCTCCATATTCACGCAAGGGAATGCACTTCTGTGGCAAATTTCCCCTCATTGTTTCAACTCAGGCACCTCACCCTTACCGGCGCTGTGAACCTGTCAGATGCCAGTCCGCTGGCAGACTTCCGGGGCCTGGAGTCCCTCTCGCTTTCGGCTACCGGGGTGACGGACGTGTCCTGGGTAACCCGGCTGCCGAATTTGCGGCAGCTGGACCTGCGGGGAACTCCTGCCGCAGATAACCCGCAGCCCCTGCCCGCCCACCTCATCATCCTGCGATGAACTGGCGGTTGCCCTTCACCCAGTTGCTGGACCTGGTCTATCCCCGCATTTGCGCCTGCGGCCTGCAGGTGTGTACCGCGCCGCGCACCTATGTGTGCGAGACCTGCCTGCAGCATTTCTGGAGTACAGACTTTGAACACCACCTGGTGACCAACTCCCTGTACCAGAGGCTGCCGCCGGATCTGCCGCTTACCGGGACATTTGCCGGCTGGTTCTTTCAAAAGGATACGCTTATGCAAACTCATTTGCATACCATCAAATATCGCCGGGGCGCCCGGGCAGCCTACCAGTTGGGCCTGCGCTGCGGGCAGCGGCTGCAAGGCAAAGTACCCGCCCATTATGTGGTGGTGCCTGTGCCCCTGCATGTGCGCAAAGAACGGAAACGCGGTTACAACCAGGCCGCCTGGGCAGCCCGCGGGTTGGCAGAGGGCGCTGGTCTGCCCTATATCCCTGCCCTGGCTCGCCGCAGGGTGCACAATCCCAGCCAGACCCGCCTGAAACGGGCAGAACGCCTGGCCAATGTGGAAGGCATCTTTACAGTGAAGGGGCCGCCTCCGCCTGCTATACTGCTCGTAGATGATGTGATCACCACCGGGGCTACTATTGCGGAACTGGCCCGTACCTTTGTGGCGGCAGGTACTGCCGAACTTATCATTGCCAGCCTGGTGCTGGCAGATGACTGAAATGCAGGGACGGGGCGGCCGGGAAAGCGTCCGGACCGGCTAATCTGCCGTTTTTCCTTATATTCCGCTCCCAACTCAGTAGGATTCTCTTTTTTTGTAACTCATGGCAAGTGTGGATGTACAAATAGCCCCTGACTGGAAGGCGGTGCTGGCAGCAGAGTTTGCCAAGCCTTATTTTGCCCAGCTGGTGGCCTTTCTCAAGGCTGAGAAAGCCGCCCGCAAGCAGATCTACCCGCCCGGTGCGCTGATCTTTAATGCGTTTGCACAAACGCCCTATGCAGAGGTGCGTTGTGTGATGCTGGGGCAGGACCCGTATCACGGGCCCGGTCAGGCGCATGGACTGTGTTTCAGTGTGCCCCCAGGCGTACCGCCGCCGCCGTCCCTGGTCAATATCTTCAAGGAACTGCATACCGACCTGGGACTGGATATCCCTCCGCATGGAGATCTTACCCCCTGGGCCCGGCAAGGCGTGCTCCTGCTGAATGCTACGCTCACCGTGGAAGCCCACCAGGCGGGCTCTCATCAGAACCGCGGCTGGGAAACCTTTACGGATGCCGTCATACAGGCGCTGAATGACCGGCCCGGGCCGCCCATAGTTTTTATCCTCTGGGGCAGCTATGCCCAGCGAAAAGGTGCGCTGGTAGACCGCAGGCGGCATGCCGTGCTGCAGGCGCCCCATCCGTCTCCCCTGTCGGCGCACAGGGGTTTCCTGGGCAGCCGTCCCTTTTCCCAAACTAACCGGCTGCTGCAGCAAAGCGGCCAATCTCCCATTTCATGGTCTCTTACCTGATATTTCGCCTGTGGCTGCTGGGGCTCCTGTTGCCTGTGGCCCTGCGTGCCCAGTCCTTTGATGTGCAGCATTACCATATAGCACTGGATATTAACCTGGCGGCAAAAACCCTGAGCGGTCATACCCGCGTGCAGTTGCGCAGCCAGCTCAAAGAGCTGCTGTTCGTAGAACTCTCCTTATACCAGCTCAAGGTAAAGCAGGTGCTCCGCAACGGCCAGCGCCAGCGGTTTGAGCAAAGTGCGGACCGCTTGTTCGTGGAACTGCTCAGCCCGGCGTACCTGGGCGATACCCTCAGCCTGGATATCAGTTATGAGGGAAAGCCTGCAGCTCCCAGCTGGTTTGGCGGCTTCTATATGACCGACACGAGCGCTTATAACCTGGGTGTATGGATAGACGGCACGCCTCCCAACTTTGGCAAAGCCTGGTTTCCCTGTGTAGACAACTTCATGGACAAAGCCACATATTCCTATGCCATTACTACGCCACGCGGCTATACGGCTGTATGCGGAGGCATGCACCAGGGTACCACACCCGCGGGCAAGGACAAGTTACTGCACCGCTGGGCTCTGGATCTTCCCATCGCTTCTTACCTGGCGTCTGTAGCCGTGGGACGTTATAGCCCGGTTACCTTCAGCCTGACCTCTGTCTCCGGACGCACGGTGCCGGCCTATGCCTACGTGCATCCTGCCGAAGTGGCTGCTGCAGAAACCCATTTCCGCGGTTTGCAGGAAGTATTTTCTGCCTTTGAAGCGCATTTTGGTCCTTACCAGTGGCCGCGGGTGGGTTATGTGGCGGTGGCTATGAAAGGAGGTGCCATGGAACATGCCGTGAACATCGCCTACCCGGAGTCCGGGCTGACGGATCCCGGCATTGCCCTGTGGGTGCATGAGCTGGCGCACAGCTGGTTCGGTAACCTGGTGACCTGCAAGGATGCCAGCGAAATGTGGCTTAACGAAGGATTTGCCCGCTACTGCGAGACCCTGGGGCAATACGCCTGGCTGCGGATACAGGAACCCGGTACAGACCCCCGCCTGCTGCTGGCCCGCTTGCAGGATGAGGAGATACAGGCCCGCGTGCTGGCCCTCACACACCGGTATGACGGGGGTTATTTTCCGGTATCGGGGGTACCTGCTGCGCTTACTTACAGCAGTACTGTATATGACAAAGGAGCTACTGTGGTGCATACCCTGCGGTATTTCCTGGGCGACAGCGTCTTCTTCCCCGCCTTGCAGGCCTACCTCCGGCAATATGCCTGGGGCAATGCCGGCAGCCAGGACCTTCAAAAGGCGCTGACCGCTTATAGCCGCATAGATCTGGCCCCTTTCTTTGAAGGCTGGGTGTATTCGCCCGGATTTCCCCATTACCGCATAGCGGATACCTTACAAGAACAGACTGCCCAGGGGCGGCGGTTGCGCCTGGTACTGGAACAAACCCTCTGGCATAAGCCGGTGCCCGTGCTACACAGCCGCCTGCCTGTATGGCTGTGTTATGCCGGGGGACAGCAGGAGCTTCGGCAACTGGAGATGATAGGAGAGCAGGACACCGTGTGGCTGGACCTCCCCGCTACGGTAACGGACGTGTGGCTGGATCCCTTTAACCAGGTAGGCGATGCCCGCACCGGTACGCTGGCCAGGGTGACGTCCCGCTATGCGCGGCGCAGCAAGGAACTGGCGGGTTACCTGGAAGCCGAAGTGGCAGCGGGAGACACGGCCTGGGTGCGCCTGCAACGCCACTGGGGAGCTCCTCCCCGGCTTTCATTAGCCGCTAACGGGAACTGGTGGTCTGTGGATATACTGGGAAAAGCTACCGGCAAAACGGTGCTGGTGTATAACCAGGAAGACAGGCCCAAAGATATTCCCCGCACGGCACGGCCTGCCTTTTACCACAAGGCAGACTTGCGCAGTCCCTGGCAGAAAATAGCCGATGTCCCTTTTGGTCGCACTGAGTATGTGCTGGAATACCCGCTTGCCAGTGGCTATTATGCCATAGCCTACACGGAATAAATATATCATCTATTCGTCTTCTTCTACCATTTCGTCCTCTTCTTCCTGCAGGACAGGTTCGTCTTTGACGTCTTCTTTACCTTCGTTCAGCTTGACCTTTCCACTCAGAATATCACTGTACAGGTTATCATTACCCATAATGCGGATAGCTTCCAGTACATAGGGGTCAAAGCGCAGGCTGTTCTCAATGGCTCCCTGGCGGTTATAGTAACGACCCACGATTTCGTTCCGCAGGAAATACTTGATCTCAGCCCGGTAGCTGCGGATATCGTTCTGCCGCTGGGCATCTATCTTTTCTTTCAGGGCATTGTACAGAGGCAGCACTTCCTGGTGGTAGCTTTCTTCCTTGAGCATGCTTTCCAGCTTCTTCAGTTCCTGTGCAAAACGGGATTCGTATACAAAGTCCGTTCTGCCATTGACATAGGTCACAAACTGGTCATAGAGGGCATCACTGACGTCGAAGGACCGGGGGTCGGCTATTTCAGGATGCTCGGCATGATATTCTGTGACAAAATCGAAGATGAGATCCTGGGTCAGTAAGTCACGGGTAATCTTGTGGTACTTCTCTGCCGGTACCAGGGCATCCGGGTAGATACCCCCGGCATCTTGCACCGGCCGACCCGTGGAGGTATAGAACATGCTCTTGAGGCTGTCCGCTATTTTGACCACGCCCTTGTTCTTGCCATTGCGGTGGCTGTAGTCTACGGCCTGTATACACCGCCCGCTGGGGGTATAGTAGCGGCTGGTGGTGATCTTGAGCTGGGAGCGATAGCTCAGGGGGCGGGTGGTCTGTACCAGTCCTTTGCCAAAGCTGCGGCGTCCCACGATAATACCGCGGTCCAGGTCCTGTACCACCCCGCTCACGATCTCACTGGCGCTGGCCGACCGGCCATTGATCAATACCGTCAGTTTGATCTGCGTATCCAGCGGGTTATTCTCTGCGAGGTAGCGTTTGAAGCTGCCCTCCATTTTACCCCGGGTTTCCACCACTTTGGAACCCTTGGGAATGAACAGGTTGGCCAGGTTGATGCTTTCGTAGAGCAGGCCGCCCGGGTTATCCCGCAGGTCCAGTATCAGGGCTTTGATGCCCGGGTGTTGCTGCCGCAGGGTCTGGAACGCGGTCTTGACTTCCTGGCTCGCATCTTTGGTGAAACTGCCCAGCACGACGTAGCCGGTGGTTTCATTGACCATGCCATAGTAGGCCACGTTGTCTACCTTTATCTTGTCGCGGGAGATGCGGATCTCCAGGGGGTCGGTCACCTTATGGCGTTTTACTGTCAGCGTCACCTGGGTGCCCGGTGTGCCGCGCAGCAGGTTGCGGATCTCCAGCGACCCATAGTTTTTGCCCTGCATCGATTCGTTGTTGATCTTCAGGATCTCGTCTCCGGCACGCAAGCCTGCCACATAAGCGGGCTTGCCGGGGTAGCACTCCCGCACGATGAAACGCTCCTTGCGCTTGCTGACCATAGCGCCTATGCCGCCGTACTGGCCGGTGCTCTGGTACTGGTATTCTTCTATCTCGCTGGCGCTGATGTAGTTGGTATAGGGGTCCAGTGAGGCCAGCATGGCGTCTATACCCACCCGCATAAAGGCGTTGGGCTCAATGTCATCCACGAAGTTGTTGTCCACTTCGCGCAGTACTTTGCCGAAGATGTCCAGGTTCTTGCTGATCTCAAAAAAGTGATCGCCCGGCGCTGTAGCGATCAGCACTGAGCCCAGCAGCAATGCGGTGATGCCCAGCAGGGCTTTATGAGGCAGCCGGTGCAGTAGCTTTTTCATGGGATATGGAGGATGAACAGGTACAGGGTTTGGGAACGGGGTCATAGCCATAACTACCCCAGGGATGGCAGCGGCTCAGGCGCCGCACCGCCAGCCAGCCCCCTTTGGCCCAGCCGTGGCAGCGCACAGCCTCTACTGCATAACTGCTGCAGGTGGGCGTATAGCGGCAGTTGGCCGAGAATAACGGGCTGATGGCATACTGGTAGAAACGGAAAGTCCCTATCAACAGCCGGCTCAGCAAACGGTTTATCATAAATACCGGGGTGTATGGTTAACCTATGCAAATTAACGAAAATGCAACCCCTTTTGCTATGTATGTTTTATGGCCGGTTATTACAGGCGTGCAATAACTGGTTGAATCGTGTGCCCCAGTCTGCGCCCAGTTGCTGCCGGAGGTGTGCCTGCACCTCGGTATTATAGGCTTTTACCTGCTGGTGCAACCCGGTGTCCTGGCTGGGGTTGAGCCAGAGATAGCGATACCCCAGTTGCTGGGCTGCTTCCTCCATGCAGTGGGTGTATTGCGCAATATACCCTTTTTGTTTGAACATCAGTAGCTGCACGCAGTCCTGCTTCAGGTGTTTGCGGGCCAGTTCCGCGCTTACGGAGGCCGGGTCCAGGCTATCCGGCGTACAGGGCACCTGTGCCCGGCAGGGAATGAGGCCGCCCGCCGCTATAGTGGTGAGTAGGGCGAGTATGAGACGCATCATAGCCTAAAGCTAACCAATTCCTGTGCCAGTCTGCACACGGGCAGTCCCATCACATTGTAATAATCCCCCTCGATGCGGTCTATACCCAGCAGTCCTATGCTGTCCTGTATGCCGTAGGAACCCGCTTTGTCCAGGGGTTTGGCTGTTTGTACATACTCCTCAATTTCCCGGGGCGCCAGCTGACGAAAATGCACGCGCGTGTGTTCGCTAAAGCCCCGTATATGACCGCGATAGGTAAGCTGTACCCCGCTGATAACCGTGTGCCACCGCCCGGAGAGGGATTGCAGCATAGCAATGGCTTCGGCCTCATCTGCGGGCTTGTTCAGGATAGCCGTGTCCAGCAGCACGGTGGTGTCTGCCGTGATTAGCAGGTGTGTCTGGCTCCGCTCTGCCAGCGCCTGTGCCTTGCAGCCTGCCAGGTAACGGGGCACTTCCTCCAGTGAATACCCCTCCGGCCAGGTTTCATCTATATCGGCGCTGCACACTTCAAAAGTAAACCCGGCATCTGCGAGTAATTGGCGGCGGCGGGGACTTTGGCTGGCCAGGAGCAGGGGAGGCAGGGAGCGGGATTGCATGCCGCAAACATAGTGTGCGGCAGGGCTTAGTCAAAACGCAGA
This sequence comes from Bacteroidota bacterium, assembly GCA_019638695.1. Taxonomy (GTDB): domain Bacteria; phylum Bacteroidota; class Bacteroidia; order J057; family JAJTIE01; genus JAHBTG01. The sequence goes on along the minus strand of JAHBTG010000081.1, from coordinate 1,031 downwards.
TACGGTGCAGTCTTTTGCAGCCATTCTGCAGGCAGGGGCGCTTTGTACCAGTCTGCCAGCCCGGTGATACTTTCCTGCTGGCTGCGCCATACGAGCAGGGTATCCAGCAAAGCTTTCTCGCGGAAGTAGGGATGGCGCCGCAGTTGCGTTGCCGTAGCCGTATTGATGTGCAGGCGGGCAGCCCCGGGAGATACATCCGCATACACATAGGGCAATAGCCGGGTGTAGTGCTCTGGCCGCATACCGTAAACTTCCCGGAGCTGTGCCGGGCTATGGAAGAATCCCAGCGCCTGCCTGTAGCGCGGAATGCGTCCGGCCAGCCTGGGCCCGATACCCGGGATACCTTCCAGCTGGCTGCTGTCCGCAGTGTTCAGGTTTACCTTGGCCAGGTATTTGCCGCAGTACGTATTCCGGGCCAGGTTTCGTACGGTGCGGGCGTCCCACTCTGTGCGGTGCGACAGTTGTTCAAAGTCGGTAAAAGCGCCTTCTGCACTGCGCAGCTGCACGAGCCGCCGGGCTTGTGCAGCGGTAAGCAGTTGCGGATGTACCAGGTCGGCTGCTTCGGCCATATTCAGGTTGATCCTGGGAGAATGTACGGGTGGTACTTGTTCTTCTGCCTGCAATTGCTGCAAGGTATCTGCATCCACATATACCCGGTGAGCCAGTGCCTCCCGGCAACTGTCCAGCCCATAGATACTGAACAGTTCTTCCGGCGAATGAAGCCACCGGCGGGCACGGTACTGCAGGATACGCCGGGCCCGCGCAGGACCTATGCAGGGCAAAGCCATCAGTTGCTCCCTGCCGGCAGTATTCAGCTCCAGTTTTTGTGCCGGCAGATGGGTTGCAGGATGCGTGACGGGTACCTCCCAGGGAGTGGCAAGCCGCATATGCAGCCACCCCTGTATCAATACAACCACTACCAGCAGACCCGCCAGCAGCCATAGGCCGCCCAGGGGTACTTTGCGCGTGGATATGCAGTACAGGAGCCGGGGCATGCGTGTGTATAGGATAATGTCACCAAAAATCTGTCG
>JAHBTG010000080.1 GCA_019638695.1 Bacteroidota bacterium | reverse complement strand
ACCGTTATGGGTGTACTTTGTATAGCATTACCAATTCGTTTCGTTTTTTACGATCACCTAGGTAAGGTGGGAGATGCCGAAACAAGTTCGGCATGACGCACTGAAAGTTCCCTCACTTAGCTTAGAAGGACACAAGGGGGCATTTGAGGGGGGTATAGCAAACCCGGGATTTACTCCTGCTCCTTATTCCAGGGCGTGAATCCCTGGATAGCCTGCACAGCCGCCTGCCAGTCGCCGCGGAAGGTGACGGCACGGTCATCCAGGTACACATCGGCCATGGGTTTACCAAAGGTCCAGATCTTGTCATATGGAATCTCATGCTGTGCTAGCCAGGCTTTCATGATAGGCTCCTGGTCCGGATCGTCTTTCTTGCGGAAGATCTTGTTGGTGCGGGTGGAGAAGATGATGAGGTAATGTCCCTGTTCCTTCAGTGCAGTCAGCGCTTCTTTGGTGCCGGGTACCGGGGGGTCATAGATGGTTCCGTCATGCCAGCCTTGCGAATAGCCATGAATGACGCCGTCAAAGTCTATTGCTATTTTCATACACATAAGGTTGAATACAATGGTGTAAAACAGTTGATAATCAGCTGATTATACCAGCTCTTTGCTGGCCCATTCCGGCGTACTGCGGGGGATGCCCAGCACATCTTCCACAAAGTCAAAAGTACTGAGTACCAGGGGTTTGCCTTCCCACAGCGCCACATCATGCTCAAAGTGCGCCGAAGGCTGTCCGTCTTTGGTGACCACGGTCCACTTGTCAGCGAGGATCCTCACCTCTTTTTTACCCATATTCACCATGGGTTCTATGGCCAGGGTCATACCGTTTTGCAGGGCTTTTCCGTGGCCTTTGCGGCCATAGTTGGGCACTTCGGGGGCTTCATGCAGTTCGCGGCCCAGCCCGTGGCCCACGAACTCCCGCACAATGCTGAATCCGTGCGCTTCGCAATAGCTTTGCACTGCATAGCTGATGTCTCCTATACGATTGCCTATGCGCATCTGCTCTATGGCCAGGTACAGGCTGCGCTTGGTCACTTCCAGCAAATGTGCTTTTTCGGGGCTGATCTCTCCCACGGCAAAGGTGTAGGCATGGTCTCCGTGGTAGCCGTTGAGGACGGCGCCGCAGTCTATGGATACGATCATGCCCTCTTCCAGGGGTTTGTCATTGGGCAGGCCGTGGATCACCGCATCATCTATGGAAGTGAGGATGGTGGACGGGCAGCCATACAACCCCTTGAAGCCGGGCACTGCGCCCAGGTCCCGGATGTATGTTTCGGCCAGCTGATCTAGGTAGTTGGTGGTCACACCCGGACGAACATGCCTGGCCAGTTCGCCCAGTGTGCGGCTCACTATGCGCGCGCTTTCCCGCATCAGCAGGATCTCCTCGGCGGTTTTCAGGACTATTGATTTGGCCATAAGCAGACAAATATACGAAAACGGCAGAGGCGCCGTTTTCAGGCACGCTCCTCTTCTGCCAGGAAGTCTTTGAGTTTGGTCCAGAAGACCGGCCCGTGGGTATAGATGGCAAAGTGACTGGCGTCGGGCAGGATATGGAGAGTTGCCCGGGGGATCTCTTTGGCCAGTTGCCGGGCATGGTAGGCAGGTACCACCCAGTCTGCACTGGCGGCAACTACCAGCGTGGGCTGAGTAATCTGCGGCAGCAGAGGGCGGGTATCTACGCGGAACAGGCTTCGGGCATTTTCGGCAATGACCTCGGGCCGGCAGGCTTCTACCAGTTGTTTGAGGCGCACGATCTCCTTGGGCCTGCTTCTGACCATGTTAATGATTTCGGCATACATGACGCGGGCCAGTCCCCGGGGCCCCAGTCTTTTCACCAGCGGTGCAAAGGCCAGTCCCTGCCCGCGCTCTATCAAAGTCTGGGGTTTGTGGGCATAGGTGCAGGCCAGCATCAGGCGGGAGACCATGCCGGGTTCCTGCGCAGCCAGTAACTGGGCCACAATGCCTCCCATGCTATACCCCATCATGGGCATGGGTCCATAAGGGCGCAGCAGGTCCGCTGCCCATTCGGCATATCGTTCGATCACATACGGCCCTGCCAGCTCAGCAGCATGGCCATAGCCCGGGTAATCGGGCACGTAAAGGGTATAGTCCTGCAGGTGCGGAAGAGCCAGCTGCTCATAGAGTGCAGAGGGGAAGAGGAACGGACAAAGCAGCGCCAGTGGCCGGGGGCCATTTCCCCATATCTGCAGGTATGGATTGCTCACAGGCATTTAACAGTATTCCAGTACCACATCATCGGTAAGGGGGTAGCACTGGCAGGTGAGCACATACCCGGCTTCCAGTTCTTCATCGCTCAGGCCCTCGCGTTCTACCATTTGCACCAGTCCGCTATGCACCTTGGCCCTGCAGGTGCTGCAGATACCTTCCTGGCAGGCATATGGCGGATCCAGTCCTGCATTCACGGCGGCATCCAGGATATTCTTGCCTGCTTTTACCGGCACATTCGTCCGCTTGCCATCCAGTTCCACCACAATGGTGCGGTCTCTCAATTCATAGTCAATCTCTTCTTCGGGGCTGTCCGTATCGGGCAGTGGCGCGGAATAATATTCCCTGAAGATGCGGTTCTCGGCAACACCCATGTGCCGCAGGGCGGCATCCACGCTGTCCATCATAGGACCAGGCCCGCACATGTAATAGGCAGCTGGCAGCTGGCTGCCTCGCGTCACCTGGGTGAGGATATCCACTGCCAGCGGCTGGGTAAGCATACCGGTGAGCCCTTCCCACCCGGGTTTGGGGCTGTCCAGCACATGTACCACCTGCAAACGGCCGGCATATCCGGCCTCCAGTTCCTGCAGTTGCTCTTTGAAGATAATGCTGTCCTGGTGGCGGTTGGCATACACGAGGGTTACCTGGCTCAGGGGTTCTTCGCGCAATACGGACCTCAATATGCTGTACATGGGGGTGATGCCGCTGCCGCCGCCCACCAGCACGTAATGCAGGGACTGCTGGGGGTTGGTCTCTACCACAAACTTGCCCATGGGCGGATATACCTCCACGGTATCACCTGCCTTCAGGGCCTGGCGCAGGAAATTGCTCACTCTCCCGTCGGGTACGGCCTTAATGGTAACCGCCAGGAAGTCATCCTGCCGGGGGTTAGAACTGAGCGAAAAAGCACGCCGCAGGGACTCCCCCTGGTAGTTTACTTTGAGTGTCAGGTATTGACCGGGCAGGTAGTCAAACTCGCTGCCCGCAGGTTTTTCAAATTGCAGGGTATAGGCGTCATCCGTCTCATGAACCAGTTGACGGAGTTTGAGGGGGACGAATTTCATGTAGGCAAGACGATTGGAAAGCGCAATGGAATTTGCAGGGCAAACTTAGCAATAAGTGGCGGGAGTTCCCCAATTTTGCAGGATGCGAAAAATACGGGCCGACAGTTTGTTTGACGGCGAACGCGTGTGGCGGGATACCTGCCTGGTCATGGATGATGCGGGGAAAGTCCTGGCCCTGGAACCGGCAGACCGGCACCCGGATGCCCGGCGTGTGTCCGGAACGTTATGTCCCGGTTTTGTGAACAGCCACTGTCACCTGGAGCTCAGCCATATGGCCGGGAGCATTCCGCAGGGAACAGGCATGGCAGCCTTTGCCGGCCATATCATCCGGCAGCGGGATGAACAAAATGCGGAGGCGCAACAGGAGGCTGCCCGGCTGGCTATGGATGCCGCCTATGCTGCAGGTACTGTGGCGATGGGAGACATTAGCAACAGCACATGGACGGCGGAGCTGAAGCGCACCCACCCATTGTATACGCATACTTTTATAGAACTGCTGGGTGCCCGGGCCGGGACGGCAGCGGAAGCATGGCAGCGGGGCATACAAACCCTGCAGGCTTTTGAAGGGCTTCCTGCTTCTCTGGCGCCGCATGCGCCTTATAGCGTGTCCCTGCCCCTTCAGCAGCGTATTGCCGCAGAGGCTGAACGCAGCGGCGGGCTATGGAGCATGCACTTTCTGGAATCTCTCCAGGAACTGGAATGGCTCACCGAAGGTACGGGTCCCCTGGCCGCATTGCTGGAGCCCTTTGGGGCAGCAAGTCCCCTTATGGATCCGGTCCAGCTACTGCTGGAATATCTTCCTCAGCATCAGCGCGCACTGCTGGTACATTGCACGGCCTGTGCCTATCCGCAGCTGGCGGCCCTGGCCCCGCTGGACCAGCTGTATTTTGGCTTATGCCCGCGCAGCAATGTCTATATCCATGAGGAAGAACCCTATTATGCCCTTTTCCCCTGGGATGCCGGCCGGGTGTGCCTGGGCACGGACAGCCTGGCCAGCAATATCGACCTTTCTCTGTGGAATGAGGTAGCCTTTCTGAAATATAAAGTACCTGTAATCAATGCTTTATGTGCCGCTACTTCAAGTGGTGCCGCCTTCCTGGGATTGGATTGGGCCGGTGCTATCCGGGCCGGGAAATCGCCTGGGATCGTACATTTTGACCGGGATCTTTTTAGTTCCGAAGAAATCGAATTAACAGAACCTGTTTCTCCTATTCTCCTTATTCCTCCCAAACACTGATAAGTTATGCTGATCATAGATGATGTGCTGGTAACGGATGCCGTATTGCAGAAAGGCTTTGTGTGCAGGCTGGATGCCTGCAAAGGGGCCTGCTGCGTGGAGGGCGATGCCGGGGCGCCGCTTACCAAAGAGGAGGCCGGGTTGCTGGAGAGCGAACTCCCCACCTTGCGCCCGTTCCTGCGCCCCGAGGGACTGGAGGCACTGGACGGGCAGGGCGCCTGGGTATTGGGCTGGGACCGGGAACCCGAGACTCCCCTGGTGGAGGGGAAAGAGTGCGCTTATGTGACCTTTACACCCGACGGCACTGCACTCTGCGGCATAGAACAGGCCTGGAAAGCAGGTGCCACGGCTTTTCGCAAACCCATCTCCTGCCACCTCTATCCCATCCGCATCCAGGAAGGGCGACCCTTTGAGATACTGCATTACCATGAGTGGGATATCTGCAGTGCTGCCTGTAATTATGGAGAGCAGGCAGGTGTACCCATTTACCAGTTTGTCAAAGATGCCCTGGTGCGCAAGTATGGGCAAGAATGGTATGAAACGCTGTGTGATGCAGTGGCGCAGGAAGGTGCCTGAGACGTTCTTTGTCAGATATACCGGAAATACACTTTGTTGATAAAATCATACCATTTATTACTGATTTCCAACCTTTCACCAACAATAAGTTGGTTTTGTGTATTTGTTAAGTATTTTGCATCTATGAAAATCAGGTTGTTTTTTGTAGGGATTGCCTCCTTGTGGGTACTGGGGCTTCCTGTTGCATCTGCTCAAAACCTTACCAGCCAGGGCACCGATTTCTGGTTTGCCTTTATGCGCAATGAACCGTCAGGGACGACAGGAGGAAGCTGTAATCAATGCGTGGCTGGATGCAATTTTTGGTTTGGTTCGGTATGTCTATTGCCTGTGGCGTCCTGCGCCAGTCAATGTACCAACAGGGGACTTACATGCCCCTGCACATGGGGGGGGAGTTTTACAGGTATTACCAACCTGCTGTATATCTCCTCCAATGTAAACACCAGCGGTACTATATTCTTCCCCGGCGGCGGTACGCAAAATTTTACCGTTGCGGCCAATACCACCCGGAGCATCCAGATAGACGAGCAGCTTTATATGATGTGGGAGAATGAGCAGATAGAGAATAAAGGGCTGCGCGTGGTCACCAATGACCCCGTGAATGTCTTCGTACTCAACCACCGTGATAATTCTTCCGATGCCACCATTGTACTCCCCCGCAATACGCTGCGTGGGGACTATTATGTGATGGCGCATGCAGAGCAACCGGACGGTCAAGGTGTTCAAAGGCTGTCGGAGTTCGTGGTGGTGGCTTCTGAAGACAACACCCAGATAGATATTACCCTGCCACCCGGCATTGCTACCATAAACGGTACCGCAGGCACCTGGAACATCACCCTGAACGCCGGGCAAGCCTACCAGGTGCGCAGCGTGCAGGATCTCACCGGCACGCACGTCAGCTCGCTCAATCGCGGTTGTAAACCGTTTGCCGTTTTCGGGGGCAATGAATTCACCCGTGTAGGCAACTGCGGTTCCTCCCGCGAACACCTGTTCGAACAGATGTACCCTACCGCCACCTGGGGCAACCGCTATGTAACCGTCCCTTTCCATGGACGAAATGGAGATTATTTCAAGATCATCCCGCTGGAAGACAATACGCAGATCTCCATCAACGGCTCAGTAGTGGCCACTCTCAACCGGCAGCAAAAGCACTTTGTGCTGCTGACACAGCCTTCCATTATCGAAGGCAACAAGCCCATAGCCGTAGGACAATTCGCCCGCACACAGGGCTGCGACAATACGGTCGCAGATCCCATATTCGTCAACCTGAGTGCGGTGGAACAATTGGAAATCACAGATGCCACTTTCAGCGCTTTTAACGACCCCCTGGTTTCGGGTATCATCAGCAGCCAGTATATCAATATCTACACGCCCACACCCGGTGTGTCCACCGTGCGCATCAACGGAGTGAACCGCAGCTCGGAATTCACCCCGCTGTCGGGCACCCCTTATTCCTATGCACGCATCTCTGTGCCCAAGGGCAACCACCGTATCCAGAGCGACAGCGGTTTCGTCGCTTTCCTGTATGGATGGGGCAATGCTGAAGCCTATGGATATGCCGGTGGTGTGGTGCTGAATAACCTGAACCTCAAGATCATATCCCAACAGCACGGCGTGAAAAAAGAAGTGGTATGTGCAGAAGAACCGGTGGACTTCTCCAGTACCTCCATCTACACGGTGAGCGACTGGGAGTGGGATTTTGGAGATGGCAGCCCGGTGGTTTTTGAAGAGCACCCCACGCACGAATACGAACACCCAGGTACTTATTTCGTCAAGCTTAAGGTTTCTGTCACGGGCGCCTGTGACAAGGACAGCACCATACGCATCATACGGGTGCGCAAACCCCGTTATGAGCTGCACAGTATCAAGAATAACAGTTGTCCGCACCTGGGCAAGGACTCCCTGGACGTAAAGCTCCGGTATCAACATTTCTCCACTCCCTTGACCATCCTCGTAGGCGGGTTGCCCGCCGCCGGGCCGGACAGCAGCCTGTTCCGGGGATTGCGGGCAGAGCTCTATCCCGTCAAATTCATAGACGGCGAAGGCTGTGAGCGGGATACGACCCTGGATCTGCGCATGCATAAGCTGGATTCCCTCAAGTATACCGGGGTGCGGGTGAAGCCCGTTTCCTGCTACGGTGGCAATGACGGGGCCATTATCCTGGCGCCACCCACCGGGGGCACAGGTCGTTACCGTTTCAGTATTAACAATGGCGCTACTTGGTTCCCCGCAAACGGGTTCATGCCTGCCAGTGGAACCGATTCCGTGCGTATAGAGAATCTGCGAGCCAACCAGTACCAGGTATTATTACAGGACGATAGTGTGCGCTACTGCGAACTCCCCTATCCTTCCTTACTGGAAGTGACCCAGCCGGACAGCCTGGTGGCACAGTTTGGCCACACCGTGCCCGATTGCGCCGGGGGCGGCACCGTGACGATGAAGTTTTATGACCCGCAAGGCGGCAGCGGCGCCTATCAATTCAGTGCGGACGGCGGGGGTAGCTGGCAAACCTGGACCACAGACACCCTGTTCATCCCCGGTATCCCGTCCGGACTGGCTGGCCTGCGCATACGGGATGCGGCGCGCCCTTCCTGTAGTTTCCCTGTTAAGGATACCATTATCCCGGGTTATGCGGGCCTTTCCGCTACATTGGTTCCTGCAAACCTCACCGGGTGCGGCACAGGCGACGGTGAAGTACAGGTGACCAATGCCGCCGGGGGCAGCGGTAATTATGAATACAGTATAGACAATATTGACTGGCAAAGCAGCAATACTTTCTCTGCCTTGCCGGAAGGAGAATACACCCTGTGGATGCGGGACCAGCAACGCCCCGAATGCACGCTGGAGATTGGCAGTGCAGAGCTCTCTGCACCCGGTGGAGTAACGGGCAACCTGGTCGTCACCCCCATTACCGCCTGCTCGGCGCCCTGGGACGGGGAAATATTGTTTACCAACCTCACCGGCGGTTCGGGCAACTATGAGTTTACCCTGAACGACGGCAATGAGTGGACACCCCTCTCTGCCATGACCAATCCTGTGCGCAACCTGGCGCCGGGCACTTACCAGGGTATCTGGATAAGAGACGTCAATACGACCAGTTGCCAGTTCCGGGTGCGCCAGCAACTGACGCTCAGCCGGCCCAATACCGTGCAGGTAGACAATGACACCCTGGTGTGCGAAGCCGCTTCCGGCAACTATACCCCTCTCCGCGGTCTGCCCGCAGGCGGCACCTGGTCATCCCCGGATGTTGCAGGTGTAAACCCCGCTACCGGCAGCGTGGATATGGCGGGTATCATGCCCAGTACCACCATCCGGCTGGTATACAGCCATCCCACGCTCTGTGCAGATACTTTTGAGGTATATGTGAGTGCCAATCCCAGCAACGCTTTCCTGGCCACTCCCCCGCTGGGAGATACCCTCTACATGCCCAGCGCCCACCTGTTGCTCACTTTCCCTAACTATATGCCCGGGGAACGCATCCGGGTGATGTGGGGCGACGGTCATCAGTCTAATGTTACGACATCAAATGTAGCTACACATACCTACCAGCTGCCCGGCACCTTTACCCTCAGCTTTGATGTGGAAGATGCCAACGGCTGCCGCAGTGAGACCCTGAGCGAGCAAGTGGTGGTAGTGAAACCCATTCCCGATCCCCGCATACCCAACACCTTCACACCCAACGGAGATGGGGTGAACGATACCTGGCGCATAGACCTGGACAATGCGCGCGATCTGCGGGTATCGCTCTATAACCGCTGGGGTTATGAAGTATATGCCCAGCGTGCCGATGCCGGCATACTGGAATGGGACGGCCGCTCTACACAGGGCCAAGCCGCTGAAGGGGTCTATTTCTACCGCCTGGAATACAAGCTGGTCACAGGGGAAGTGCGGGTGCTCTCGGGTTCCGTCACGCTTGTTCGCTAACTTTGGGCTTTTGTCCCGGGCTGTGACCGAAGATACCAGTATTCCTCCACTGCTGCTGGTAGCAGCCACTCCTCTGGAGTGCCATCAACTGGTGCAGTCCCTGCAACTGCAACCCGTTGCCCGGGATTTTCTTTGGGAAGGCATGTACCGGGACGTGCCCGTTCACCTGGTGGTAACGGGTATAGGACCCGTGAACCCTGCCGCCGCCCTGGAACGCTGTTTCAGCCGCACGATTCCCCGGCTGGCGGTGCAACTGGGCATAGCTGGGGCCTATGCCGGGAGCGGACTGGCACTGGGAGATGTGGTGCAGGTGCAGGAGGAAGTATTTGCAGACTTTGGCGCCACCACCGCAGAAGGAGGCCTGCTGGATATGCAGGCGATGGGGTTTCCGCTGGCACACCTGCCCGACGGCACCCCTCTCTACAATGTGCTGCATAATCCCCGTCCCCTGCCTCTGCAAGTGCCTTTGGTGAAGGGACTTACCTCCGCCACGGTATCCGGGCATACTGCGCTGATAGCCCTGCGCCAACAGCAATGGCAGCCGCAGGTGGAGAGCATGGAGGGCGCCACGTTCTTCCAGCTATGCCTGGCTCGGGGTGTACCTTTTGCCGCGTTCCGCTGCATCAGCAACGCGGTGGCTCCCCGCAATCCCGCTGAATGGCAGATTCCCCGGTCCGCACAGCGTATGCAGGAATTTATCCTGGCGCAAATGGCGTTTCTTTGTGCATGAAACTCACGCTGGCGTATAGCACCTGCCCTAACGACACCTTTATCTTCGGTGCACTGGTCAACGGGCTCATCGATTCCCCCTTTACGTTCGAGGTGATCCTGGAGGACATTAAGGAACTGAATGCACGGGCAGCGCAAGGCGGAGCAGATGTGTGCAAGCTCTCGTTCTATGCCCTCACGCAGTTATCAGGCTGGACACTCCTGCCTGCAGGAGCTGCATTGGGCAGGGGCTGCGGTCCCCTGCTGGTAGCACGGGAACCGCTTACTCATGAGCAGCTGATACAGTCCCGCATCGCGCTGCCGGGCTGGGACACCACTGCGCACCTGCTGTTGCAGTATTACGCGCCGGAAGCCCGGAACAAAGCGGTGATGCTGTTCAGCGATATTATGCCCGCAGTTGCCGAAGGCCGGGCGGACGTGGGGCTTATTATCCATGAAAGCCGCTTTACGTATCCCACACATGGACTGGTATGCCTACAGGACCTGGGCGATTATTGGGAACGCCGGACGGGCCTGCCCATTCCGCTGGGAGGCATTGCCGCCCAAACATCCCTGGGTGCGGAGGCACATGCGCAGTTAACAGACGCCATCCGCCGGAGCCTGGCGTTTGCCTGGGCTCACCCGGATGCGGTGATGCCTTATGTGGCCCAACATGCCCAGGAACTCTCTGAGGAAGTTATGTGGCAGCATATCCGCCTGTATGTCAATGACTTTTCATTGGAGCTGGGCACAGAAGGACAAGCAGCTATCACTCAACTGCAGGCTGTAGCCGCCGCCACCTAACCCATTTGCCGTCT
>JAHBTG010000008.1 GCA_019638695.1 Bacteroidota bacterium | reverse complement strand
CTGGGGATTACCCACAGGGCCATAGGTAAATTGCCTGGCGCTCGTTTGCTGCTGCATATAGCACCGGGTGCCGCTCAGGGTCTGGGAGTATCCGTGGGCATACAGGTAATCCAGAGGCTCCATTCGAATAGCCGGCATAGGCAAAGCCTGTCCGCTGCGATAGACCAGATTGGGTGCCGCTCTAAATACCCACGGGTTCTTTCTCGCATATTCCTGGTCATATGCCTGGAGAAAAGATTCTTGCGAAGGAAGTGCGGGCGCATCCTGCGCTTGCACGCTTTTGCCATTCAAAAGAATCCAGCAGCACCCCAATACAGCTATTAAACGAAATTGACTCATGTTCCAGAATTTACTATACACTTGGTTCAGAACTCCTGTACTGTTTATGTAATAACGGTAACAGGGCTGTGCCCAGTTTCCAAAAATAAAAAAACTGCGGAGGAAACCGAAGTTCTCCGCAGTTTATAAGATGAATGCAGGTACGGGAAACTATTCTTCCGTTACACGGCGGACCATGTGGTGGGTAATGGTTCCTTCGTACTCCAGCACTTCACCGGCTACGATTTTGTTGCTGTCCAGTTTGCTCACTTCCAGTTCCAGGATGAGCAGTTTTTTCACTCTCTGGTTCCGGCTGCGGATGTCGGCCACAGCTTCACTCCCAGACTGAAATACGCGGAAGGGTGTTTTATCGGGAACCAGACCTGAGGTCACCAGTTCTTTCAGCTGGCTCTCAATGATCACCATAAATGCATGCTTGACCTCTACCTCTGAATAACTGACCTTTTTAACTTTAATTTTCATGACAGAACGGAATTAAAAGATTTATACCACAAAGGTAACATCCAGAATTTGAAATGATTCCCAAACTCTCTTAAAATATTATACACAAATGCCCTATGATAATTTATCCAGATTCTCTCTAATCTTCAGAATCTGCCGGGCAGAGACCTGGTTATTTTCTTCTATACCAGAGGCCACATCCACACCTATACACATAGGATGCGTGGTGCAGATCTCCACATTTCCAGCATGAATACCCCCCGCCAATAAAAAAGGAACGGGAAAATCCGGCGGAATCGTATAAGTTGCTTTTTGCCCGGAACCGGGCTGGTTACCGTCTAATATAAGTAGATCTGACTGCAGAACATCTGCCCCAAACGCTGAGGTCCCATAAGTGTTCAGCGAAGTGAATGCACGCAATATCCGGGGTTTCCGGGCCAACGGAAGCATTGGATCCAGGGGCTTATAGAGCTGTATCCAGGAAAAGGAAATACCGGATAACACCTCCTCTGCCCGGTCTTCATTCTCATAAAAAAGAGCTACAGCATGCTCAGGAAAGCCGGGAAAAGCGGTCAGATCTGCCTTGCGGCGGCTGCGGTCGCTCAGATTAATACCCACCAGGTCAGGCCCGGGATACTCCAATTCTACAAGCCGGCGCAGTCCACAGGCCTTAAAGAAATACCGCTTTTTAGTCAGGTTCGTTAAGGGTTCACCGGGGCTAATGGCCTTGCCCTGCATCAGTGAAGTGCCTACCAGGAACCCATGAGCATGCGCCCCGCAGATGGCAAAATCCAGCGCCCCGGTCATGCCGGACTCTGCGATCACCGTGCGGTCTGCCGGGATGCCCTGTGCCAGCACATTTACGGTATTCAGGTGGATGCGGAAGCTATGCAGATCCCGGTTATTCACCCCGATGACGGGTAGCCCCAGGCGCACCACCCGGTCCCGCTCTGCGGCCGTATGCACCTCTGCAATCGTATCCATGCCCAGTTCCAGCGCCAGTTGGTGCAGTTGTATCAGCTGGGCATCTGTGAGGATAGCGGCGATCAGCAGAATAATATCCGCCCCGAACTTGCGGGCCAGGTATACCTGTATAGGGTCTATGACAAAGTCCTTGTTGAGCACCGCCACGCCTGCCGGGGCAGCCAGTGCCACCACGGCCTGCATATCGGCAAAGCTCCCTCCAAAGGAAGCGCCGTCCGTGAGCACAGAGATGGCCGTTGCGCCGTGGGAAATGTATTGTTTCGCCATTTGCGCAGGGTCCGCCTCCAGCCCGATAGCCGGGTTACTGGGGCTTCTGCGCTTGAACTCAGTGATGAAAAAATGCGCTCCCCTGGCACGCTTGTCTGCCACCAGCCCGGCAAACAAACGGGTACCGGGTTGCACGGTTTTCTGAAGCTCCTCGAGCGGATATTGCTGGTAAAACCCGGCGACTTCCTGCGCCTTGCGCACAGCGATCTGCTGAAGCACGGTAGGGGGGGATGCCTGGCTCATAGGACTTTGATATAGGCATTGAGCACCTGGCGCAGGCGGCCGCTGCGAATGGTATCTTCCATAAGCATATAAGCCTCCCTAAGCGGTATTTCCTGATAGAAGGTACTGTAGATATACGCTGCGTTGACCGCCACCAGCTGGTAATGCAAAGTCTGGGGTTGCCCGTCCAGGATCTGGTTGGCCAGTTCAAGACTTTGGGCAGGATTTTCGCATTTGAGGGCCTCAAAAGGCAGCGGCTGCAGGCCAAAATCTGCAGGCTCCAGCTCCAGATGCTCGCGGCGGGTGCCTCTTATAGATACCAGGCGGGTGGGACCCGTGAGGGTAATCTCATCCAGGCCGTCCGCGCCCCGGGCAACGACTACATGGGTACGGCCCAATACGGCTGCAGTATCTGCAATAAGGTCCATATAAGGGGCAAACGCAGTGCCAATGAACTGCCGTTTGGGTTGCAGAGGATTGAGCAAAGGGCCCAGCGTATTAAAGAGGGTGGGAATGCCCAGGCGCGCACGGCTGCTGCCAAAAGCGCCTACCACGGGGTGAGCCTTGGGCGCAAAGATGAACCCCAGCCCCGTTTGCTGCGCGGCAGAAGCCACTTGCGCGGCACCGGCATGGAGGTCTACTCCCAGGGCTTCCAGCAGATCAAAGCTGCCGAACCGGCCGCTGGCAGCACGGTTGCCGTGCTTGACGATGGGTACGCCCAATGCTGCCAGAGTAAGCCCGGCCAGGGTACTGGTATTCAGGCGCGGGAGATTGCTCCCCCCCGTCCCGCAGATATCTATGGCATCTTCTGCAAAGCCCCGGGATTCCCAGGAAGAGTAGGCCAGGAGCGCCTGCACCAGCCTGCTGAGGGCTACGGGGTTCTTCAGCCGGCTGCTGATACTCACCAACAGTACCAGCTTCTGGTCTTCGGTCAGTTGCCCTTCATGGATCAGTTCTACAAACAGGCGGATATCTTCTGCCCCCAGGGTTTCTTCCTCCATCATCTGGCGCATAAGGCGGAAATAGGCCACATTCCCGGTAGAAAGGTTGCCCTGCACCACATTCCGGATAAGGCGGAAGCCGGCATCTTCGCGCATACTGAGCACGCTCTCCGGGTGATATTGTACGGCTTCTATAGGCAGCTGGCGGTGGCGCAGGCTCATGACCACGCCGTCTGCATTGCGGGCCGTTACTTCAAATACGCTGGGCACCACATCTGCAGCCAGGCTGTGATACCTGCCCATCTCGATCTCCACCGGCAACCCCTGGTAGATGCTCTTGCCATCATGGATGATACGGTCCGGCTTGCCATGCACCGGCTCCAGGAACTGCAGGCTGCCGCCAAAGAACTCCACCAGTGCCTGCAGGCCCAGGCACACGCCAAAAATGGGCCTGGTCTGGTAGAAGGCTTCAATGATCTGCATGAGGTTGCCTGCATTGCGGGGCACGCTGGGACCGGGGCTCAGCACCATCAGGTCAAATTCCAGAGCCCGCAGTTCTTCGGGACTGACCGTGTTGCGATAGATCTGCACCTGGCACCCCAGCTGCCGGAAATAATCCACCAGGTTGAAGGTGAAGCTATCGAAATTATCTATGATCAGGACGTTCTTATACATGACGGGAATGAGTTCTGGTATATCCTGCTGCTTTTGAAACGCTAGGCATCCATGGCAGCGGGGGCTTGAAACAGGTCCATAAAAGCCTGAGCCTTGATCTGGGTTTCGCGTAATTCAAAGGCAGGGTCGCAGTCTATAAGCAAGGTGGCCCCGCTGCAATATTCCAGTTGCTGCCCACGAATATGTGCCGTGCGGATGATAATGCCGGTATCCACTTCTCCGCTCAAGGCAAAGTAACCGGCGGTACCCCCATAATATCCCCGGGCAAAGGGCTCCATCTGCTCTATGAAACGCATGGCTGCCACCTTGGGCGCACCGGTCAGCGTACCGGCATTCAGGCTGGCAATGAGGGCATCCAGCCCTGTCTTGCCGGCCTGCAATCTGCCGCTTACCTGTGCCACGGTGTGCATCACCCGGGCATATTTTTCTACATAGCGGTAGTCTTCTATCACCACGCCGGGCTCGCAGATGCGGGCCAGGTCATTACGCCCCAGGTCTATCAGCATATCCAGCTCCGCCTTTTCCTTGACGCTGTTAAGCAGGGCCATCATGTTGGCATGGTCTTCCATAGGCGTCTTGCCGCGGGAAGCCGTGCCGCTGATGGGACGCAGGGTCACCTTGTCGTTCTCATAGCGCAGCATCATTTCCGGACTGGCGCCGATCAGGTGCTCATCTCCCCCTAGGTTGAAATAGAACAGGTAGGGACTGGGGTTATGACGGCGATAGGCCAGGTACAGGTCCCAGGAACGGCCCTCCAGTTGTGCCTGCAAGCGCCGGCACAGTACGATCTCCATCAGTTCGCCCAAACGGAACAGCTCCTTGGCGTCTTCTACCTGCGCCTTGAACTGCTCTTCATCAGGTGTGAAGACCGGGTCCTTCAGTTTGAGCCCGGCAGGCTGGTAAGCAGCAGGCCCGGCCAGTTGCTGCGCAACGGCAGCCACTGCGGCATCAGCCTCAGCCATAGTTTCGCGCACCGCAATGGCGCTGCATTCCTGAGTGAGGTGGTTGTAGAACACAAAGGTATCGTACAGGAACAGGTGAAAATCCGCCACCCCGGTGGGGTGTGTACAGGGAATATCTTCGAACAGATACACGAAACGATACGCCAGCGTACCGTAAAGCCCCATGAAGGTCCTGGCATCCTGATGAAAGTACTCCAGGAGAAACCGGATGACCTGTGCAATATTCTGGCGCAGCAATCTCCCGTCTTCTTCTCCCACGTAGGGCAACCGGGGGATGTGCAGCGTCAGCACATCCGGGGTACGTTCCTGTATATATGCGGCGTAGTGCCGGGCCACAGCTTCCAGGCAGGGCTTCCCGCGGTCTTGCAGCAAACGCAGGGTAAGGGTATCGTCTTTGCCGATAAGCTCCAGGCTGGGTTCCCAGCCGGCCAGGCTCAGGCGCCCAAACCGCTCGGAAACGGAAAGCGACTCCAACAGGAAGCAAGGAGCGGGCATCCCCAGGCGGGGAAACAGCTGGGAAGGGTCATGGAGAGGCAACGCCAGGCGTGCAGTAGCATTCATGCGTGTGGAGATTCCAGGGTATCTAATATGCGGTTAATGAAATCGGTATGGAGACGGTAGGCCCTCGCGCCACGGGTGACGGTGGCAATGCCGCAGCCAGTTTGTGCGGCCACCTCGCGCTGGCTCAGGCCCTGCCGGAGGCCCGCAAAAATGCGCCAGCGCTCGCCTACCTGCGCCAGTTCTTTTTCCGTAAAAGTAATTTCCAGAAAACGGGCCAGGTCGCCGGGTGGCACAGCTGTAAAAAAAGGGAGAATCGGCTCTGCATCCATGTACTAGTACAATGATTCAAAATAACAGAGCTTCCATTTCAAATCCAAATCACGAGCACAAAATACATTACCAGAAAGCGGAATCTTCCTAGCATGATGCTCGTTCAGGTATGCTCTCAAACCGGGAGCATATGATTGGCAATCGTTTTGTATTATTGCATTGAAATATAATTCATAACTATCTATGCTACGTTCCTGTCCTCATCTCAAAACACTCCTGCTGGTGTGCCTGCTGGCATGTGCACATACCACACTCTTTGGTCAAGCACGTAAGTTCAAGCTAGAAAAAGGCTCTACCCCGGAGGGCGGCACCTACACCGGCACCCTGACCACGAAGTCTAGTCCGGATGACGAAAATGTACTGTATGTGCAATGGCAAACGACCGCGGGCGACTACCATGGCATAGGCCTGGGGCTGGGAGAACTCGGATTTTCTACCACTTACGGAGAGGGATATTTTGGCCTGGCCATGTATTCCCTGGAGCCGAACCAGAGCAACGGTGTGTGGACAGACTCCCAGGAGGGAACCATAGCTACGGAGACCATTGCAGGCACCCCGTATAAGATCAACGCAGACCACTCTTATTCCCTGGTACCCGGCACTTACCCTGTGCACGGGAACAATGCTGACGGCAGCCAGTACAAAGGCACACTTACCCTCAAATCCCACGGCGAAGATGGCATACAAGCCATATGGAGCACCGGAGGCTCCAGCCAGGCCGGCAGCGGATTTATGGCCGGCGGCATGCTGGTGCTCTGCTTTGGTTCGGGCGCACAGGGCACCGCCTTTTATACTGATCTGACGGGCAAAGGCTCACTGCTGGGGGTATGGCTGGTCAATGGCGGCACCACGCTGGGCACCGAGCGCCTTAGCCTGGTAGAATAAACGGAACCGGGAAGCAAAAGGCTATTCGGGAAAGACGCCCATACTATTCCGGGCAGTCATAGAGTGCGGTTGTGTCCAGGCACAAGGCATATGGCAGCGCTGTGTAGTCAGGCAGGATATGTTACATGATCATTGCTGTAGCCAGCCCCTATGTTTTTTTGTTTTTTTTCCTGAAATATTGGCGGAATGCAGGAATAGCAGTACCTTTGTGTCCCTAAAAATTTTTTATCACCTTTTAAATGAGTGAAGAGCTTAAGGCCGAGCTTCAGCAAAGCGTTCAAACGCTAGAAGCACAAGCACCCTCTGAAACTGGGACTCCGGTATGGCAAGATCCGGAGGACTATACCGCCGAAGAGCGCAAGCAACTGGAGAACATGTACTCCAATACGCTCAGCTCACTGGCAACCCACCAGATTGTGCATGGTACCGTCATTGCCATGGATGATCGTGAAGTGGTGGTAAACATCGGCTTCAAGTCTGAAGGCGTGGTACCCCTGAACGAATTCCGCGACCGTCCCGACCTGAAGGTAGGCGACAAAGTGGAAGTATTCCTGGAGACGCTGGAAAACAAGAACGGGCAGCTGGTGCTCTCCCGCCGCATGGCTAACAGCATGCGCGCCTGGGATCGTATCAACAACGCCCTGGATAATGACGAAATCCTGGAAGGCATTGTCAAGCGCCGCACCAAAGGCGGCTTTGTAGTAGACCTGGAAGGCGTGGAGGCATTCCTCCCCGGCTCTCAGATAGACGTGAAGCCTATCCGCGACTATGACAACTACGTGGGCCAGAAGATGGAGTTCAAGGTGGTGAAGATCAACCACCAGCAGAACAACGTAGTAATCTCTCACAAAGTCCTGATCGAGAAAGACCTCGAGGCTCAGAAACTGGAGATCATCAATAACCTGGAGAAAGGCCAGGTACTGGAAGGCACCGTGAAGAACATCACTACCTTCGGTGCCTTCGTGGACCTGGGTGGCGTAGACGGTCTGCTGCATATCACAGACATCTCCTGGGGCCGCATCAACAACCCCGAAGAAGTGCTGCATCTTGACCAGAAGCTCAACGTGGTGGTTCTGGATTTTGATGACGACAAAAAACGTATATCCCTGGGCCTCAAACAACTGCAGTCTCACCCCTGGGACAATGTGGTGGAAACCCTGGGTACCGGCGCCACGGTTACCGGCAAAGTGGTAACCATCGCAGACTACGGTATCTTTATCGAGATCGCCCCGGGCGTAGAAGGCCTGGTGCACGTCAGCGAAATGAGCTGGAGCACCCATGCCAGGAACCCGCATGACCTCTACAAAGTAGGGGAAATGGTAGAAGCCAAAGTACTGTCCGTAGACCGGGAAGAACGCAAGATGTCGCTTGGTATCAAGCAACTGACCCCCGATCCATGGGATTTTGTGCCCACCAAGTACCCGGTAGGCAGCAAGCTGAATGTGGTAGTCACCAACATCACCAACTACGGTCTCTTCGTGGAACTGGAGGACGGTGTGGACGGTCTCATCCACGTGCAGGATCTCAGCTGGAACAAAAAGATCAACCACCCCAACGAGTTTACCCAGAAAGGCGAGAAGCTGGAAGCCACCGTACTGGAAATGGACGTGGAAAACCGCAAGCTCCGCCTGGGCATCAAACAACTCACCGAGGATCCCTGGGAAACCCTGGAAACCGTATTCCCCGAAGGTTCTGCGCACAAAGGCAATGTCAGCAAAGTCAATGACAAAGGCGCTGTGATAGAACTGGAGTATGGTGTAGAAGGGTTTGTGCCCAGCAAACACCTCAAGGTAGAGGATGGCAAAGAAACTATCAAGGAAGGCGATACCGTTGACTTGGTGGTTATCGAGTTCAGCAAAGCCAACAAGCGCATCCTGCTGAGCCATACCAAAACCTGGAAGGAAATGGAAGACGAGAAGCCCAAGCGCTCCGGCAGCACCTCCGGTGGAGGAAGCGGTCGTGGCCGCAAAGGTGACGAAATGGTAATGGCCTCCGGCTCCGGCGAAAAAGATACGCTGGGAGACCTGGGCGCCCTGGCCAAGCTCAAGCTGGAAATGGACGGCGGCGCCCCAGAGGCAACAGCGCCCAAAAAGACCAGCAAAAAGAAGGCTGCCAAAACCGAAGAAGCCGGAGAAGAAGACGAAGCCTAAGCCAAGTCAGCGTTTCCCCTTCATCAAATACTACCAGAAAGCCCACCTCGTGTGGGCTTTCTGCTTGAAACGGGTAGTCTCCACATACCCCCCGCATATTGTGTACAAAGTGTCGGATAATTCCTTTGTCCGCCTGTGGCCTAAAGCCCTATCTTTCCGCTGTCATCCAACCCCCGCATCATGGCAGAAGATAAAAACGCCCTTAATCAACTCAACATAGAACTGGCAGAGGATATTGCCGAAGGTCACTATAGCAACCTGGCCATTATTTCCCACAGCAATGCCGAGTTTATCCTGGACTTTATCCGCATTCTGCCGGGGGTACCCAAGGCCAAGGTCAAGAGCCGCATCATCATGACTCCCCAGCACGCCAAACGTCTTATGCTGGCCATCTCAGACAACATCTCCAAATTTGAGAACCAGTTTGGCGAAATAGAGATCAATGACAATGACCCGCATATGCCCCCCCTCAATTTCGGTGGCCCTGCGGGTGTGGCATAGGCTTCCCCATCCTTCAGGTCGTATCCGCCCATGAAATACCGCATTCTCCTCTCGGTACTATGCCTTCTGTGCATGGACCTTTCTATTGCCGCAGCCCAGGACAAAGCCACCACCAGCTTTGTCGATATGCAGAATGACATGCTGGCACTCATGGAGCAGCAAATGCCCAAGATCACCCGCATGCAGGAAAATGCAGACAAGGTATGGAAAGAAGTCTCCGAGATCTCTTATCTCCTGTCCTTTCCCAAGAACGTAAAAGCCTACCGCGACAGCTCCATTACTGCGCTGGTGGCGCTGCGCAAACGCAATGACCTCATCTATTACCAGGCGCAGGAGATCTGGTTCCAGTGGTGGCCCCACAATATGAACCTCATGGCCGTATATACCCGCTATGGAGAATTAAAGGCCGGGGGCAAACCGGATGACAACCTCAGGATGTTCCTGCTCAAATACCGCACGCTGGTAGATACGATGAATGCCGTGCTCAAACTGAACAAGGATATCTACAACGAATGTGATTTTTTGCTCAATACCAAGCTAAACTGACACTTCATTACGGGTTGTATCCAAAGCGTACTTATATTGGCACATCAATTATGTAAAATGCACATCCGCATCGTATACATCTTTTTATTACTGAACACGGGACTGGCCCCTATGCTGCTGGCTCAATACAAAAGCCAGCAGACCATCCGCCCCGTAGACCTGAGTATGCATGTGGAAAAGCCTGTAATCCAGGAAGATGTGGTGGTGCTCAACTACAACCTCCCCTATGGAGGAGTGGTAGAGCTCAAGATCTATGACAAGAACCGCAAGCTCATGTGGCGCAACCAGTACATCAATGTAGACGGCAGCAACCGTATCCGCTTCAAAAAAACCAGCCTGCGCCCGGGCAACTATACCCTCTGGCTACTCTACAAAGGACGCGAAGAAGAGATCCCCCTCGTTATCCCCAAATCCTGATTCCGGTTTATGCAGCATTCTATGACCGGATACGGCGTAGGCCGTGCCACCAATAACCAGTGGCAAATCACTGCCGAACTTAAAAGCCTGAACAGCCGCACTGCAGAAGTATACCTGCGGCTGCCGCACCAGTATTTCCAGCAGGAAATCCTGCTGAAGAACCACCTGGCGGCCCGCCTCGACAGAGGGAAGATCAGCATGACCCTCACGGTGGATACGCAAAGCCCCGAACTCAACCTGAGCAAGGTGAAGATAGACTTTGACCTGGTCAAAGCCTATTACGCCGAACTGAATACCCTGCAGAAAGAACTGGCCCTGACGGATACGGTGCCGTTGTCCACTATTCTGAGCCTGCCGGGCGTGGTGGCGGAACAACAAACCGCTATTTCAGAAGAAGAGTGGACGCTGGTCATGCAAGCCGTAGAACAGGC
The DNA here is from genome assembly GCA_019638695.1 of Bacteroidota bacterium. GTDB lineage: Bacteria > Bacteroidota > Bacteroidia > J057 > JAJTIE01 > JAHBTG01. Next base: position 51,757 of record JAHBTG010000008.1, on the reverse strand, counting down.
CACGGAAGCACTTATTGGCGAGCGCAGGAAAGAGGGGCTGGCTTTGTGCAACGACCTGGACGGGCGGGTGCAGAAAATAGCGCAAATGGCCTCCGAGATACCTCCCCTGGCAGAGGTCCGGGTGCAGAACATCCGCCAGCGGCTCACACAAAGCTTCGGGGAAATGCAGGATAGCCTGAGCATGAGTCCGGAGCGCCTGCAACAGGAGCTGATCTATTACCTGGAGAAATACGACATCAACGAAGAACAGGTGCGCCTGGCAGCCCACCTGGAGAACTTCCGCCAGACGCTGAAAGAAGCCCCGGGACAAGGCCGCAAACTGCTCTTCATTGTACAGGAAATGTGGCGGGAGGTCAATACCCTGGGGGTGAAATCCTATGACATCCAGATACAAAGCCTGGTGGTACAAATGAAGGATGAGCTGGAGAAGATGAAGGAGCAGCTGATGAATATTCTCTAGCAAAAAATAGCTAGCTTGCGCCCCTCTAAGGGCATGGAAGGTCAAATCATTATCATCTCGGCACCCAGCGGAGCAGGCAAAACCACACTGGTGAGAGCGCTCATGCAGCGCCTGCCGCAGCTGATGTTCTCAGTATCCGCCACCACCCGTGCGCCGCGCGCGCACGAACAGGACGGGATAGACTACCACTTTCTCAGCGTTGCCCAGTTCCAGCAGCATATTCAACAAGGAGACTTCCTGGAGTGGGAAGAGGTCTACACAGGGCGTTACTACGGCACGTTGGTGACGGAGCCGGAGCGCATCCTCAAGACAGGCCATATCCCGCTTTTTGAAGTAGATGCCGTGGGAGGGATTCATCTCAAGGAACAGTTTAGGAGCCGCGCCCTGTGCATTTTTGTGAAGCCTCCCACCAGGGAAGCGCTCAGGGAACGCCTCATCAAGCGCGGAACCGACAGCCTGGAAGAAATAGACCGCCGCATGCAAAAGGCCGACTTTGAATTGGGACTGGCCCCCCGCTTTGACGTGCAGGTGCTCAATGCCGACCTGGAAACAGCCATCACCGAGATAGAACAGCATATCCGCCAGTTCCTTGCACTATGAAAGTAGGCTTGTTCTTTGGCAGCTTCAACCCCATTCATGCGGGGCACCTCATTCTGGCAGAACAAGTATGCGAGCTGGCCCGGCTGGACCAGGTGTGGCTGGTCGTGTCGCCCCAGAGTCCGTTCAAGCAAAAGCAATCTCTGCTCAATGAAGTAGACCGCTATCACCTGTGCGAACTGGCCACTCAGGGGAATGAACGCCTGTGGGCCAGCAATGCAGAGTTTACCCTGCCCCGGCCCAGTTACACCATAGACACCCTCACAGCACTGGCCGAACGCTTTCCCCGTTACCAGTTCTCCCTGGTCATGGGTGCCGACAACCTCGAGGGGCTGCACAAATGGAAGAACCATGAGGCCATTGTCAGGCATTACCCCATCTGGGTATACCCCCGTGTGGGCGCCGCACATCCGGATATCACATACCCCGGCGCCACGCTGCTCAATGCCCCACTGATTGGCATATCCGCCACCCGCATCCGCGAACAGCTGGCCGCAGGACAAAGTGTACGCTACCTGGTGCCTCAACCGGCATTGGACTATATTTTGGCACATCACCTCTATGGCGCTTAGGCAACATATCCCCAACCTGCTCACGCTCTGCGGACTTGCCTGCGGCAGTCTCTCGGCAGCACTGGCCTTCCCCCACGCAGGGCTGCAACCCACACACTTGTACTGGGGAGCCATCCTCATACTGGCCGCAGGTCTGTTCGATGTGCTGGACGGCCTGGCTGCGCGCCTCCTCAAAGCCTCCAGTCCCACCGGCCAGATACTGGACAGCCTGGCAGATCTGGTCTCCTTCGGGCTGGCGCCCGGCCTCCTGCTGTTTGGGCTGCTCAGCAATTATTTCTATACCTACCTGCCGGGCACCGGCGGGCAAGCCGACTGGTCTGCCTGGCCCGTGGCTGCACGGCTGAGCTGCCTGCTGCTGCCACTGGGTGCCGCCTGGCGCCTGGCACGCTTCAGTGCAGACACAACTCCCCGCCCCTATTTCCAGGGATTGCCGGCCCCGGCCAATGGTCTCTTTGTAGCCGGACTCCTGTTCCTCTTCTTTGTAGAAGAAGCCCACCTGGCACCGCTGATCCTGGTGCCGGACAATGCCTTGCTGACCTACACCCTGGACAAACCGGCAAATGTCATACTGCTGAACCTGGTCCTGAGCCTGCTGATGGTCTCCAAAGTGCGGATGCTCAGCTTCAAGTTCAAGAAAATAAGCTGGCAAACCTATCGCTGGCACTATCTCTTCCTGGCATGCAGCCTGTTGCTGATCCTGTTCCTGGGCCCGCTGGCCGTCTTCCCGGTGGGACTACTCTACCTGCTGTGTTCATTCCTGGCCCGCAATACCTACGCATGAGTAACTGGCACATTCTCTCCCCTCCCCAGTTTGCAGACTATCAGTTGATCGACAGCGGCCATTTTGAGAAAATGGAACGCTTCGGGCCATACGTGCTCATCCGCCCCGAACCCCAGGCCGTCTGGAAGCCCACCCTCAGCCCGGACCAATGGCGGCAGCAGGCACAAGTGCGTTTCGTCCAGGAAGGCAGTCACAAAGGATATTGGGAACGCTATCAGCACAATATGCCCGACAATTGGCACCTGGCCTACCCACCGCTCAAACTGCGCTTCAAACTGGCGCTCACGGCCTTCAAGCACGTGGGCATCTTCCCCGAACAGTCTGCTAACTGGCAATATGCCCATACCCACTGCCAGCGAATCCCCCAGGCACAGATACTGAATCTTTTTGCCTATACCGGTGGGGCCACACTGGCCTGCAGGGCTGCCGGCGCACAGGTCACCCACGTAGACGCTATCCGGCAGGTAGTCACCTGGGCAAACGAAAATCTCGTACTGTCCGGCATGGACGGGGTACGATGGCTGGTAGAAGATGCCCTCAAGTATGTGCAGCGGGCGGCCCGCAAAGGGCAACAGTTTCAGGGGATTATCATGGATCCCCCGGCCTTTGGGCACGGCCCCAAAGGAGAGCGCTGGAAGCTGGAAGACCTGGTGGATGAACTGATGGCCCAGGTAGCAGCCATACTGGACCCCAAAGCCGGGTTTCTCATTTTTAATGCCTACAGCATGGGATTCTCTCCCCTGATCCTGGAGAACCTGATGCGCAGCCATTTGCCGGCAAAAGCCCTGCGCAATCTGGAGATGGGCGAACTGGTGCTCCCGGAAGCACACAGCGCCCGGCGCCTGCCGGCCGGCATTTTTGCGCGCATTAGTTACTAAAGCAAAAAGTATGGTTTGTTCCGGCAAACAACTAGATTTGTTAGGTGTTAAATGCCAGGCCATTGCACCCGGAGACCAGGAATATGCGGATTGCCGAATACCCTTTACCCTTTGCAGAAGACGCGCTGGAGCCTTTTATGGATGCCCGCACGCTCTTCCAGCATAACCGCAAGTTCTTTGTAGGGTACCAGACACAGCTGCAGGCTGCACTCAATCATTTCCCCATACTCAGGGAGTGGCCTGAAGAATACCTCATTGCCCATATTCGCGCACTGCCCGGCGGCATTAGGCGCGCAGTGCGCAATAACGGCGGCGGAGTAGTCAACCACAGGCACTTCTACAGCGTCTTGCGGCCCGGGGGGCCCCACCCCATCCCGCAGCCGCTGGCAGACGTCCTGGCACACCGCTTTGGCAGCCTCATGCGCTTCAAAGAAGAGTTTGCCTCCGTAGCGGCAGGCCGGTTTGGGGTAGGATGGTGCTGGCTCATTCTCACAGAAGAAGAGATCTATGTGGGCTCCACCATCAACCAGGATAACCCGCTGATGCCGCATGCAGACATACGGGGGGTCCCTCTGCTGGGACTGGACCTCTGGGAACACGCGTATTTCCTGTGCCATGAGAACCGCAGGCCATCCTACATTCAGGCTTTCTGGAACGTCATAGACTGGGATGTGGTCTACGCCCGTTACCTGCATGGCCTGGAGCTGAGGGCACAGCACGCCCTGCTGCCGGTACTCACAGAAGCAGACAGCCAGTTACTGGAGCATCTGCGCAAGCATGGTTCGGTGCCCGAAGCAGAACAAGAAGGAGAAGACACCTAGGATGCTTATGCACACCCGGTTACCCGGAAACCGGCAAATCGTATTCCTGCAAATACATTAATCCAGTATATTAGTGCTCATGAAGTATCTTTTCATATGCCTCTTCGGCCACTTGCTCTTCACTACCTCCCACGCCCAGGAATCCGCATCCACTTATGAAGAACTGGCCGGAGTATTAACCGAGTCGATAGCTGAAAATAATTTCCAGCGGGCATCTGCATATTTTGTATCCCAGCCTGTCCTATGGGAGATCGTACTATCCCTGGCCCCGTTGAACAACCAGCCCGTTCCCGGCAAGGAACAGGTAGACAGCGAGTACAAGATGTTAGTACAGCAATCCGAAAAAAGCTTTACAGCGCTGCAGAGCAAGCTTCACGAGTACGGGGTGGTTCCTACCAGCCTGCGTTTGTCGTCAGTCGATTACAGCTCTACAACTGGCCACCCCAACCTGGAGGGTGGCCAGATGCAGCTGCATATCGAGGCACAGAATACTCAGGGTGGCTTGCGGGAAATCGTGGTGCAAATAGACCTGATAAAGTTCGACGGTCATTGGTACTGGGCAAGAAATTTCAGCCTGTATACCAACGACTAATCGCAGGAAAATGACTTGCAAGCGGGGCATTGCAGGCTAAATTGCCCGCACAGATGGCTTCCGATAGTGTTTCCCACCCTGGTTTCCTGGCTGCCCTTGCACAGGAGTTGCTGGACCAATATGGCTCGCAACTCAGTGAGGTGCGGATATTGTTTCCCAACCGCAGGGCTGGGCTGGTCTTCCGTCATGAGCTGGCCCGGCTGGCTGGCAAAGCCCTATGGGCGCCCCGCATAGACACGCTTTCTGCCTGGCTGCAAAGCCTCCATCCTCTACCGCTGGCAGATACCCTGCTACTGCTGGAACTGCTTTGGGAGGGAACTGACCAGGCAGACAGCCTGGAAGCATTTACTCCGATAGGCCTGCGGCTGCTGGCAGACTTTGCCGATATGGATATGGCACTGGCAAACCCGCAGGAAGCCTTTGCCACAGCAGGCCTTTCATATGCAGACCCGGGCGCCCGGGAAGCCTTTGACAATCCCCTGGCGCAACGGTATGCGCACTGGCTGGCGCAGGCCGCCGCACTCTACACTCACCTGCAAAACCGCTTGCGGAGTATGGGCTATACCAGCGAAGGCCAGCTCCTGCGCGATATAGCAATGGACCCCGGAGCCTATATGCCTGCGGCAGCGCGTATCCCCACCTGGCTGGCCGGGTTCGATCAACTAAACAGGGCAGAAACCCGGGTAACGGACTGGCTGGCCAGCCAGCATCTGCTGCATACCCGCTGGGATGTAGATAGCTGGTACACCCTGCCGCCGGCAGAAGGGATGGCCGCACGCCGCGCCGGAGACAGCTTTCGCAGGTTATGGCAGAGCCACCCGGTCCTGGCGCCCCAGCAGCCGGTGCCCGGCAGGCTGAGCCTGCAATCGAGCGAGCTGCACACCTATCCCCTGTCTTCCGCTATCGCGCAGGTATCCGCACTGGCACAGGTATTACAGGAACGCCTGACCTACTGGCAGCAAACCCTCCCGGATTCGGATGCACTGGAACAACAACTGCGGCGCATAGCCATTGTCCTGCCCGATGAATCGCTCCTGGTACCGTTGCTGGAGCACCTGCCCCCGGCGCTGACTCATTGCAATATCACCATGGGTTACCCGGCCAGGCACTCCGTCCTGTTTGCCTTGCTGGAGGCCTGGGTGCGGCTGCAGGAAGCCTACCGGCCGGGAGAAGGCTTTTACCACGCCCACCTGGCGCAGGTACTGAGCCATCCGCTATTACTAAGCCATCGCCCGGACCTGTACAGGAACCTGTACCAGCATTATATCCGGAAGAACAATATACACTACTGGCATCCGCCCGCCCACTCACAAAGCGACGACCTGCTGGCGGTGCTGCTGGATCATGCCCAGAGTGCAAACGAAGCCCTGCTCCAGCTGCGCCACCTCTATGACCGGCTTCACGAGCTGGTCCGTGAACAGGGAGAACTGCGGGATGCCTTTCACCGGGAGTTCCTGAACCTCCTGCACAACCGCCTGAACCAGTTGGAGGCCCTGGTGGAACGACAGCCGCACCTGAGACCGGCAGACGTACGGGGGCTGCTGCTGCGTTTGCTGGCGGCCCAACGGATCCCGTTCTCCGGAGAACCCCTGGGAGGGGTACAGATCATGGGACTGCTGGAAACCCGGGCCCTGCAGTTTGAGGAAGTCTACATCCTCTCTGCCAACGAAGGCCACCTGCCTCCGGGGCATCGTCCGCAAGGGAGCTTACTGCCGCAGGTGCGGCGGCAACTGGGCATGTCCGGCCCCGGAGAGACCGAAGCACAGTACAGTTACCTGTTCTGGCGGCTGTTACAAGGCGTGCCGCAAGTACACATCTTCCATGTGACCGAAATGGACGAAACCGGCGGCGGAGAACCCAGCCGGTTCCTCCGCCAGATAACACTGGACTGGGCCCTGGTCAACCCCCACCTGAAACTCCATACCCACCTGTTCAACCAGCAGGTGATGGCCGCCCGGCCGCTGACCCTCACCCCGCAGGAAGAGGATGTGGCCAGCCTGCTCGCGCACCCGGAGCCTGGAACCGGCCCGCCTTATGTCCGGCTAAGCCCCACAAGCCTGGTCAGTTACCTCAGGTGCCCGCTGCAGTTCTGGTTCCAGTATGTGCAGCGGCTGCAGCCCACGGAGGAGGTGACCGAAGACCCCGACGCCCGGCAATTTGGCAGCCTGGTACACAAGGCATTGGAACTGCTGTATAGTCCTTGCAAGGGGCAGCTTTTACAAGCGCAGGATCTGCAGCGCCTGCAAGCGCCTGCCGCAGTAGAACAGGCACTGCAATCAGCGGCAGCGGCAGAGTGGCAGGTGATGGGGCAAACGGATAGCGGCAGGCTGGTACTGCTGCTGGAGGTAGCCCGGGAAATGGTTGCGGGTGTGCTCAGGCTGGATGAAGCACGTGTACCTTTCACCCTGACCGGGCTGGAAACCAACCTCAGTCATGAATGGACGGAGCAGCTGCCCGGCAGGGATGCCCCTCTGAACATTGTCCTGACAGGCTGGGCAGACCGCCTGGACACGTTACCCGGCGGAGTGGTCATCTGGGATTACAAAACCGGCAAGGTGCAAGAAAGAGACCTCAGGGCTGGGACGCCCGCGGACTTAACGGCGGCCGAGGAACGGGGCAGCCGCACAAAAGACAAAGCATTGCAAACCCTGCTCTACGGCTGGTTGTGGTGGAAAATGTATGGCGAACTGCCCTATCAGGCAGGGGTTATCACCTTGCGCAGCAGCCCGCCTCAAGCCTATACCTTATCCCTCCCGTTTGACCTGCCCACCCTGACCCAGGCGGAAACAACGCTCCGGGAACTGGTGCGGGAGATCCTGGCCCCGGGGCGCACGTTTGCCCAAACCGATGACCTGCAGGTATGCAAATACTGCCACTATAACCGCATTTGCCAGCGGAACCCGTCCGTTCGTACAAAGCCTTGACAGGATTGGCCTAATTGTTGCTATTTTCACCCTCCAATAACCCTTAGGGGTTACAGAACACTGATCCCATTCTTTCCCCTCTCTATGAAACTCCTCCTGTTCGTCACTCTCTCCCTGCTGACTGCCTTTGGACAATCAGCCTGTGCACAAACGGCTAAAAGCTGGGACATCCCTGTCATCACCGTGAGCAGCGGTGGCAAAGAACAGGGCAAGATCGTGCTCTGGCTCTATGAAGAAACCGTGCTGCACCGGGAGAACTTCCTGAAGCTGGCCAAAGAAGGGTTCTACAACGGCACCACCTTTCACCGGGTTATCCGCGACTTCATGGTACAAGGCGGAGACCCCAATAGCAAGAACGATGACCCCAATGACGACGGCCAGGGGGGGCCCGGTTATACCATCCAGGCCGAGTTTTTGCCCAAATATACACATGTGAGAGGCGCACTGGCCGCCGCACGGCAAGGCGACCAGATGAACCCGCAGCGCCGCAGCAGCGGCTCGCAATTCTACATTGTGCAGGGACGCCAAACCCCGGAAGCCGACCTGGCCGCCATGGAGCCCCGGGTGCAGCAGCAGCTCTTCAGTTTCTGGATTCAGAACACTTACCTGCAAAAACCGGAGAACAAATGGGTAATGGAGTTTGACTGGCAGGGCCTCAACCAAAGCAACCCGGACTCCGCCATGGCCCTGCAGCAAAAGATCATTGCAGATGCCGAGCGAAAATATGCCGAAGCCGGTAACCAGACCTTTACCTATAGCCCGGAAGCCCGCAAGGTATTTGCAGAACAGGGAGGAACTCCCCACCTGGACGGCCAGTATACGGTATTCGGCCACGTGCTGGAAGGTATGAACGTGGTGGACTGGATCTCCCAGCAGCCCACAGAGGTGCCAGACCGGCCCATCAACAATATAGAGATCAAAATGGAGGTGATCAAAATGACAGCAGACGAGCTGGCAAAGAAGTATCCCGCCTTCTTCTCCTCAAAACCCTAGGTTCGTTTGCAACTTCGCAATAGCTGGTATTTCCTGTGGCTCCTGTTGGGGCTCGGCAGCGCACAGGCGCAGTATATTTTCCCGGTGCCGGGCAGCCGCGGGGTAACCGGCACCTTTGGAGAAATGCGCTTTGCGCACCTGCATCCCGGGCTGGACATCAGTACCTACTCGGTAACCGGGCTGCCTATCCTGGCGGCCAGGGATGGCTATATCTCGCGTATACGGGTATCCGGCAACGGTTATGGCAGGTGTATATTCATCAAACATGCCGACGGGTACAGCACTTTGTATGGCCACCTGGAGCAGTTTGCCCCGCCCATAGAAACCCACGTCCGGCAAGCACAATTACGCAGCAAGTCTTTCAGCCAGGATCTCTTCTTTACGCCCAAGGACTTCCCGGTCAAACAGGGGGATACCATTGCCTGGAGCGGCAACACCGGCGACAGCGGGGGGCCTCACCTGCACTTTGAGATCCGGGATCCCCAGGAACGTATCCTCAATCCGCTGCCTTATTTCAGGGATTATATAGCTGACGAATTACCTCCTACCCTGCACCAGGTTGCCTGGCACACGCTCAGCCCGCACAGCCGGGTCAATGGCCGGTGGGGTGCCCGCCTGGAAGAACCCCTGCACAGCGAGAACCTGTATTACGGGCCGGATACCCTGGTATTTCACGGACCTATCGGACTGGCCTACGTGGGCTATGACAAGCTGAACGGTACCCGCAATGTGAACGGCCACTATGAGACGCGCCTTTACCTGGATGAACAGCTGGTATTTGCCCATGCCATGGACCGGTTCAGCTTTGCAGACATGATGCAGGTGCACCTGCACTGCGATTTTGGGCACAAGGCGCATTACCAGGACTGGCTCCAGCGCTGTTACCGGGTACGGGGCAACCGGGCGCCCATCTACACTCACCTGCACCGCGAAGGGGTATTACAGGCAGGGGATACGACAGTACATACCTTGCGCCTGGTGCTGAAAGATTACCACGGAAACGAGGCACGTTATACCCGCAAGGTGCGCTGGGTGCACTACCTACCCACGCAAACCTCAGAACCATCCCCCTATGCGCAACAGCCCCCGCAAGTGCGGGTAGAAGGCAAAATGCTGTGTATAGACAGCCCCATCCCTTCCGCCGGGCAGCCTGTAACCCTCCATTTTGCCGACGGCAGCACACAGGCGCTGGCACCCGCCTATCATCACCCCGGCAGGGCAGTATTCCTGTTCCCGCTACACCCGCGCAAGTTGCCGCTCCAGGCCAGCCACCCCGACTGGGAAGCCCCTTTGGCCACGCATCTGCAGGCAGCCTTAGTACCCGGCCAGGCTACGGCACTCGCCGTGGAAGGCCTGCGCTGCACCTTCCCGGCAGGCAGCGTGCAGGACACCGCGTATGTTACCCTGCGCACCACACCCGCCCCACAGGGCGCAGCAGGGAGCCTTCTCTACGAAGCAGGAGATCCGGGCATTGCGCTATTTGCCCGCTGCAGTTTTTCGTGGCAGGGGAATCTACCGGGGAACACCCTGCAATTAGGGTGGGTGGAGCCGCGGCAGGGTAAAAATCCCAGCTGGAAGGGTAGTGCACACGCTGCCGGCAGCCTTACGCTGGGCGCCTGGCACCTGGCCCTGGATACCCGCAAACCCCGGCTGGAGCCCCTGGACTTCACCCCGGGAGGCACACTCCCGGCCAAACAACGGTCTGTCAGCTTCCGTATCACAGACGAACTCTCCGGTATAGCCGGCTGGAGCGTGCAGTTGCTGCTGGACGGCCAGTGGGTAGTGGGCGAATATTACGGCTTGAACGACTACCTCATCCACTGGCTGGACCCTGCTCTGCCCCGGGGGCATCATACGCTCACCCTGCGCGCCAGCGACCTGGCAGGCAATAGGTCGGAACAGCATTTTGAGTTTGTCAAAGAGTAGCTGCCGGCTTTGTTGAGCGATAGACTAATCCATACCACTACTACCTCCGGGAAATTTAGCAACTGTCTCAAAAACAGCTTTAGTCAATCTAGTATCCGATTCTTCTTTTGTCTTGATACAAAAGAAGCAAAAAATCAAGGCTGGACAGGAGTGTAAAAGCAAGACGTAAATCGTTTTGAAGCACGCCCCGGTAGAAATAAAGGTACCATTCCTTTGGGGGATATCCTTCCAGAAACGTCTGTTCTCTTGCAGCAAAATATCCGCACTTCGCTAGGCAGGAAGTCTTTACCTTTGGAGTGTGTATCAGGGAGAAGACAAACTATATTATACGGCCACACGGGCAGACCGCGCCATTCTCATGGGCATCTGGAACCGCACGCACAGCCTGGAGCAGGCGGAGGAATACCTGAAAGAACTGGCATTCCTGGCGGAGACGGCCGGTGTCCAGGCGGTCAAAATGACTATGCAGAAACTGGATACTCCGCACCCGGCCACCTTTGTGGGCAAGGGCAAGCTGGAGGAAGTGCAAGCGGACGTGGAAAAGCTGGAAGCCACACTGGTCATCTTTGATGAAGACCTCTCCCCCACCCAGTTACGCAACATAGAGCGCACGCTGAACATACGGGTGCTGGACCGCAGCGGACTGATCCTGCAGATCTTCAGCGAGCATGCCCGCACGGCACAGGCCCGCACACAGGTGGAGCTGGCCCGGGCAGAATATATGCTGCCCCGCCTCACCCGCCTGTGGACCCACCTGAGCCGCGAACGGGGCGGTATCGGCCTTAAGGGAGCAGGCGAAAAAGAAATAGAAACGGACCGCAGGATGCTGCGCACGCGCATCGCACAGCTCAAAGAGGAGCTGAAACATATCGCCAAACAAACCGAGACCCGCCGGAAGCATCGCAAACCCATGGTGCGGGTAGCCCTGGTGGGATATACCAATGTGGGCAAGAGCACGCTGATGAATACACTGGCCAAAAGTACCGTGCTGGCAGAAAACAAGCTCTTTGCCACCCTGGACACCACGGTACGCAAGGTGGTGCTCAGCACGGTGCCTTTTCTGCTGGCGGATACGGTAGGTTTCATCCGCAAACTACCGCACCACCTGGTGGAGAGCTTCAAGAGCACACTGGATGAAGTGCAGGAAGCCGATATCCTTGTGCATGTGATAGACGTGAGCAACTACCATTACATGGAGCACATCCGTGTGGTGCAAGACACCCTGGCAAGCCTGCAGGCCATGGATAAACCCATGCTGTATGTCTTCAACAAGGCAGACCTGCTGGATGAAGATGAAAGGGCGGACCTCTCCCGCACCTGGCTGCAAGGCCAGCGTCACCCGGCTGTATTTATCTCTGCCACCCAGCGCGAAGGACTGGAGGAGCTGCGTAACCTGCTGGTAGCTATGGTGATAGACCAATATAAGCACAAATACCCGGGGCTGGACTATTACAGCATGTAGCCGGAGCCTGGGGTGTCTTGCGCTATTGCACATCCGGGCACCGCCTTCTCCCACTGCAAAACCCCTAACTTGCAGTCATGGAACGTACCGCCATTTTCCCGGGGAGCTTTGACCCTATTACCCTGGGACATGTAGAGATCATCCGCCGGGGTCTCCTGTTGTTTGACCGCATTGTGGTGGGCATAGGTATCAACACCCAGAAGGTGAGCATGTACCCGGCAGCACAGCGGGCGGCATGGTTACACACCTTGTTTACCAACGAGCCCAGGGTGCAGGTAGAGACCTTCCAGGGACTTACGGTGCATTTTGCACGCCAGCAGGGCGCACAGTTCCTGCTGCGGGGCCTGCGTGCCGCGCCGGACTTCGAGTATGAGAAGAACATAGACCTGCTCAACCAGCACCTGGCCGAGAATATCCAGACGGTATACCTCATCAGCAGTCCGCCCACAGCCCATATCTCCAGCACGCTGGTACGCGAGGTCATTCGCTTTCACGGCAACCTGCAGGGGCTGGTACCCGATTTTATGATACCGGAAATCTACGCAGATAGTCCCGCATCAGGTGCCTGATAGCAGGATAGGTATTCACCGTCTCCATACGCAGGGAAGCCAGCGGCTGCCATTGTACGCCGGTAATCTCCTCTTCCGCCTGAGGGATAAGGTCTCCCCCATAGGCCGTGGTAAACGCATACCACCAGCCGGTTTTGAGCATAAGCCGGCCCTTCTCAGGGTAGATATGCCAGGTGCAGGGCAAGGGCGCCTGCAGCTGCAGGTCTGCTACGCCTGTCTCTTCCGCCACCTCCCGGATAGCCGCCTGCAGGCTGTCTTCCCCGGCATCTATCTTGCCCTTGGGGAGATCCCATTTTCCTTTGCGGGTAATACAGAGCAATGACTGCCCTCTGCGCACCACTCCGCCCCCGGTGTGGATGGGAGTAAAGCGGGCCTGGTATGTCTCAAAAACGCGCTGCATCTCTGCCCGGGAAGCGCAATGCACCCGCACATATACTTCACTGGCGCCCGTTGCAGGAGTCATATGGCGGGCCTGCAGTGTGGAAAGATGCGCCAGGGCCTCATCCGCTATATAGTCGTAGCTTTGCAGCGCAGAGGCATCACCCAGCCACAAACAGGTGTTCTCATGCCAGATGGCTATGTGCATGTTCTCAGCATTCATTCCCAAAAAAACACAAAAAGGCGTAACCATATGCCCACCGAGATAAGTACCCTCAGCCCCCAGCAGCTAGCAGCCGCCCTGCTGGAGATCGATGCCTTCAAGCTGCGGCCGGAAGCCCCCTTCCAATGGGCCTCCGGCTGGAAGAGCCCAGTGTACTGCGATAACCGGCAAACCCTCTCCTATCCTGCCCTGCGGAGCCAGATTGCGGAAGCGCTGTGCGGGCTGGTACGCACCCACTTCCCCCAGGCGCGTGCGGTGGCAGGGGTGGCCACAGCAGGTATTCCCCAGGCAACGCTGGTAGCTGACAGGATGGGGCTGGCCCTGGCCTATGTGCGCAGCAGTCCCAAAGCCCACGGCATGGGCAACCAGATAGAGGGCAAGCTGGCTCCCGGCCAGCCGGTGGTGGTGGTGGAAGACCTGGTCTCTACCGGCAAAAGCTCTTTGCAGGCGGTACAGGCCCTGCGGGAGGCCGGGTATACTGTGGCGGGCCTGGTGTGTATATTTACCTACGGTTTTGCCGTAGCAGACAATCTTTTTGCCGAACAGGGCGTGGAACTCCGGAGTTTGACTAATTTAGAAGCGCTGATTGCCGCCGGGCTCACAGCCGGCAAGTTGCAACCTCAACAGGTGGAGACCATCCGCCGGTGGCAGCAACAGCCCGATACCTGGACGGCGCTTTAGTGCATATTTTCGTATATCCCAGATCCCACACATATGGATGTCATTCAACGCATATCGAACGAACTGGTGAATACCGGTATCAGCAAGACCGAGTATGCAGGCGAAGTTACCCTGCATGTGCCGGAGTCCCGGCTGTATGATTTCCTCAAGAACCTGAAGGAAAACTATGGCTTTGATTACCTGGTGGACGTGGTAGCCACAGACCATTACCGGGATGAGTTCCGCTTTGAGATAGGCTATAACCTGGTGAACCTGACCGAGAACAAACGTCTGCGGGTAAAAGCGGTCCTTGCCAGCGAAGAAAAGCCGGAGGTGGAGAGCGTGGTCAGCCTGTGGCCTGCTGCCAACTGGTATGAGCGGGAGCAGTTTGACATGATGGGCATCGGATTTCGCAATCACCCCGATCTGCGGCGCATCTACATGCCCGAGGACTTCGAGTACTTCCCCCTGCGCAAGGAGTTTCCGCTCATCGGTATTCCGGGAAGCATCCAGATGCCGGAAAAGGACGCCCCCAAGGGCTACAAATAGGCCTTGCTCTTCAGTACCCAAGATTATGCACACCCCTTGTTTTTCTGGCAGCAATGGAGTAGCTTTAGGTTTTAGCCTACCTATGAAAGCGCTGCTGTTGCTGTTACTACTGGGGATGAGTGTTCTCCATGCCCAGACAGAAAAGGTTATTGTGGTGCAAATGGACCCCACAGCAGCCGTATCTGCGCGGGAAAGCTGGCAAAGCAAGTGGAATGGTGCTCGCGTGGAATACCAGCTGCCCCAGGACCACCCGCTCTATAAGGCCGACAGCTACCTGGCCAGCCAAAAGCCCCTGTTCAGCACAGATTGCCTGGATCCCGTGCTGGAGAGCTGTTTCCAACCGGAAATGAAAATGATCTTTGCCCATTACACCTATGTGTTTGGCAATCACAGGGGGCATATCGTCAAGTTTCGCAACACTGCACCCTTTACACCGGGCAGCAAGCTGGTAGCGCAGGACTTTATTTTTACCGAAACGAGCCTGAAGGCCGTGAACCAGCTCCGCGATGAGCTGTTCCCCAAAAGTTATGCAACATTCTTCAAGCAACAAGGTATCACCGCTCTGGTACCGGAGAGCGCCATTTACCTGGCGCATCTGACCCCTAGCAATCCGCCCGCCGTTACCGGCGGCCAAACACCGGCAACAACCTCCGGTACTACCACTGCTATCGCACCTCCTGCCACCACTACAGAGACAAGTACCCCAGGCGGCGAAGTTGATGACTTTGACGACTACGGAGACATGGACCTCAACTTTGATGAGGAACTGAACCTGGAAGCCGATGGGCCCGACCTGACCGTAGAAGAAGCGACCAAAACCTCCAAGGAAGAGAAAGAAGCACTGAAGCAACTGGAATCCCTGGATATCAGCCTGGATGACGGGTTTTCCCTGGATACCGAGGAATTTGAACTGGGGGAGGAAGAGGAAGAATTTGATATGGACTTTGATGAAGACCTGGACCTGGATTTCGATTTCTAAGAACTATCCATACCCGGGTCTTGTTGTCAACAGATAACTTCACCTAATCTCATTCTCTATGGCAGTTACCCTGAAAGCAGGAGACAAGGCGCCCCAGTTCTCCGGCAAAGACCAGAACGGCAAGACAATAAGCCTGGCAGATTTTGCAGGCAAAAAACTGGTGCTCTACTTTTACCCCAAAGACGACACCCCCGGTTGTACCAAAGAGGCCTGCAACCTGCGCGATAACTATGAGCTGCTGCACAAGCAGGGTTACCAGGTGCTGGGCGTGAGCGTGGATGATGAAACCAGCCACAAGCAATTCATCCAAAAGTATAACCTGCCTTTCCCCTTGCTGACAGACACCGACCACAGCACCGTCAATGCCTACGGCGTGTGGGGAGAACGGAACCTGTATGGAAATAAATTCATGGGGATTGCCCGCACTACCTTTGTCATAGACGAAAAGGGCATCATCCGGGAAATCATCAAAAAAGTGAAGACAGAGGACCATACGGCGCAGATTCTGCCCTCCTGAAGTGATCCCTTGTCTCACACGCATAAAAAAGCGGACCCCCAACAGGAGTCCGCTTTTGTTTTATCCGGGAATCTTGCTTTAGAAGCCGAGTTTGTAATCTACCATGCTTTGTATGCGGTAGGGTTTATTGAGCAGTCCCAGCAACAGGCCGGTCTGCTCGTTATGCTGCTGCAGGGCCAGCCGCACCACACCGGGGTGCTGAATGAAATCCGGCAGCAGGGCGCTGCTCAGGCTCACCAGCGGCTTACGCTCGCGGTACTGGATGCCATGGGCCACCAGGAAACCTTCGTAATTAAACCGGTTGAACTGCACATAGAGTTTGCTGTCGGTACTGGAAAGCATGCCCACCTCTGAACGCAGGCAGATATACCACTCGCTGGTATCCTTACCCTTGCGGTAAAAAGGCGTTTTCTCCAGGCTCACCTGCACAATGTGCTCCTGGGTAATTCCATATTCAAACTCACTGATGCGCACCATATTCTCCAGTCCCACCACTTCCTCCAGTATACGCTCCAGCAGGCGCATACCTTCCTGTCGTGTCACAACGCTGGTGGTACGGGGAGGCTTGAGTTCCGTGCGGATCAGATCCAGCAGGTTCATGCTCAGCTGCTCCTCATCAAAGGGCAGCTCATTAAACTCGCTCTGGATAATCTTGTAATACCCCTCTGCCGTGCTGATGCTCTCAAACACCACGCGGTCCAGCCAGCTCTCAAAATAATTGCCCTTGGGGAGGAAGAACCCAAAACAGATCTTGTTCTCCGGCGAGATATAGAACGACCCGAAAGGGAAGCAGGCATTGTTGTGGTGGATGATGTTCCACAGAAAGATCTTGTTACGGGGTATGCTATGAAGAATCTGGCACTCAAAGCGCAGACCGGCAGCGCTTTGCCGGGCCACGATATCCAACAGGTTCGTTTGTGCCTTCAGCTCGTCACGGCCCGCCTCTGCGGCCCGGATGCCCACCTTGGCGAGCGCAGTCTTCATTTCTTCCAGCGTAATCATATTGTAGGTTTTCCTTGGGGTGAATGCGGGGAATATGCGAGTTGATACAGCAAGTAAGTACCTGGGACAACGCCCCCGGCAACCCATTCACCTACAAGCACCTGCCCGACGGCCGCCAGCCATTGTGGATAACGTTAATTTATTTGTGGATAAGTCAACATGATATGCCGGACAGGAAAAACTTGACGGAGGTACTAACTCCTGTCCCATTTTTGCGTTATACATGCAGCAGATGCCATCCTCTCCCGCACCCTCTCCATGCAACTAGAAATACAGCCGATAGATCTCCGGGACCCGGCCCATTATGAACGCGTCTTCGGCCTGATAGCCAAAGCCTTCCCGCAGCTTCCATTAACCATGGAAGGGGTGCGTAACGACCTGGCGGCACGGTTCTTTGAAGAAGAGGCCCTGTACCTGGGTATCTGGCACAAGGGACAGCTGGTAGCCTTTAATGCCTTCCTGCCCCATACCCTGCACTGGCAGGGCGAGCCCTTGCAAGCGTATCAAAGCGCCTACTCGGCTACCCTGCCGGAATTCTCCGGGCGCGGACTCTTCTCTTCCATCCAGGAAGAAGCCCGCCTTCAGCTGCGCGCCCGCGGAGGCAGGCTGATCATCGGATACCCCAATAGCGCCTCTTTCGAGCTGTTTACCCAAAAGCTGGGGTTCTCTTATGTAGATCATCACCTGGTATGCAAACTGCGCACCGTGTTCAAAGACCGCATGGCGCTTCCTGCAAACGCGCAGTTGCCCGAACAGCTGGTGCTGCCGCATGACCACCTGCTCAGCTGGAAACGCCTGAAATATGCGGATAAAGTGGTTGACCGCCATGGCAACAACCGCATCTGGGGAGTCACTAAGCAATACCGCAAGTGGGGCATCACTGTCAATTACCTGGCCGTAGGCGGCATCCGGCTGGATGCCCCCGCAAGCCTGGAGGCAGACCTGAACGCCACTGCGCAAAAAGCCGGGCTCTCCTGGCTACGGCTGGAAATGTTGCCTGACAGCCCGCTGGCGCAAATGATCGCCCCCCGGCGCCTAAAGCGGGTGCCCACGCCTTTTATCTGGTATGCCCTGGACAATGAACACTGGGAGGCCCGGCATTTCGGTTTCCTGGAAGGACTCAGGGACGCATTCTAGAGATTATCTTTGCGCCCATGCGGCACCCTCTTTCGCTGACCCTGCGCCGGTGGAGACACCCGGCCCCGCCCCGGGGTAAATTGCTGGTGCTGGCTCTCCACCAGGTGTTGCCGGACGACGCCGCTACGGAAATACCCTTCCTGCCTTTTCAGGCTATCGGGCAATCGCAGCTACAGGAAATGGTACAATGGCTGCAGGAAAACGGCTGGCAATTCCCCCACCCCACCCGGTTGGACGAGGACCTGGACGAAGACCGGAACCATGTCCTTATCACGTTTGACGACGGCTATGCCAATAACCTGCCGGCGCTGGCATGGCTGAGCGCACAACACCTGCCCTGGCTGCTTTTGCCCACCTTGGACAATGTGCTCAACCAAAAAGCCTACTGGTGGGATATCCTATGGCAGGAAGAACAGGCACGGCACGGAAAAGCCACCGTGTTCAGGCATATCGAACGGCTCAAGCAGCAACCCGTACATACGCTGGAACAGACCCTGCTGGAACAATACGGTGCCGGGGCATTGCATGCCCGGGGAGAACTGGACAGGCCCCTGACCCCCGGGGAACTGCAGATCCTTGCCAACGACCCTATGGGCGCCATAGGCTACCACGGCTACCGGCACGACCGCCAGCCGCTGCTAAGCGCAGAAGACCAAACCGCAGACATGCAACAGGCTCAGGCGGCCTTTGCCCGGCTGGGCATATCCCCTGCCCCGCTGTGGGCCTATCCTAATGGCGATGCCAGCATACACAGTCCGCAGGTAGCGCTGATGGCAGGCATCCGGTGGGCATTTACCACACAGCCCGGAGCAAACCGCCTGCCGCGCCTGCAAGCCCAGGCACTGAACCTGCGCCGGGTCATGCCCCTTCCCCACCTGTCCATCCCTCACCAACTGCACGCATGGAGCCGGATAGCCCCCTGAGTACGCTGCCCCGCCGTGCCAAGGCCCGGTCCGAGGCGCATCGCAAAGCCTTACGCCGCCTGCCTCACCGCAAGGTGGACGAAACCCTTCACGCCCTGCATGATGCCGTATTTGCACAAACAAACTGTCTGACCTGTGCCAACTGCTGCCGGACCACCAGTCCCATCCTGTGGGATGCCGATATTGCCCGGCTGGCCAAACACCTGAGGCTGAAAGAAGCGGTATTTATGGATAAATTCCTGCAAAGAGATACCGATGGAGACTGGGTTTTTAACCAGGCACCCTGCCCTTTCCTGCAGGCAGACAATACCTGCAGTGTATATGACTACCGGCCCCGTGCCTGCCGTGAATACCCGCATACCGACCGTAAACAGCAAGCGGGGCTGTATGCCCTCACCTTGCGGAATGCAGCGGTGTGCCCTGCGGTATTTGACATACTGGAACGGCTAAGCAGCACTGCCGGTTAGTGCAATACCAGTGCCTGCACCTGCGGGCTTTGCCACACCCTGTGCACAAAAGGCAGCCCACCCGGCAAAACCGCCAGGGGCCGGGGCCACAGGCTCCGGGGCACAGGCGCCACATCTACCAGTCCTTCCTGCAGATAACCCGGCAGCAATGCAGGCACAATCTCATAAGTAGTCACCACAGGACTGCCCCACCGGGTACGTGCCTGCAACCGGTCCTGCCAATAGCGCATGGGATGGCGCTGCTGGGCCATCCCTATCACCAGGGTATCTCCCGGGCGCCCGGCCGGGTATCGGCAGACAGCCTGCGCCCATACCAGGGTATCCGGCAAATCACGGTATCCGTCTTGGGTCAGCAGCACACCCAGGTTGGGTTCTCCGGCTAACGGGCTATACGGGTAAATGACCACATCTGCCCGGGCGCCGTATCGCAGTTTCTGCAATATGAAATGCCCAGGGGCATAGGTCACCTCTACACGGGCAGGCGCCGCACTCCGACGCAACTGCGCCAGGTAGCTGCCTGCCGCCTGGCGGCTATATTCATCACAGTATACCCTCACCACAGGCTCGGGCGTGCAGGAGGCCATCCACAAAAGCCCCCATACAAACCACCATCCTCCCCAGCATCTACGCATCGTCCCGGTTCAGGGTAAGCTCTGCAAAAGAGTGGGCGCATAGCTGGCCCACAGGAGGATTATGTTTGGTAATGCGCACCTGCACCTGGCCCACCTGGGCAGAGGTGGCCAGCACCTGGCGGGCAATCCCCCAGCAAAGCGTTTCCAGCAAAGCAACGGGCACCGCCATATGTGCCTGCACGATCTCCCCCAGCTTCCCATAGTCCAGGGTATCTTCCAGTGACGGAGGGGGACCGGCAGTCTCCAGCGTGGCAGCAATATCCACGGTATAGCGGTTGCCCAGCCGGCGCTCCGCCTCAAACACACCGTGGTAGGCATAGATTTCCAGGCCCTGCAGACCCACTTTCAGCAGATTCATATCCACAATATGGCAACTTTCCCCATGGGAAATCAATGCCGCTTTTATTTGTGCTGGCAAAAGCTGTAATTTCGTACTGAAAACGTTCGCATCATGTCAGAAACCCTGGTTCCCTCTGTCCATCCGTCTCAAGGCTCCATTGCCAGCAAGGGAGAATTTTCTTTCTTTCCCAAGCATCACCGTGCCCTGTACGGCGCGCTGGAAAGCAAGCACACCTCTATAGACATCGATGACAGCGACCCGCTGGGCACCCAGATGGTGCTGAACATCGGCCCCCAGCACCCGGCTACGCACGGCGTATTGCGCCTGGTAACCCAGCTGGACGGCGAAAAAATAGCCAAATGCGTGGTAGACGTGGGCTACCTGCACCGGGGTATCGAGAAACTGGCCGAGTACAAAACCTTCCAGGAATTCATGCCCTATACGGACCGCATGGACTACCTGGCCCCTTATAATACCAATGTGGGCTGGTGCCTGGCGGTAGAGAAGCTGTGCCAGATCGAAGTACCCGAACGCGCCCAGTACATCCGCACCATTGCCTGCGAACTGGCGCGCATCTCGGCACACTTGCTGTGGCTGGGTACCATGGTCATGGATGCCGGCGCCATCTCCATGTTTATGTGGACCTTCCGCGAACGCGAGAATATCTACACCCTGTTTGACAAGCTGGCCGGAGTGCGCTTCACCGTAAGCCACAGCCGCATAGGAGGCATACAGTTTGATATGACCGAGGACACGGCCAACGCCATCCAGAAATTCCTGGCCAACTTCCGCAAGGAGCTGAAAGGCTGGCGCGGCATGATGGCCAAGAACGCTATCCTACTTAACCGCGTGATCGGTGTAGGCTATGTGAGCAAGGAAGACGCCATTGCCTATGGCTTCACCGGCCCCAACCTGCGGGGCAGCGGAGTGGCCAGGGATCTGCGTATGAATGAGCCTTACCTGGTCTATGACCAGGTGGACTTTGATGTCTGCATCCGCCACGAAGGCGATTGTTACGCCCGCTTCCTCATCCGCCTGGACGAGATGGAGCAAAGCATCCGCATCCTGGACCAACTGTTTGCCAAACTGCCCAAAGGAGACATCCGCACGGACAACGCCAAGCAAAGCTACCCCTCCAAGAACGAGGTATATTACAGCATGGAAAGTATGATCCATGACTTTATGATGACCGATGTGGGCGCCTGCGCACCCAAAGACGTGGAAGCCTACCATGCCGTAGAAGCTCCCAAGGGAGAACTGGGCGTTTATCTCTACAGCGATGGCACCGGCAGCCCCTGGCGTGCCAAGATCAAGAGCCCTTCATTCAGCAACATCCAGGTACTGGAGCGTATGATGGAAGGCAATATGGTGGCTGATACCGTAGTGCTTATCGGCTCCATAGACCCGGTCATGGGGGAATCCGACAAATAGTCCTCCGGAGAAATCATTCCCGATTGTTGTATTGTCAAGCCAATGTTATATTTGCTTGTAAGTAGCTACTGTAATCATGACAACATTGGGAAAAATCTACATTTTACTCTCCCTTTTTACCACAGCCCACGGGTTGCTGGCCCAAACGAATATTGCCGGCACCATTAACAGCTACGCAGCGGTATCGGCCATCAATGCCGACAACTGCCAGCTCACGGTAAACACCGTTTCCGGCTTCGCGGCAGGAGACCAGGCGATCCTCATCCAGATGCAGGGCGCAACCTTTGATCAATCCAATGCCAGCAGCTACGGAGATATCAGCGATATCAGCGCACTGAACGGAGCGGGCAATTATGAAATAGTGGAGATCCAGTCCATCAACGGCATGGAGATTACCCTGGCCAATGCGCTCTCGCAAACCTACAGTCCCGGTTCCGGCCGGGTGCAGCTGGTATCCTTCCCCGAATATGCCAGTGCCAACGTCACGGGCCAGCTCACCGGGCAAACATGGGACGGCACCACAGGAGGTGTGATCGCCCTGCAGGTAACGGGCACTTTATCGCTGGGTGCCCATATCAACGCCAGCCGCCTGGGATTCCGGGGCGGCGCGGTAAGCGTCAATGGGGCGGGAGCCTCCGGCGCCTGTTATAACCAGATAGCCAATGGCCCCGGAAGCACACCCGGCGGCCTGCCGGAGAACAATAACTACTTCTATGCCAGTACCAGCTTTCAGGGAGGCGGCAAGGGAGAAGGTATCGGTGGGATCATTGTCAACCAGGAAGCCGGCTATGGCAAGGCCGTTAATGGCGGAGGTGGCGGCAACCTCCACAACCACGGCGGAGGCGGGGGCGGACACTACAGCGCAGGCGGCAGAGGCGGAGACCGCACTTCGGGGTGCTCTATCTTGGGCACCACAGGCCCGGGACAAGGAGGTGCAGCCCTGGGCACTTATTATACCAACCGCGTATTTATGGGCGGAGGCGGAGGCGGCGGTCACCAGAACAACTTTATCCCGCCACCCACTGCATTGCCGGGCGGACTGGGCTGGTGCGGCAGCACACCCGGCGGCCCCGGCGGCGGCATTGTTATTATCAAAGCCAATATCTTAACGGCCAACGGCAACCGGATACTGGCCCTGGGAGACTCCGGTATAAACTACATAGCCGTGGAAGATGGCGGCGGAGGCGGGGGTGCAGGAGGAGCGGTGTTGCTGGACGTCAATACTTTCTCAGATGCCCTGAACGTCAATGTTTCCGGCGGCAAGGGCTCCAACACCCGCAATGACGTGGTGGGCAGCAGTACCCGGAGGCTGGGCCCAGGAGGGGGCGGATCCGGGGGCGTGGTATGGGTCAAAAGCGCATCCCTGCCCGGCAACGTCACCACTACCATTAACGGCGGTATCAACGGTGTGGCTTACGAAACGGTGGCCAATGTGCGTACCAACCCGCAAGCACGCGGCGCGGCGGCAGGAGGCGCCGGTATCAACCTGTTTAACCTGGTGCTGCCGATGGCCTCCGGAGATGTTTGCGCCGCAGTACTCTCACTGGACGAAGTGCAGCTATCGGCCCTTGCCAGTCCGCAGGAAGTGGTGCTTCGCTGGAAACTGCCAGCTCATACCACTTATGCACAACATCACCTGCAAAGAGCCTTACTGGGAGAACCGTTTGAGCAGGTAGCTACCTTTGGTGCGGGTGCTACGCAATACACCTATTCGGATATGAGCGCACTGCCGGAACAAACGCTTATCTACCGGGTACAATCCGTATTACCCGACGGCAGCAAGACCTACAGCAACCGGGTGCAGGTAACCACTCAGCCCAGCCTGGCCAGCCAGCGCCTGTGGACCTACCCCAACCCCAGCCTGGGCGCGGAGGCCATTACCGCACAACTGGACAAGCCTGCCTATATCTCACGGGCACAGCTGATCAACCTGCAAAGCAGCCGCATCCATGATCTGCAGGTAAGCGAAGAGCAGACCACCCATCTGCCCATATCCGTGCGGGACCTGCCCGCAGGGGCTTATGTGCTGGAAGTGGTGGCGGATGGCAAACTGTTGTATACCCGGGTTATGCTCCTGGGGCGCGGGCAATAAAGATGCAGCGCGGGGATTTCTCCAGCCAGAAGGGATTGCCCTCGTAGTCTCCCCATAGTTCTGCCAGTGTAAATCCTTGTCGGATCAGCAAGGTGCGGAGTGTTGCAGGTGTAAACAGCTGCACCTCTTCATAAAAAAACTCGGTGCCAGTCCGGTGGGTCACGGTAATTTCTTTGCGCACCTTTTCGTGCACCAGGTATCGCCGGATCAGGAAACGGACACCCGGCCGTTCCACCACCTCCTCCGGCACCAGGTGGCGGCGCACCCACGCGGCATTGAAGAAATCGAGCACAAACCAGCCACCGGGTTTAAGGTGGTCATAGATATTGCGCAGCACCCGGGTATTATCCGCGATATCTGCAAAGTAACCAAAGCTGGTAAACAGGTTCAGCACCGCATCAAAACGATCCTGGAGGTGCAACGCGCGCATATCTGCCCGCACATACTGCAGGCCGGGAGCCGACATGGCCGAAGCGGTGGCGATATTATTGGGAGACAGGTCCACACCCGTTACACGATAGCCCAGCGCATGCAGCGCACGCGAATGCCGCCCCTGCCCGCAGCCCAGGTCCAACAGGTGGCTCTGGGGAGGTAACATCAGGCGCCGCATCAGCAACTCAATAAAGGCCTGGGCTTCGGCTTCATTGCGGTGGGCATAGAGGCTGGGATACCAGCGGCTGTCGAACCAATGGGTGAACCATTCCTGGGACGTTTTCTCCATAGCTTACGTTTATCTTTGTATACTTTCCTTTTCTGAACCCCCAAAGAACGTAAATCGTGCAAATGCCTTCTATACAAGAAAAAGATTTTAGTGTGCTGGGTATGACCTGCCTCAGCTGTGCAGACACTGCGGGCAAGGCCCTGTGCAAGCTGCCGGGTGTGGAACAGGCCGATGTCAACTTTGCGAGCCGCAGTGTACATATCCGCTGGGATGATCAACGGTCCTCCGTGGAAGATATGACCCGCGCACTCAAAGAAGCCGGGTATACGCTGGTGGCCAACCGCAAGGATATGGCCGCTGCTGAGCAGGCTTATTTCAGCCGGCTGAAACGCAAGCTATGGGTAGCGCTCCTCTTCGGCATACCTGTGTTTATACTCAGTATGTTCTTCCCCCACAGTTTCAAAGGACAATCATGGATGGAATTGGTGCTTACGCTACCTGTGGTGTTTTATGCCGGGCTGGATTTTTATGTCAACAGCATCCGCCAGGCTATACGGAGGCAGATCACCATGGATACGCTGGTGGCGCTGGGCACCGGGGCCGCCCTGGTAGTTGCCGTGGTCAACACCTTGTTCCCGCACGGATTCATGCACGAAGTGCCCATTCATTTCGAAAGCGCCGCTGTGGTTATCCTGTTCGTGCTGTTTGGCAATTACCTGGAAGAATCGGCCAAAAGCAAATCGGATGACGCGCTCCAATCCCTCACCACACTGGTACCCACAACGGCCACCCGGTTGCTGCCCGACGGACGCGAGGAAACCATTGCGCTCCAGGACATCCGGGTGGGCGACCGCCTGCGGGTGGCTCCAGAAACCCGCATACCGGTGGACGGCACGGTGTGGGCGGGTGAAAGCCATGTGGATGAATCCCTGATCTCCGGGGAAAGCCTGCCGGTATCCCGCCGCAAGCCCGAGCTGCTGCTGGCAGGCACCCGCAACCTGGAGGCCCCGCTGGAAATGATCGCCCAGAAGCTGGGCAAAGACACGGTGCTCAACACTATCATCCGGCAGGTGCAGGAAGCTCAGGGTACCCGCCCGGCAGCGCAGCGGCTGGCAGACCGTATTGCGGGCATATTTGTGCCTGCAGTGATCTTGCTGGCCATTGTCATTGCGCTCTTGTGGACGTTTGTATTTGCCCCGGGGCAATGGGAGCTGGGACTTTACACGGCATTGGCAGTGCTGGTGGTCAGCTGCCCCTGTGCGCTGGGGCTTGCCACCCCCGTGGCCATCAAAGTGGCCGTGGGCACAGCCGCCGGCAAAGGTGTGCTGGTGCGGCATGCCGCCGCACTGGAGCAGGCATACAGTATAGATACGATCGCGTTTGACAAAACCGGCACTCTTACTGAAGGCAACCCCCAGGTAAAAGACGCAACGTATTCCGAACAACTGGCAGGCCAGGCAGGCACCTACCTGCAACAGGTAGCAGCTACGGTAAATGAAAGCAGCCACCCGCTTTCCCGCGCCATATCCGTGTATATGCAAAGCGTCACCCGCAGTCTGTTACTACCGGATACAGTATCCGTCATAGGCGGACAGGGCGTGGAGGCTACGTTTGGTGCCGCCAAGGTACAGGTGGGGCGCCTGAGCTGGCTGCTGGCACCCGGGCATACCCTGGAGCCGGAGCTACAGGAAGCCGAAGGCCGCTACCAGTCCCAGGGGTACTCCACGGTGGCCGCCGGGGTAAACGGCCAGATGTTTGCCGTGTTTGCGCTGGGAGATACCCTGAAGCCGGAAGCTGCCGAAGTGCTGGCACAGCTCCGCGCCCAGCAAATACAGTTGCTGATGCTCACGGGCGACCATGCGCCGGCTGCCGCACAGGTGGCCGGAGAGGTGGGCATCGCGGAGGTGCACGCCCAGTTATTGCCGCAGGACAAGGCGGTGCATATCCAGCGGTTGCAGCAGCAGGGAAGGCGGGTGGCTATCCTGGGTGACGGGGTGAACGATGCGGTGGCCTTTGCGCATGCCGATCTCTCAATAGCCATGAGTGGCGGGGCAGACGTGGCCGTACAGCAAGCAGATATCACCCTGCTGAACGGAGACCTGCGCCTGTTACTCTACCTGCGCCGGCTGAGCCGGCGCACCCGGTCCAATATCCGCCAGAATCTTGGCTGGGCATTTGGGTATAACCTGGCCGCCATACCCATAGCGGCAGGAGCGCTCTACCCACTGCTGATGTCTCCCTGGGTGGCAGGCGGCCTCATGGCAGTGAGCTCCCTGACGGTAGTGCTCAACAGCCTCCGGTTACGAACAGGAAATTAAAAAAATTTATGGGCAGGGGTTTGCAAATCCAATCTTGCGCCCTATATTTGCAACTCTTTTTGAGCGGCCTCCTTAGCTCAGCTGGTAGAGCTACTGATTTGTAATCAGTAGGTCGGCGGTTCGAATCCGTCAGGGGGCTCAACAAAAAACTCGCCAGAGAGTGTTCTGGCGGCGTTATTTGAATACTGGGGAGTTGCCGGAGTGGTCAAACGGGCCTGACTGTAAATCAGGTGGCTTACGCCTACAGAGGTTCGAAACCTCTACTCCCCACTTGTTTCTAGCGTTTGTACAACGTATGCGGGAGTAGCTCAATTGGTAGAGCATCAGCCTTCCAAGCTGAGGGTTGTGGGTTCGAGTCTCATCTCCCGCTCATACGACTAGCTAACGGGATTTTGCTTCCACCCCCGCATGCTGTGCTCTGTACACGCCTTTGTAGCTCAGAGGTAGAGCACTTCCTTGGTAAGGAAGAGGTCAGGGGTTCGATTCCCCTCAAAGGCTCTCCTTCTGTCCAATAAACCTGTATATCCATTTTTTAAAGCTATGGCTAAAGAATCATTCGACCGTTCCAAACCGCACGTGAACGTAGGTACCATCGGCCACGTTGACCACGGTAAAACCACCCTCACTGCCGCTATCACTGCAGTACTGGCCAAGCGTGGCGGAGCCACTGCACGCGACTTCGCATCTATTGATGCAGCGCCCGAGGAAAAAGAGCGTGGTATCACGATCAACACTGCACACGTGGAGTATGAAACAGCTACGCGTCACTATGCACACGTAGACTGTCCCGGTCACGCAGACTATGTAAAGAACATGGTTACGGGCGCGGCCCAAATGGACGGTGGCATTCTGGTAGTAGCTTCTACCGATGGTCCTATGCCCCAGACTCGCGAGCACATCCTGCTGGCCCGCCAGGTAGGCGTTCCTGCCCTGGTGGTATTCATGAATAAAGTAGACATGGTGGATGATGAGGAGCTGCTGGAACTGGTAGAGCTGGAAATCCGTGAGCTGCTGAGCAAATATGAATTCCCCGGAGACGATATCCCTGTTATCCGCGGTTCTGCCCTGGGTGGCCTGAACGGCGACCCCAAGTGGGAAGAAAAAATCCTGGAGCTGATGGATGCGGTGGATTCTTACATCCCGCTGCCCACCCGCGATGTGGACAAGCCTTTCCTGATGTCTGTAGAGGACGTAATGACCATCACCGGTCGTGGCACCGTATCTACCGGCCGTATTGAGCGCGGTATCATCAAGGTAGGTGAGCCTGTAGAGATCATCGGTCTGTCCTGGGACAAACTGAGCTCTACCGTTACCGGTGTTGAGATGTTCAAAAAGAACCTGGACCAAGGCCAGGCCGGAGACAACGCAGGCATCCTGCTCCGCGGTATTGAGAAAAACCAGATCAAGCGCGGTATGGTTATCTGCAAACCCGGCTCCATCACTCCCCACACCAAGTTCAAAGCTGAGATCTACGTACTGAGCAAAGACGAAGGTGGCCGTCACACGCCTTTCTTCTCCGGCTACCGTCCGCAGTTCTTCTTCCGCACCACTGACGTGACAGGAGTTATCACCCTCAACGCTGGTGTAGAAATGGTAATGCCCGGGGACAACGTTTCCGTTGAAGCCGAGCTGATCTATCCCGTAGCTATGGACAAAGGTCTGCGCTTCGCTATTCGTGAAGGCGGCCGTACCATCGGTGCAGGTCAGGTAACTGATATCATCGAGTAAATCCCCTCAAAAGGCATACGGGCGTAGCTCAATTGGTAGAGCGACGGTCTCCAAAACCGTAGGCTGTGGGTTCGATTCCTACCGCCCGTGCTAACTCTAAAGTATTTCACCCCACAAGATTCTGTAGCTGATGAATAAAATCCGTGGCTTCTTTCTGGGTTACTATGACGAACTCGTCAACAAAGTAACCTGGCCCAAAGGGGATGAACTGAAGGGCAACACCGTGACCGTGCTGGTCGCTTCCCTGTTGATTGCCCTGCTCATCTTTTTCATGGATTTTATCTTCAACTCCAGTCTGCAATTCGTGTACGACCTCTTCAATTAAAGCACCTCACAAGCGTCCCCCTTACCGGTCCATCCTCACAACCCCCTCTTCATCCATGAGTACACACACTCCATACTGGTATGTTGTCCGCTGCATCAGCGGCCAGGAGAAGAAGGTGAAGCAGTATCTCGAAAGCGAGATCGAACGACTTCACTTGCAGGGCAATGTGCTGCAAATCCTCATTCCTAGTGAGAAGGTCTATGAGATGCGCAATGGCAAGAAGCGGAGCCGCGAAAAAAGTCTTTACCCTGGCTACATCTTCCTGGAAGCGATGGCCAACCCCGAGATCATCCAGGTGATCCGCGATGTGCCGGGTGTGGTGGGCTTCCTGGGTGCAGACAAGGGCAAGACACCTATCCCCATGCGCGAGATCGAGGTTCAGAAAATGCTGGGCCAGGTAACCGAGCTCGAGGAGATGGAAGAAGTGATGGAAAACCCCTATGCTGTAGGCGAAGAAGTGAAAGTAATGGACGGCCCCTTCAACGGTTTCACCGGCTTGGTAGAGGAAGTCTATGACGACAAGAAGAAGCTGAAAGTGGCGGTGAAAATTTTTGGGCGAAACACTCCGCTGGAGTTGAATTATCTACAGGTAGAACGCATATCGTAAGCAATAAGAAAAATGGCAAAGCAGGTTAGTACCTACATCAAGCTACAGGTAAAAGGCGGACAGGCAAACCCTGCCCCGCCGGTAGGCCCGGCACTGGGTGCCAAGGGTGTGAACATCATGGACTTCTGCAAGCAGTTCAATGCACGCACCCAGGAGAAGCAGGGACAGATTCTGCCCGTGGTGATCACGGTATATGCAGATAAAAGCTTCGACTTCATCATCAAAACCCCGCCGGCAGCGGTACTGCTCAAAAAAGCAGCCAACCTGGAAACCGGTTCTGCCGAGCCCAACCGTAAGAAGGTGGGCCAGGTAACCTGGGACCAGGTGCGTGAGATCGCCGAACTGAAAATGCCCGACCTGAACTGCTTTACCGTGGAGAGCGGCATGAAAATGATCGCCGGCACCGCCAGATCCATGGGTCTCACTGTAGAGGGTACAGCACCCTGGGAGCAAAACTAAACCGAAGAGAAAGGGACACTGAGCCATGAAAAAATTTAGCAAAAGATACCGCGAAGCCCTCAAGCAATACAACCCGGAGAGTTTGTATGAGCTGAACCAGGCCGTTCAAATCCTGAAGAAGGTGAACGTTACCCGTTTTGATCCCTCTGTGGACATTGCCGTGCGCCTGGGAGTAGACCCCCGCCAAGCCAACCAGATGGTGCGCGGCACCGCCAGCCTGCCCCACGGCATTGGCAAAGAAGTGCGCGTGCTGGCCCTCACCAGCGAGGATAAGCAGGCCGCTGCCCGCGAAGCCGGTGCTGACCATGTGGGCCTGGATGACTACCTGGACAAGATCCAGGGCGGCTGGACAGACATCGATGTGATCATCTGCTCCCCCGATGTGATGCCCAAGATCGGTCGCCTGGGCAAGGTACTGGGCCCCAAAGGCCTGATGCCCAACCCCAAAAGCGGTACTGTAACTCCGGATGTAGCCAAAGCGGTTAAAGAAGTGAAGGCCGGTAAAATCGACTTCCGTGTAGACAAGACCGGTATCGTGCATACCACTATCGGCAAGCTGAGCTTCACCCCTGAGCAACTTGCAGAGAATGCCCTGGAACTTATCCAGACCCTGCACCGCCTGAAGCCCCAGACGACCAAGACCAACTATTTCCAAACTATCTTCCTGAGTACCACGATGAGCCCCAGCGTGCAGGTAGATAAATCCACTATCCCCGGCATCTAAACGAACCCCGCACCATGACGAAGCAGGAGAAATATGAATTTGTAACGGAACTTACCGAAAAGTTCAAAGCCAGCCCCGCCTTCTACGTAGTGGACCTGGGTGGTTTTACGGTAGCCAAGGCCAATGAGTTCCGGGCCAAAGCCTTCCAGGCAAACCTGGAAGTGAAGGTGGCCAAAAATACCCTCATCCGCAAGGCGCTGGAGCAGGCCGATGTCGATTACACCGAGATGTACCCCGCGCTGAAGGAAACCTCCGCACTGGTTTTCTTCCAGGATGATTTCAAAGCACCCGCACGCCTCATCAAGGAATTCCGCAAGGATGAAGAAAAACCGGCGCTGAAAGCAGCCTACGTAGAAGAAACCATCTTCGTAGGAGACAGTGCGCTGGCTCAGCTCATCAGCCTGAAGACCAAGAACGAGCTGTTGGGAGAGATCGTGGGTATGCTGCAAAGCCCCATGCAAAACGTACTGGGCGCTCTCAAAGGCCAGGGCTCCAAGATTGCGGCCCTGCTCCAGTCTATCGAAAAGAAAAATTCCTAACCTTTTGTATTCCATTTGTTTCCAACTATAATATCATAAGAAGATGGCAGATCTGAAGAACATTGCAGAAACCCTGGTTAACCTCACCGTTAAGGAAGTAAACGAGCTGGCTACCATCCTGAAGGACGAGTATGGCATTGAGCCCGCTGCTGCTGCTCCCGTAGTAATGGCCGGTCCTATAGGCGGTGGTGACGGCGGTGCTGCTGCAGTCGTTGAAAAAACCGAGTTTGATGTAGTGCTGGCCGATGCCGGTGCCAAAAAACTGGAGGTAGTGAAGGTTGTTAAGAACATCACCGGCCTGGGCCTCAAAGAGGCTAAAGACCTGGTAGATGGCGCACCTTCCAACATCAAGGAGAAAATAAGCAAGGAAGAAGCCGAAGACATCAAGAAGCAGCTGGAAGAAGCTGGCGCCAAAGTGGAACTCAAGTAGTTTCTCTGGCCTTTGTCACGGCTCACTTTGCCGATAGTACACACCTTAGACCGGGCTTTTTCAAGCCCGGCTTAAGGCGTTATTGCCACTTACGTTTCGGCTGCACCCATCCTGGTGCACCGGCGTATGAGGGTCAGGTGAATAACCTCGCAAACATTTCCATATTCGTCCATTCAAAATTGTAGTCGCCTTGGCTAATACCACAAAAAACACCCGGAAGAATTTTGGCAAGATTCCACGCATTGCTGATTATCCGGATCTGCTGGAAGTGCAGTTGGCATCGTTCCGCAATTTCATGCAGTTAGACACCCCGCCAGACCGCAGGCAGAATGAAGGCCTCTGGGGGGTGTTCCAGGAGAACTTCCCGGTGACGGATGCCCGTGAGAACTTCGTGCTGGAGTTTCGCGACTATTCTCTGGACCCCCCGCGCTACAACATTGAGGAGTGCCGCGAGCGGGGACTTACCTATAGTGTGGCCCTCAAAGCCAAGCTCTATCTCTATTGCACGGACGAAGACAATGAGGACTTTGAGCCCGTAAGCCAGGAAGTATACCTGGGCAACATTCCGTATATGACACCCGGCGGCACCTTCATCATCAACGGTGCCGAGCGTGTGATCGTCAGCCAGTTACACCGCTCTCCGGGCGTATTCTTCGGCCAGAGCATCCACCCCAACGGTACCAAGCTGTACAGCGCCCGTATCATCCCCTTTAAGGGAAGCTGGATAGAGTTCAGCACGGACGTGAACAACGTGATGTATGCCTACATCGATGGCAAGAAGAAATTCCCCATCACCACTCTGCTGCGCGCCATCGGCTACGGATCGGACAAAGACATCCTGGAACTGTTCGGCTTGTCAGAAGATGTCAAGGCCACCAAGACCAATCTCAAGAAAATAGTGGGCCGCCGCCTGGCCGCCCGGGTACTCAAGAGCTGGGTAGAAGACTTTGTAGACGAAGATACCGGTGAGGTGATCAACATCACCCGCAACGAGGTATTGCTGGAGCGCGACCACGTGATCTCCGAAGATGATCTGTCTGTCATCGAAGAAAGCGGTGTAAACTCGGTTATCCTGCTCACCGAAGATTCGAATGCTGCCGACTACAGCGTGATCATCAACACCCTGCACAAGGACAACTCCAACAGCGAGATGGAGGCCATGCAGTATATCTATCGCCAGCTGCGCAATGCAGA
Source organism: Bacteroidota bacterium (assembly GCA_019638695.1). Taxonomy (GTDB): domain Bacteria; phylum Bacteroidota; class Bacteroidia; order J057; family JAJTIE01; genus JAHBTG01. Next base: position 18,867 of record JAHBTG010000008.1, on the reverse strand, counting down.
GGCGCCGGACGAAGAAACCGCCCGTGGCATCATAGACAAGCTGTTCTTCAGCGACAAACGCTATGACCTGGGCGAGGTAGGACGCTACCGGATGAACAAAAAGCTGCACGGCAGCCAGGATGAGCGCAGCCAGGTACTCACCAAGCGCGACATCATCAGCATTGTCAAGTACCTCATAGAACTGGTGAACAGCAAGGCTAACGTGGACGATATCGACCACCTGAGCAACCGCCGCGTGCGCACCGTGGGCGAACAACTGTATGCCCAGTTCAGCGTGGGCCTCAGCCGCATGGCGCGCACCATTCGCGAGCGCATGAACATCCGCGACAACGAGCTGTTCACCCCCGCAGACCTTATCAACGCCCGCACCCTCAGCAGTGTCATCAACTCTTTCTTTGGCACCTCTCAGCTGAGCCAGTTCATGGACCAAACCAACCCGCTGGGTGAGATCACGCACAAGCGCCGTATCTCAGCCCTGGGACCTGGCGGTCTGAGTCGCGAACATGCCGGCTTTGAAGTACGGGACGTACACTACAGTCACTATGGCCGCCTGTGCCCCATCGAAACGCCGGAAGGCCCCAACATCGGTCTGATCTCCAGCCTGTGTGTGTATGCCAAGGTCAACAGCATGGGCTTCATTGAGACGCCCTACATGAAAGTAGACAGTGGCAAGATCCAGATGGACCGGGTACATTACCTGAGTGCAGAAGAGGAAGACGATGCCACCATTGCCCAGAGCAGCACCAAGTATGACATCAAGGGTGCTTTCCATGACAACCGCATCAAGGCGCGCCACCTGGCAGACTACCCCGTGGTAGACCCCACCGAACTGGATTACGTGGATGTGGGCCCCAACCAGATCGTATCACTGGCGGCCTCGCTCATCCCCTTCCTGGAGCATGACGATGCCAACCGCGCCCTCATGGGATCTAACATGCAACGCCAGGCAGTACCTCTGCTTCGTCCGGACTCTCCCATCGTAGGCACCGGCCTGGAGGGTAAAGCCGCTATCGACAGCCGTACCCTGCTCCTGGCAGAAGGCGACGGGGTGGTGGAGAACGTAGATGCCACGCACATCACCATCCGCTATGAGCGCACCGAGACGGACGAGCTCGTGAGCTTTGACAGCAATGTACGCACCTACCCCATTGCCAAGTTCGTGCGCACCAACCAGAGCACGGCGGTGAACATGAAACCCATCGTGCGCATTGGTCAGAAAGTGAAAAAAGGCGATGTGCTTACCGAAGGATACAGCACGGAACAGGGCGAACTGGCGCTGGGCCGCAACCTGCTGGTAGCATTCATGCCCTGGCAGGGTTACAACTTTGAGGATGCCATTGTCATCTCCGAGCGCGTGGTGAGCGAGGACCTGTTTACCTCCATCCATGTAGAAGAGTTTGAGCTGCAGGTGCGCGATACCAAGCTGGGCCAGGAAGAACTCACCAACGAGATTCCCAACGTCAGCGAAGAAGCCACCAAGCACCTGGACGAGAACGGCCTTATCCGCATAGGCGCCGAAGTGCAGGAAGGCGATATCCTCATTGGCAAGATCACCCCCAAAGGAGAAACCGACCCCACCCCGGAAGAAAAGCTGCTACGCGCCATCTTTGGCGACAAAGCCGGCGATGTGAAGGATGCCTCCCTCAAGGCGCCCCCGTCTTTCAAAGGGGTGGTCATCGACAAAAAGCTCTTTAGCAAAGACCGCAAGGACGGCAAGAGCAAAGCGCTGGACAAGAAGCGCCTGTCTGACCTGGAAGAGGTCTATAAGCAGCAGATGACCGTGCTGGACAAGGAAATGCTGGAGAAGCTGCTAGCCCTGGTGGGTGCTGCCAAGCTCAATGCCATCAAAGACAAATATGGCGAGGAGATTATCCCTGCCGGCAAGAAGCTTACTGCCAAGCTGGCTACCCTGCGCTTCATAGACATCATCCCCAGCGACTGGACTAAGGACGAAGACCTGAACTCACGTATCGTACAGCTCTTCCACAACTACACCAATCGCTACAACGAGATCGATGGCGCCTACAAGCGCGACAAATACCAGATCTCCGTGGGAGACGAACTGCCTACCGGTATCATCAAACTGGCCAAAGTATACGTTGCCAACAAGCGCAAGCTGAAAGTGGGCGACAAAATGGCCGGCCGCCACGGTAACAAGGGTATCGTTTCGCGTATCGTGCGCAAAGAGGATATGCCCTTCCTGCAGGATGGCACACCGGTAGATATCGTACTCAATCCGCTGGGGGTACCCAGCCGGATGAACCTGGGACAGATCTACGAAACCATCCTGGGCTGGGCAGGTCTTAAGACCGGTCAGAAATTCGCCACGCCTATTTTCGATGGTGCCACCATTGAAGAGGTGAACGCAGAACTGCAGAAAGCGGGCCTGCCGGAGTTTGGCCGCACCTATCTCTATGACGGCCTCTCAGGCCAGCGTTTTGACCAGCCTACCACTGTGGGGGTTATCTATATGCTGAAACTGAGCCACATGGTAGATGACAAGATGCACGCCCGCTCCATCGGCCCCTACTCCCTCATCACCCAGCAGCCGCTGGGCGGTAAGGCCCAGTTCGGTGGTCAGCGCTTCGGCGAGATGGAAGTGTGGGCACTGGAAGCCTTCGGTGCCGCCCATATCCTGCGCGAACTGCTCACCGTCAAGTCTGACGATGTGATTGGCCGCGCCAAATCCTACGAGTGTATTGTCAAGGGAGAAAACATCCCCACGCCCGGCGTGCCAGAGTCCTTCAACGTACTCATGCATGAACTCCGCGGCTTGGCCCTGGAAGTATCTCTGGACTAATTTTCTTTTACCTCAGCTGCATATCATATGACTCCCACTCATCATAAAAAGGATCAAAAGCTCTCTAGCGACTTCCGCAGCGTGACCATTAGCCTGGCCTCGCCGGAATCTATCCTCAACCGCTCCTTCGGTGAGGTACTGAAGCCGGAGACCATTAATTACCGCACCTACAAGCCCGAGATGGGCGGCCTCTTTTGCGAACGCATCTTTGGCCCCGTAAAGGACTATGAGTGCCATTGCGGCAAGTATAAGCGCATTCGCTACAAAGGCATCATCTGCGACCGTTGCGGCGTGGAGGTGACCGAGAAAAAAGTGCGCCGCGAACGCATGGGGCATATTGCCCTGGTAGTGCCCGTGGCACACATCTGGTACTTCCGTTCGCTGCCCAACAAGATCGGCAACCTGCTGGGGCTCACCACCAAGAAGCTGGACCAAGTGATCTACTACGAGCGGTATGTGGTGATCAACGCCGGCATCATGGGCCAGGAAGGCACCCAGTTCATGGATTTCCTCACAGAGGATGAATACCTGGACATACTGGAGCGCCTGCCCAAGGAGAACCAGATGCTGGACGATAACGACCCGAACAAGTTCATTGCCAAAATGGGCGCTGAGGCGCTGGAGATGCTCCTGAGCCGCATAGACCTGGACGACCTGAGCTATGACCTGCGCCGCCGTGCCGCCGAAGAAACCAGCCAGCAACGCAAGAACGACGCCCTCAAGCGCCTCAAGGTGGTGGAGTCTTTCCGCTCAGCAAACAAACGCATGGAGAACCGTCCGGAGTGGATGGTGGTGCGCATGGTGCCCGTGATTCCGCCGGAACTGCGCCCGCTGGTGCCCCTGGAAGGCGGCCGTTTTGCCACCAGTGATCTCAACGACCTCTACCGCCGCGTGATCATCCGCAACAACCGCCTGAAGCGCCTGATTGAGATCAAAGCGCCTGAGGTGATCCTGCGTAATGAAAAGCGCATGCTGCAGGAGGCTGTGGACAGCCTCTTTGACAACACCCGCAAGGTGAACGCCGTGCGCACCGAGAGCAACCGTGCGCTGAAGTCCCTTTCGGACATGCTCAAAGGCAAGCAGGGCCGCTTCCGCCAGAACCTGCTCGGTAAGCGGGTGGACTACTCCGGCCGTTCGGTAATCGTAGTAGGTCCCAACCTCAAACTGCACGAGTGCGGCCTGCCCAAGGATATGGCGGCCGAGCTCTTCAAACCGTTCATTATCCGCAAGATGCTGGAACGCGGCATCGTCAAGACGGTGAAGAGCGCCAAAAAGATCGTGGACAAGAAGGATCCGCTGGTATGGGAGATCCTCGAGAACGTGCTGAAAGGACACCCTGTGCTGCTGAACCGTGCCCCAACGCTGCACCGCCTCGGTATCCAGGCCTTCCAGCCCAAGATGATCGAGGGCAAAGCTATCCAGCTGCACCCCCTGGTATGTACCGGTTTCAACGCAGACTTTGACGGTGACCAGATGGCCGTGCACGTACCCCTGAGCAACGAAGCGTGCCTGGAGGCTATGGTGCTCATGCTGGCCAGCCACAACATCCTGCACCCTGCCAACGGGGTACCCATCACCGTTCCTTCGCAGGACATGGTATTGGGTATCTACTACATCACCAAGGCACGCCCCAACCAGAAAGGCCAGGGCCTGGTGTTCTACGGTCCCGAAGAGGTGCAGATTGCCTTTAACGAAGGCGCTGTGGCCCTGCATGCCATCATCAAGGTGCGCCTGCCCAAGTTCGATGCAGATACCCAGACCTACGTAGTAGACGCCCAGGGCAACGCTGTATACGAACTGATGGAAACCACCGTAGGCCGTGTGCTCTTCAACCAGATCGTGCCCAAGCAGGTAGGGTATATCAACCGTCTGCTTACCAAAGGCAGCCTGCGCGGTGTGATCCTGGATATCTACAACGCTACCGGGCAGGCCCGTGCGGCGCGTTTCCTGGATGACCTGAAAGCGCTGGGCTTTATGATGGCCTTCCGCGGCGGACTCTCCTTCTCCCTGAAGGATGTGATCGTCCCCCCGGAAAAAGAGGTGCTGCTCAAGGAAGCCTATGAGAAGATCGACGAGGTATTCGCCAACTACAACATGGGGCTTATCACGGAGAACGAACGTTACAACCAGGTGATCGATATCTGGACCCGTGCCAACAGCCGCCTGGCAGAAACGCTGATGAAGCAGCTTTCCAGCGACAACGACGGTTTCAACCCGGTGTATATGATGCTGGATTCCGGCGCCCGCGGTTCCAAGGAGCAGATCCGCCAGCTCGGCGGTATGCGGGGACTGATGGCCAAGCCGCAGAAGACCGTAAAAGGCTCTGCCGGGGAGATCATTGAGAACCCCATCCTTTCCAACTTCAAGGAAGGCCTCTCCGTACTGGAATATTTCATCTCCACCCACGGTGCGCGCAAAGGTCTGGCAGATACCGCCCTCAAAACCGCGGATGCCGGTTACCTCACCCGCCGCTTGGTGGATGTGGCCCAGGACGTAATCATCACTGAAGAAGATTGCGGCACCCTGCGCGGCATCACCATCACCCCGCTCAAAGAAAACGATGAGGTGGTAGAACCCATCTCCGACCGTATCCTGGGCCGCACACCGGTGGATGATGTGCGCCACCCCGTTACGGACGAGATCATTGTGCCCGCCGGTGAACTGATCACCGAAATGCTGGCCCGCCGTATAGAGGAAGCTGAGATCGAAACCGTGGAGATCCGCTCCGTGCTCACTTGCGACAGCAAGCGCGGCGTATGTTCCAAGTGCTATGGCCGCAACCTGGCCAACCTGCAACTGGTACAAAACGGAGAAGCGGTGGGTGTGATCGCGGCCCAGTCTATCGGTGAGCCCGGCACGCAGCTTACCCTGCGTACCTTCCACGTGGGCGGTACCGCCCAGCGCCTGAGCGCAGAGAACCAGATCCGCACCAAGTTCAACGGTACCATCGTATTCGATAACGTCCGCACCATTGAGCGCAACGACGGCGACCGCAAGGTGAAACTGGTTATCGGCCGAAGCGGTGAATTCCGTATCGTCGATGCCAAATCCGGCAAGGTCTTCTCTACCAGCAACCTGCCCTATGGCTCCGAGCTGCTGGTAAAAGACGGCCAGGAGCTGGAGAAAGGCGCTGTAGTGTGCCAGTGGGACCCCTACAACGCCGTTATCCTGTCAGAATACGAAGGTGTGGTTACCTTCGACTCTATCGTGGAAGGCATTACCTACCGCGAGGAAGCGGATGAGCAGACCGGTTTCGTAGAAAAAGTGGTCATCGAGTCCCGTGACAAAACGGTGAACCCCTCCATCACGGTAGAAGACAAATCCGGCAAACAAAGCCGCTCCTACAACATCCCGGTAGGCGCCCACATCATGGTGGACAACAACCAGAAGGTAAAAGCGGGCCAGATCCTGGTAAAGATCCCCCGTGTAGCCTCCAAAACGTCAGATATTACCGGCGGTCTGCCCCGTGTGACAGAGCTCTTTGAAGCCCGCAACCCCAGCAACCCCGCCGTGGTATCGGAGATCGACGGCATTGTGCAACTGGGCACCATCAAGCGCGGTAACCGCGAGATCCGCGTGGTTTCCCGCGACGGCAGTGAGGAGCGCAAATACATGGTGCCGCTGGCACGTCATATCCTGGTGCAGGATAACGACCTGGTATATGCCGGCACGCCGCTTTCCGATGGCGCCATTACCCCCGCAGACATCCTGCGTATCAAAGGTACGGCAGCCGTCCAGGAATATATTGTGAACGAGATCCAGGCCGTATACCGCCTCCAGGGTGTGAAGATCAACGACAAGCACATTGAGGTGATCGTGCGCCAGATGATGCAGAAAGTAGTGATCGAAGATGCCGGTGACACCATCTTCCTGGAGAAAGAGATCATCGACCGCCTGGAGTTCCAGGAGGAGAATGACTGGATCTTTGACAAAAAAGTAGTGCTGGATGCCGGAGAGAGCACCAACCTGAAAGCAGGCATGATCGTTTCGGCACGCAAACTGCGCGACGAGAACTCCATGCTCAAGCGCAAGGACAAGAAGCTGGTAGAAGTGCGGGATGCCCGTGCGGCAGTAGCCTACCCCATCCTGCAAGGTATTACCCGGGCTTCACTGGGTACCAAGAGCTTTATGTCGGCAGCTTCCTTCCAGGAGACTACCAAAGTGCTGAGCGAAGCGGCCATCTCCGCCAAGATGGACCACCTGCTGGGCCTCAAGGAGAACGTAATCGTAGGGCACCTGATCCCTGCAGGCACGGGCCTCCGCGAGTACGAGAGTATTTACGTAAGCAGCAAAGCCGGCGCAGACCAAGCCGTGAAGGAAGGTCTGCACCAGGAAGAGTATGCTTAGGAATACAGTTGGAGACAAAAGGAATCGCAAGGCGGGGCACATCGTGTCCCGCTTTTGTTTTTGTCGTTTTTTTGCACTATGCCTGTAAAAATACTCGACAACCCCAGCTGCCAGAGCCGGATCCTGCGCATGGCCTACCAGCTGTATGAATATGCATATGCCCACGAGGCCCTGGTACTGATAGGCATAGACCAGCGGGGCCGGCACATTGCCCGGCTGCTGCAGGCACACCTGCAGCGGATCAGTCCTTTCCAGGTACACCTGCTGGAGGTAGCCAGGGGAGGCACCCTGAGTCCCTCCGAAGCGGAGATCCGACTGATGCACCAATACCCGGTGATCCTGGTAGATGACGTGCTCTACACCGGCACTACCCTGATGCACAGCCTGGCAGATGTGCTGCAGCACGGGCCGCAGTCGGTTCACATTGCGGTATTGATAGACAGGGGGCATCACCGCTACCCCCTGAAAGCAGACTTTGTGGGACGGGAGCTGGCCACCACACTGCAGGAGTATATTACCGTGACCATAGATGAGGCGACGGGTGAAATAGACGCTTTCCTGGACTAAGCCCTGTGGTTGGCCAGAACGATACAGGGGTACCGGGGAGAAGCAGCGGGACCTGTGTCCATACCGCCGCCGTTCCGGCAAGCGGCTTCGGCCTATAGTTGACTCCCAGCACAAACCCGTGTATCTTTCTTCCACAAAACCAACCCTAAACTAGATGACACCGCTCCTTTCCCGCATAAGTTACCTGCTCCTGCTGTGGCTGTGGATGCCCCCCTTACAAGGCCAGCAAGCGCGGGTGACCCATATCAATTCAGATAAATTTCCCCAGGTATCCGTCACCCTGGAACTGAACGGTGTGGCCGAGGCACCTGTGCGGGACGATTTCACGGTAAAGTCCGGCGACCGCCCTTTCCCTTTCGAACTGCTCCTGCAAAAAGAACCCGGCAATACCCAGGCCCCGTCCCGCGAAGTATTGCTGATACTGGATGCCGGACCCTGGTCTGCGGGCAATCGCCTGCTGGAGATGAAGAAGGCTCTGCTGCAATTACTGGAAAGCGCCCCTACCGGCACAGCCTTTGCCTTCGGGTGGTACCGCCCGGCGCCAGCCGCCGGAGAAAAGCTCTTTGTGGGCTCTCAAACAGCTACCACAGACATCGCTCTTCTGCGAGACGCTATTCAGCGGGTATATTCCAGCGGAGATACGTCCCAGTCTGTCACCCCGGCCCTGGCCCTGCACCAGGCCATCACATGGTTTGCCGCGGAGAAGGCGGAGTCCCTGCGGGAGATAGTCCTCATCACCCCGGCAGGCGGGTTAGCGGTAGGAGACCAGCCCCTTGAAGAGCTGGCGGCATTGCTGGAGGAAAAGCAACTGCGCCTGCACCTGGCATTCTATAAACCCGAGCGGGAGGATGTGGCGGACCAATTGCGGGAGCTTGCCGCCCGCACCCACGGCAAAGCCCCCAAATCCGGAAATGTGGCGGCCCTGCAAACCGCGCTGACAGGGATACTGGGCATCCGGGACGGGGCAGGCAAAGGGAAACCCTTGTCTGACTATGCCGTGATCATCCGGTTTGAGAGTGATGAACGGGAAGACGGCAGCGCCCGGGAGACTACGATACGGTACAAAGGGCAAGCTATCCCGGTCAGTTACCAGGCGGCCAGTGCAGCCTACCTGGCAGAAGGTGAAAAAAGCCTGCTGGACCGCCTGGCCCAGCCCCTGCTTTTTGCGGCAGGAGCGCTCCTGCTGCTGTTGCTGGTTATCTCGGTCATCCGCCGCCAGCAGCGCCTGCGCCGCGAGCTCAGGGCAGAGCGGGAACGGGTAGCCCGTGCCGAATCCCGTATACAAGCGCAGCTGGCGGCAGACCAGGCCGCACGCCACAGCCTGGCCGCCAATATCCGGGTAGCAGAGGCCCAGCCGGCAGTACCCAAGGCCATACCTGCCCAACTCGTCGCGCAGGTAGATGGCCAGGTATATACGTTCCTGCTGGCAGGTAATGTACTCACTATAGGCCGCAGCCCGGATAATGACATAACCCTGGGGCATCCTACCGTAAGCGGACGCCACGCTGTCCTGCAACTACGCGAGGGGTTATGGTGGGTGAGCGACCTGGACAGCACCCACGGGGTGCGCCTCAACGGCCATCCTACGCATGAGACCTCTTTGGCCGTGGGAGATACGCTGCTGATAGGCGACGTGCCCTTGCAGGTAGTTGCCTGAGTTTGCTGTCCCGGGAAAGATTCCTTAGATTTAGCCATATGAAAGGCATTTATTTACTGGTACTGTGGGGTATGCTGGCCACAGGCTTGCAGGCACAACCGGCAGCCACAGCGCCCGAACCGGATACTACGGCTAACATAACAGTGCCGGAAACGGTCATTATTGACGAGTCGCCATGGACTGAGCACATCATTTGCTATCTGCCAGTGGTCACCCTGGAGGAAATTGTATTACTATCCAGGAGCTCATCCTATTTCCGGCATCAACGACGTTTTTACACCGTGGCCACGGAAAAAGGGATCAAACGCCGGGCTGAGATCCTTTCTGCACTCTGGACCACACGTATGGATACACAAGACCTGCTGATGTTCCGACATTAAACAGCACTTTGCCATGAAACAACTGCTCCCTATACTCTTTCTCTGTTGCCTGCCATTGGGGCTTGTGGCGCAGGATGCGCCCACTGAAAAGCAGGATACACTTGAGCTCAGATGTGACTTTATAGGTTGTCGTGTAGTTAGCTATATCACAATATTACAATGGGGGCCCAGTTACTTTCTGCACGAAGGCAAACGCATGGTCACGGTATATGCAGATGACAACGTCGCCCAATGGCAATTATTGAACAGGGCTATGATCAAAAAATCGGACCTTCTGCCAGAGACCCATGTTCAGCTGCAACTCATCCCCGCCACCTGGCGTACTAGCTTTGGCACACAGGACCTGCTGATGTTCCGGCATTAGCCTTGTTACATTAACATTTTGGTAAATCCCATACACAGGCGGGCCTGTGCACGGGGATATGCCCTAAATTGCGCGAAATTTTAGTTGCGCAAATGGTAAACCTGGGAAGACACATTATCGTAGAGTTTTACGGCTGTCCGGAGCATGTGCTGAATGAAGTGACGCACATTGAACAATCCTTTATCGATGCGGCCAAGGCGGCGGATGCTACGGTCATCAATTCCACATTTCACCACTTCAACCCCTTTGGGGTATCTGGCGTGGTGGTGATCCAGGAAAGCCACCTGGCTATCCATACCTGGCCGGAGTTTGGCTACGCCGCCATAGATGTCTTTACCTGCGGCGATACGGTGGATCCCTGGGTATGCTACCAGTACCTGTACAAAGCGCTGGAAGCCAGCCACGGGGCAGCCATTGAGATGGGCCGTGGCCAGCTGGGCCTTATCAAGCCCGAGCTGAAGGAGGGCGCCGCCAGCAAAGCAGAGGATCATGACACCTCGGTAGCGGCCATGCAATACCACCGCAATATCTGGTATACCGAGCGCAATGAGTTCATTGCCATGAGCCTGCGCCACACAGGAGATGTGCTCTTCCGCGGGCAGTCTCCCTTCCAGAAGGTGGAGGTCTATGACACCTATGCCTATGGTAAATTACTGACGCTGGACGGCAAGGTGATGACCACGGAAAAAGACGAATACGTCTACCACGAAATGATGAGCCACCCGGCCATCCACACCCATGGGCACGTAAAACAAGTGCTGGTCATTGGCGGGGGAGACGGCGGCGTGGTGCGCGAAGTGCTGCGCCACCCGCAGGTAGAACGCTGTGTGATGGTGGAGATAGACGGTATGGTGATAGAGGCCAGCAAGGAGCACCTGCCTACCATAGCGGCGGCGTTTGACAACCCCAAACTGGAACTGCATGTGGCAGACGGTATAGAATATGTACAAAACTCCCCTAATGGCACCTTTGACCTGGTGATCATTGACAGCACCGACCCTGAAGGACCTGCAGAGGGCTTGTTCTCTTACGATTTCTACCGCCATGTGCACCGCATCCTCGGTGCAGACGGGGTAATGGTCGTGCAGAGCGAGAGCCCCCGCTACGAGGTGGAGACCTTCCAGGAGATCTACCAGTGCTTCCGCGAGATATTTGGCGCCGGCAATGTGCACTGCGGCCTGATGAGCATCCCCACCTACCCCACAGGTAACTGGAGCTTTGCCCTCTGCGCCAAAGGCGGCCAGCAGCCCAGGACTGTGGACAGCGCGCTGACAGAGGCATTCAGCCAGCAGCACGGCCTCCAGTACTACAATGGAGATATTCATCACGCAGCCTTTGCCCTGCCCAATTATGTGAAGCAGCTGCTGGCCGAGAAGACCCGCGTTTAGACAGGCTACCAGATTATCCTACAGGACAGAAACAGGAAGGCACTGCCTTCTTTACAGCATCGCCATGCCGAATCTCCTGCCATACCCTGTGCTACACTGGGGATGCCGAGACAAGTTAGGGGTCTCCTGCCCAGAAACGGTGTTCCTGCCCGGAAGGTCAACATAAGGATTCACAGCCCTTACCATAACGGCCTTACAGAAAAGGCTTTTGGGAGAACTACCTACAGTAAGAAGCCGTATCCCAGTTAGAGATACGGCTTCTGCATGAAACGCCAGCTATCCGGTGCCTACTAGTCCCGCACCATACGGATGAGGCGGGTATTGAAGAGGCGGCCATTGATGGTGGTACGCACGGTATACGTACCGGCGGCCAGGTGTGCCAGCGGCACTTCCAGCTTGTGCGTGCCCGCAGCCATATCCGCTTTGGGCGCACGACCCACCACCTGGCCGAGGGTATTATAGATCTCATACTCAATGGTGAAGGGCTCCGCACTCCGCACCTTGAGTACCGCATGGTCGGTTACCGCAGGGTTGGGATACAGGGTGAGGCGCACCTGGTTATCCGTGCCCAGGTAAAGCTCCACTTCGTTGCTAAGGGTCACCCGGCCGTCCCAGTCATACTCCCGCACGCGGTAGCGGTAGGTAAGCCCGGCAAGGTCTTTATCTGTGTAGTGGTACACAGGCTCACCATTGACAAAGGCCGGTTGCCCGTTAATGACCTGGTAGGGATGGAAAGTGGGCTCCAGCTGCATACGCTCCAGTTGATAATGGTGTATACTGGGGCTTCGGTCGCCTTCCCAGGTCAGCAGGCCGTCGCGGCCTTCCAGGTGCCCCCACAGGCGCAGGCGGTCGTTGTTAAGCGGGTAAACGATACTGGCCACAGAATAGGGGGAGAACTGGTTGAGCCCGGCTGTCTCATACCACCAGGGATCGGTATAGTCCCCGGCGCCCTGAGCAGGCGCTTCGGGGCTCTTCCATTCCCAGCCGATGGCATTGTCATAATGCGTCTTGCGGGCAATAGTGCGGTCAAATCCGGGGTTTTCATGAGCCGTCACCCAATGCAGGCGCAAGGTCACATCGCTGCCTCCCGGTGTCTCCTCCACGATATGCCAGGTGCGGTTAACGGCATTGGGCAGTTCCGGCTCATCCGTGGGGAAGGTGGGGTCGTTCTCAAAGATGCCTGTCACACGCACGGCATAGTCATCCGTAGCACCGCTGTTCTCCATGCGGGCAAGGTTATAGCTGGCAGTGCTGTGTCCTACGGGGAAATCGAACACCGGCACACCGGAGGGGCCCAGGTGCTCTTTCACCACAGACCCCAGTCCGTCCGTTACAAAATAACCCACGGCAAAGGCGGCTCCCAGCACATCGCAAGCCTGGGCCAGCGTAATGTCATTGGCGCCGGTGGTGACATAACCACTGAAGAACTGCACTTGTGTATTGACCCGCGTATTGGCGCCGGATACGTATTTCTGCCCGGTGTTGTGAATCTCCAGGCGGCCATACTTGCCGTTCCACATCTGCTGGTCCCCGTTGCCGGTATAGGCCACGGTGCTGCTGTCTTCATTATAGAGCTGGCCGCCCACCAGCAGGAATTCCCCTGCGATCTCAAACCTGCTCTGGTTATAGATATCTTCCGGACGGGCGCTGATGGCATTGGTAGTGCCACTGCTGTGCAATGCCAGGCGCTTGGTAGCGGGCAAGCGCAGGTTACCGGCAAAGCCATTGTATTTGACAATGCTCACCTGGTCCACCCCTATAGCCGTGGCAATGCTGGTATCCATATCCACCGTGTGGCGGATAAAGACGTTCTTGCTGCGGGCATCGGGTATGGTGGCCAGTCCGCAACCGCCGGTATTGTACGTGGCGGCATCTACCCAGAAGCTTTCGTTCTCAGGCGCCAGCAGCAGGGTGGTATTAGGATGGCCGGGCATCAGCACCTGCCAGGTATTGATGTCGCTCCACAGACCGTCTACCAGGCTGCGGTAATCCTCGAAGTTGGTCTGGTTTACCGTGACGGTCACCTGGTCCGTATGCTCCACGCAACTGCCATTACGCACCGTCACCGTATAGGTGGTGGTCACCGGGGGATTGGCCATAGGCTGGGCGGTATACGGGTTATCCAGCCCCAGTTCGGGCGACCAGTGCACATTGCTGACACCGGCGGGCTGCAGCACCTCCCATTCGGCAGCAAAACCGGCGGCCACATTGGCATTGTTGGTAATGAAGCGCACCCGGATGATACCGGTATTGGACACAATCGTAGTGCCGGACGGAATGGTATTGGCATGATCCACACTGCTGCTCAGCAAACGGTTGGACACAGTTTCCGTCGCGCTGTTATAGATCTCCACCCGGTCATTGGCATCAAAGAACACCCCTTGCGTAAAGGTGAGGCGCACCTGCTGTGCATTGGCCGGACTAATAGTAGCCACCCAGTTCTTGGTAGTATTGGTATAATTGCCCGCCGGGCCGCCGTCATCATACAGGATACCCCTGCTGGTGAGGTATACCGCGTTGTTGGCAATGTTCACCTCATATTTGGGCAGTACCGTTCCCAACTGTACGGGGGCATCATTGGCACACATACTCACATCGGATCCCGCAAAATTGGCCGGGGGTGTGGGGGTGGGATCTGCCTGCACAGTCACCACAGCGGTATGGGTGAGGTTACAGGTGCCATTGCTGTAGGTAACGGAGTAATTGGTAGTAGCAGAGGGATAAGCATACGGACGGAAGGCTGTGGGATCGCTCAGGCCCGTGGTGGGCGTCCAGCTGGCCGTCCAGGCTGGCGCATCGCTGGTCCAGCTGGCTACCCAGCCGGGACCTTTGCCGGCCAGGGTATTGGGACTGTTATCGCCATCAAAGTTGATGGTAATACGCCCGGAACCGGCCACAAAGAGGGTATTCAGCGGCAGGTCTCCCAGCGCGCCCGGCCCCCAGATAATGGGGTTGGCAGTACCCGTACCGTCATACAGCGTGATGCGGTCCAGGGCATTGCCGGCAGCTTGCGTAAAGACGAGTGTGGTTACCGTGGCTCCAATGGGCGCAATGGTATACGTCCAGTTGGCATGGAGGTAGTTATCGCCGGGGCCGCCATTATCATAGAACATACCCTCAGGGGCATGGCGCTGACCGGTATTGTTACTCATCCATACATCGCTGACAAACTGGGGTGGATTGCCGATCTGCACCGTATCGCCGCACAGGATCGTTACCGGCGTGGCCGTAAGTGTGGGGCTATTGACGGTGAGGGTGCGGGCCTGCGCAATGGCACAACCGGAGCTGTTCAGCACATTGAGGGTATAGCTATTGGTCACACCGGTCTGTACCGATGGCCAGGGGATAGCGGTGCTGCTCAGGGTAGCCAGCGCAGGAGCGGTGCCCGTCCAGCTGTAGCCGGTGATGTTACTGCCGGTACTGGTCCAGCGCGCCCGGAAGCCCGCACCCTGCAGGTTGTTGTTATTGGCCACCATGCGGACGGTCATTGCCCCAGAGGTGGCGGTGAATACCGTATTGAGCACCAGCGCATCCAGCGAACCGGAGTAGATCAGCGGGGCGGCATTGCTGGTGCCATTATATACCCAGATCCAGTCGCCATTGGCGCCGTCTCCCGCAGCAGACAGGAACTCTATGGATACACTCGTAGCACCCAGGGGCTGTAACACCACTTCATCCGTCACATTATTGGCATAATCCTGCGTGGGCCCGCCGCGGTCATACAGCCATCCCTCGGTCAGGTAATAGCGATGGGCAGGGTTATTGTAGTTCACACCCATGACGATATTGGTATCTATACCAATGTTCACCACATCTCCGCAATAAATATTGGCCGGAGCAGGATATACGTTGGCATGTGCGCCCATCGTCACAGCATGGTTGCGCGCCACACTACAGGACGTGCCCACCACTGTTACTGTCTGGGTATAGGTGGTATTGACGGTGGGTTCCACCACCGGGAAGGGATCTGTAGAGGTAAACCCGGCAGGTGTAGAGGTCCAGCTATAGGTAAACTGGGCATCCGAAGTCCAGCTGGCCGCAAAACCCGCACCCTGGAGGTTATTGTTATTGGAAATGATTCGCACCGTCAGCATACCGGTGGTAGAAACAACAGGCACCCCTATGGGCAGGTTATCCAGCGGCGTTTCTGCCAGGAGCACGGGCGCCAGGGTACTGTTACCGTCGTAGATGATTATACGGTCGCTGGTAGGCGTACTGCCATCTCCGGAACCGGAGAGGAAGGTGAGGCTGAGGGTAGTGGCCCCTATGGGTGCAATGGTATAGCCGACATCCTCGTTGTTGTAGTAGCTGCCACCGGCACCCCCGCGGTCAAACAGGCTGCCCGAAGCCACGTGCCGCAGGCCGTTGGCACCCACCTGGCTGGTAGCCGGCATGGTGAACAGCTCCTGCTGGGAAAGATTGGCATTATTGGCGTTAGCCACGGTGGTACCCAGCATGACCTGCTGCCCGCACAGTATCTGGTAAGACGGCAGGGCGGGTAAGGTCAGCGGGTTAACGGTAACGGTAACGGGCAGAGTGAAGTTACAGGCTGCATTGGGTGCAGGATAACCTACCGTGAGCGTATAGCTGGTGGTGCTGCCCGGGCTCGCCCAGGGTTCCGGGGCTGCAGGATCATCCAGCCCGGCGGTGGGGCTCCAGCTATAGGTAAACGGGTACGCCGGGTTCCCTTCAAAACGTGCCGTCCAGCCACGGCCGGTAGCGCCGTTACCCGTGTTGCGGAAACGCACCAAGATCTGGCCGCCGGTAGAAGTAAACGTGGTGTTGAGCTGCGGGTTGGCAGCGGTAAGGGTGGCTAATACCGGGTGGCTGGTCGTGGGCCCGTCATACAGGATAATGGAGTGGGTAGCATGCCCCAGGTTCAGGTCATAGAACGTGATACTCACGGTACCGGCACCCAGCGGGGAAACCAGCTCCATGCGGTCAAAAGTAGCGGCACCGGTATAGTTGGCATCAGGACCGCCATTATCATAATACCAGCCAAAGGGCGCCTTGATCGCCTGTGCGGCATCACCGGGATTGGCGGCATTATTCATATTCACCTGCCAGGCCAGCTGGGTGCGCTCCCCGCACATAATGGTGCGATTGGGGATAGTACCCATCACTCCCACAGAAGGCAATACGGTGACGGTGACATCCGAAGCACAACCGCCGTCTACCGTCAGGGTATAGACGGTAGTAGTAGCTGGTGCGGCTTTGGGTGTGGGACTGGTGGGGTCGTCCAGGCCGGTAGTGGGAGACCACAGGTATTGTGTGCCTGCCCCTCCCAGGGCAGTAAACTCCGCTTCAAAACCGCGGCCGTTACAGTTATTGTCATTAATAAAATGACGCACCGTCAGCACGCCCCAGGTGGAGACCACGCGGGTACCCGGCGGTATACTGCCTGTAGTGACAGGTCCATAGAGCACCGGAGCGGTTTCGTCATAACCGTCAAACACGGTGATCTGGTCTCCGCAGAAGGTGCCTGAAGTATGCGCATCCCGGAAAATGAGCTCTACGCTATCCGCACCTACCGGGGCGATGGAAGTAAATCGCGTGCCCACATGGCTGCCTATATTCACATTGCCGGCATTGCCGATATCGCGCAGCACACCCACCCGCGCACGGAGGGTATCGCGCGAGCCGGCTGGCGCCAGTTGGGGATAAATGCCATAGGGCATGGTCCAGGCGCCTATATACACGCTGTCTCCGCAGGTGATCGACCTGTCGGGCCCTGCCAGATCCAGCGGATTGACGTATACGGTCACCTGGTCTGCACAGCCGCTGCCGTCCCCATAGTTCAGGGTATAGGTGGTGGTCACCTTGGGCGCAGCCTTGGGATTCAGGATAGTGGGATCACTCAGACCCGTGGTGGGCGTCCAGCTGTAATAGGTGGGATAGGTACCGTAGCTGTTAAAATCCAGCTCAAAGCCCCGGCCGTTACAGTTATTATCATTAATAAAATGGCGCACCGTCAGCACACCCCAGGTAGATACCACACGGGTGCCCGCAGGGATCAGACCCGTACGAATGGGGCCGTACAGGATGGGGGCGGTCTCATCATACCCGTCGAAGATGGTGATCTGGTCATCACAGAACGTACCGGAAGTGTGCATGTCCCGGAAAATAACCGCCACGCTGTCCGCCCCAACCGGGGCGATGGAGGTGAACCGCGTGCCCACATGCGGGCCCACAGCATTCACATTCAATTGGTTGGCATGGTCACGCAGGATACCTTCGCGGTGACGGATGGTATCCCTGGCCACACCGGAAACGAGCGGCACACGCATAGACATCACACCATGCGGCATGGGTTTGGCACCTATATACACGCTATCCCCGCACCCTATAGACACATCCGGACCGGCCATGCCGCTGGGCAATACGGTAACGGTCACCTGGTCCGTACAACCGCCACCGTAGGACAAGGTATAGGTGGTGGTGGTACTGGGTGCGGCACGGGGATTCGGAGCGGTGGGGTCGCTCAGGCCCGTGGTGGGCGTCCAGCTATAGTAATCGGGAACATCGCCGAAACTGTTGAAGTCGGCCTCAAAGCCCAATCCATTACAGTTATTGTCATTGATAAAGTGCCGCACCGTCAGCACACCCCAGGTGGAGACCACGCGGGTACCTACCGGTATACTGCCCGTGGTGATAGGCCCGTACAGGATAGGAGCGGTTTCATCGTATCCGTCAAAGACAGTGATCATGTCGTTACAGAAAGTACCGGTGGTGGCTCTCTGCACAAATACAATCTCTACGCTGTCTGCGCCCACAGGGGCAATGGTGGTATAGCGCGTACCCACATGCGGGGTAACGGCATTCACATTCAGGTGGTTGGCGTGGTCGCGCAGCTTGCCTTCGCGGTGACGGATGGTCTGGCGGGATGTGCCATTAGTGGCGGCCAGCAGCGGCATGGGCACAATACCATGCGGCATGGGTTTTAACCCCAGGTAGACACTATCTCCGCAGCGAATAGTCCGGTCAGGACCCGCCATATCGCTGGGTAATACGGTAACGGTTACCTGGTCCGTACAGCCGCCGCCATAGGTGAGCGTATAGGTGGTGGTGACACTGGGCGCTGCGCGGGGACTCAGGGAGGTGGGGTCGCTCAGCCCGGTAGTGGGAGACCAGCTATAGTCGGTGGGGTAGGTACCGTAGCTGTTGAAATCGGCTTCAAAGCCGGTACCGTTACAGTTATTGTCATTGATAAAATGACGTACCGTGATCACGCCCCAGGTGGAGACTACCCGCTGCCCAAGGGGTATGGCACCTGTCTGGATAGGCCCGTAGAGGATAGGGGCCGTCTCGTCATATCCGTCAAAGATGGTGATCTGGTCGTTGCAGAACGTACCGGAAGTCTGGCG